>NZ_JALQDB010000001.1:0-80550 GCF_023631465.1 Caballeronia sp. GAWG1-1
CGAGCATGGCTAGAGAACCGAGGCGGCGCAGGCAATCACGAGCACGCGGCAATCCTTTCCCACGTCAAAGCGTTCTTCGAGGCCCACGAAGAATCGCGATTCACCGACCTCAATGATGTTTCAGACCGACCAACCATGAATCGCGCCGGGTTTAGGCGCGCAGTTGATGGAGCTTCGGAATACCTTGTCTTTCCGGAAGTTTTTAAGCGCGAAGTGTCTCAAGGCTTTGATCCGAAAGGCGCTGCCAAAGTGCTTGTGGATGCGGGTTGGATTCGGGTTTCGCCCGACGGAAAGTATCAACGAGTTGAGCGCATTCCGGGGAAGGGGAGTACACGCGTCTATGTATTTACTTCCCGCGTATGGTCTTCGTAACGCGTCTCTCGCGATCATCGAAATGTCGGTGTAACGGGTGTAGCAGGTGTAACGCGTCCCGGAAAGCCCTGTCTCATAAGCCTTTCGGCGTTACACCAACTATGTGATCGCGTTACACCGTTACACCGATGACACTTTATCCATGTTAGCGCGGCGTCGATGTCGTGGAGATCGGCACAGAAGTGTGCTGATCTCAGGTCCTAAAGTTTTAGGAACGGCGTCCGCTCGACGTCCGCGCGCGGTGCTGACTTATAACGCGGTCGCCACTCACGCGTCACCTCCTTGTGCCGGACGTTCTAAGATCCTCAGTCGCTGTCACGACGGCACACCTCTTCCGAGATCAGGCGCTCCAGGCGGAAAAGTGCCTCTAGCGTTTTTCTAAGTGCTAGTAACGAGCGTGCAACAGATAAGGATGTCTGGACGCGCCAGTCCGTCCCCACACAGGGCGCAAGTGCGTCTGCAAGATGGTCGAGCTCAATCGCAAGTTGTTGGCCATTCAGTATTCCGTTGTCAACCCGTTTCCTGATGCTAGCGGCCAACATTTGACAGTCGTACAGGTTCATTTTGCTATATGGCGCCGGCGCGCGAACTCCAACGTACCGAGATGCGGAGGCAAAAGCATCGCCGCCAGAACATGTAATTAAGCAGATTTTTACTATTATTAAAGCATGGACAAAAAGTAGGCCGCAGCAATCCGTGCTAACTTGTTTGCGCAGCGCGAACACCCGGCAGCTTATGTGCGAAGCGTTCTAGCGGTCCGAAACCACGAAATCCCTCGCGGCTGCCGGGGCTGCGATCAACTAGGCCGCCGCATGAAAACATCTCGCTTGATCTCCACAGAGGGGCAGCGCTTTGAATGTTCGACCCATGGTCAAAAGTTCATCGTGGCATTGGAAGACGGTACTGACTTCTCGCCGATTGCAAAGTTCGACTTGCACGTCTTCGAGGATATTCGTACGTCGGTTCTAGATGACTCCGCTATTGCAGGGAAGATCGTCGCCGACGAACTCGCGGCCGCTAAGACGAACGATCTCGTCATCTTCGTGTGCCCTAATCTCGCGGCGAAAGAATTGGTTCTGCTCGCGCTCGGACAGAAGCACTCCAACGAATCTACCGATGTCGACCTCAGGCCGTAACGCGAGCACCTAGCGGCTGCGCCCCGGATCCGGTGACCAGGTTGCCGGGGCTGTCGATCGCTGGCTTTATGCTCGTAGACGGGCAGATCAGTAAAGCGGTACAACGAGCAAACACGCGTCCCCTCTTTAAATCCTCCCTGCTTCGTCACGGCGATGAATCCCATCGCGCGGAGCTCATACAGCGCTTTGCTCAGCGCCGATGAAGAACTCCAGCCGAACTGTTTTTTCCTCACCGAGAGCGGGGCGCCGATGGACCCGTTGTTCGTCGTGGTCACCATCGACTTCATGTCCCACATCAGACAGCGCGCGGGCATGCTGAGCGCGCGATAGGCGTGACTTCGGATCATTTCCGCGTAGAGCTTGTCCAACTGCCGCGCGGATCTGCGTCCTTTTTCTTAGTCGCCAGGGCGCGCCCCTCTCTCCGAGACAGGATCGAGGCGGCCCACGCAGAAGCCGACGCCATCCATCTGTTCGCACATTTCGCGTGCCGCCGCCCACGCGGCTTGCTGGGTCGCGCAGGGCACGCCGAACGCGGTATTGCTTCGCTCGATTCCGTTCACCGTCGTGCCCGCACCGATAACGACGGGCAGGTACAGCGTTCACAGGAACCGAGGATCTCGGTGAGCGTGCTATTCATGGCTCGCCTCGCCGTTGTTCGTGACGGGCGAGAGACCGTGTTACACCTGGCGGTGTAACACGCAATCGGTGTAACGCG
Source organism: Caballeronia sp. GAWG1-1 (assembly GCF_023631465.1). Classification (NCBI taxonomy): domain Bacteria; kingdom Pseudomonadati; phylum Pseudomonadota; class Betaproteobacteria; order Burkholderiales; family Burkholderiaceae; genus Caballeronia; species Caballeronia sp. GAWG1-1. The sequence goes on from NZ_JALQDB010000001.1 coordinate 2,224, forward strand.
ATTTGTGTAACGCGGAAACTCTTGCCCAGTTTGGGTTTGCGGCCAAAGTTACACCGGCTACACCTGTTACACCAATTTTGTGTAGCGGGTCGAACTGCGAGTGCTAGGCGACACAGGAAGCCGAGGACCTACCGACTGACGCAAATGGTCAGGCGCATCGCGTCTGTAAGCGGCTCGCCCTATTCGGCCTGGCAGGCGAGTATGCGACGGATCGCGGAATCACCGGATGGCAGCCCGGTGAAACACTCGCAGCCGCAGCCACGTGTTTTCGAGCATGGCTAGAGACCCGAGGCGGTGCCGGCAATCACGAGCACGCGGCAATCCTTTCCCAAGTCAAAGCGTTCTTCGAAGCTCATGAGGAGTCGCGCTTTACAGACCTTTACTCAGAAAGCGAAAGACCCACGCCTAATCGTGCGGGATATCGGCGCATGGTTGATGGGGGCGTCGAATACCTAGTATTCCCTGAGGTATTCAGGCGAGAGATTTGTATTGGTCAAGATCTCAAAGCCGCTGCACGGGCGTTGATAGACGCGGGTTGGATCAAGCCCGCTGCCATCGGCTGGGCCCAGCGCGCCGAACGGGTTCCCGGCAAAGGGCCTACTAAGGTGTACGTCTTCACATCTGCCCTGTGGGAACAGACTCTCTGACCTTGCTGCAAACGCGGTTACAGCGGTTACGCGGTTACAGGTCAGATTGAAGCCTTATCAGATGGGCTTTTCCGCGTAACCGCGACGGTGTAACCGTGCACGCCTGTAACCGCGCCTGCGGTTACACCGGCTACGGGTTTGAATGGTCCAGAGCAGATTGCGCGGTTACAGCAAATCGCGGTTACAAAAAACGGTTACGCTACGAGCCTTGCCTGATAAGGGTCCGTGGATAGCGTAACTGATGTAACCGCTGTAACCGCGAAAATAAGTGTATGTCAGGAGGCTTGATTGAGTGGAGATCGACCACGCGCAGATACGTGGCCGCTAATTGCTCTGGGAGAAAAGCCTCAATGTAAGACTAGCCGCCATTAAGAACGGCGGCCAGTCAACAACGAGTTTTACTGCGCCGCCGCTGTGCTTGCGGCAACCGGCGGAGTTCCTACCCGATAGCAAGCGGGTGTAGCGCCCGGTTTCGGCCGCTGATAAATCAGCTTGTAGCCATTCGTGCCACTCGCCCATGACGCCTTCGACGCAAATGTCAGCACTGGACCTGCGTTGTTGCTCGAACTTACTGTCTGCGTGATGACGAGCGGTGCGAGCGCCGGATCGGTCTGTACCTTGTCGGCTTCGATAATTCGGCGTACATGCGAGAGGCTCGCGGCGTACCAGTCGGCTTTCATCGTCGCATTTTTGATTACGAAGGGACGATAGGCCGGTCCGGCATCGTGACTGTCGATGATCATCCACGGATCCTTGTCCGTCGATTCTCCCAACTCGGACACCGGCATGGGCTTGCCGTCCAACGTCGACAGGTAGGATGCGATGTCAACACCCAGACGCGATCCGACCTTGCCCAGCGTACCCAGATCGAAGTGCGCCGGATCGCTCGCTCTGAGCTCGCTGTAATGCTTGCCGGTCCAAGTGATAACGTGCGAGACATCGTAGCCGTCCGCTGTCGTGACCGTGCCGACGTTAGCCGGGACGGTCGCCTTTTGCGTAATGTACAGCAGGTCGCCCGGCTTCAAGTAACCGACCATGTTGGCGATGTTGCCCTGGTTGATATCCAGCAACACACCCGGCTCCTTTTGGCCTGAGCTTACGAGCGGATCATCGCCTGTAGAGCAAGCCTGCGAACCGATCCCCGTCTCGAGGTTATTCGTTTCCTGCGTGAGACCCGCGAAGTTGTACACCCATGAGGTGAAGTCTGAACAATCGACGCCTTGCCACTGAATCTCGTCACTTTGCGTCAAAGGCGTGAGGCTCTGCGACCCATCGGCGCGACGGTTCGCGGTGCAGGTCATCTTGGACGTGCTGCCGCCAGAAGTACTGCCCGAGGAGAAGTTGCGAAACTTAGCGGGCGACTTCGGCGGTAACCAGCCGGGGATGTGATGGTGGCAATAGTTGATGCCCTGATCGACCCAGTAGTTCTCCACAGCCATGACCAGTTCGCGCTGGAACGCGCCGACGTCGCTGCCGCAAGCTGCCGCCGTGACCGGGCCGTAGCTCGCGGCGAATGGACCCCACGTGCCGCCGTTGGCAAAGTTTTTCCAGTTCGCCACAGTGACGCCATTTCCGAGCTGTGCCTGAACTTCGTTCTTTCGATTGGCGAAGAGCGTGCCGAGCTCGCTTAACAGTTTTTCGCGATCCGTGCACGCCGCGCTGCTGATGGATACTGCGGCTGCATGACCGGGAATCACATTTTTAAGTGCCGACAGTTTCTTGATGCCGGACTTGTTGTGACTGCCGCCAACGTAAGCGGCCGCGGCAGTGGTAATCGCGCAGTTACCGCTGACCGGTGCGTCGAGCGTGCCGTCAGAGTTGATGTTGCCTGCACCGGCGTTACATTGTGCGAGGTTGTCGCCGTTGCCGGCTTGCGCGACGATATTTTGCGTGCTCTCGACGACCGAGAGGCCGAGCGACGTGCGGCTCTGTGACTCCGCGCCGAGCGCGAGCGCCATCTTCGAGCCATCGGAAACGTCCGTCGTAGTGCCGCTCGAAACGAAAGTCGGTGTGGTCGAGCTCACGTCGATGTCGCCCGCAAAGGCGTTCATACGCGACATCGCCGAGGCAATGTTGTCGGCAGTGAGGCCGCCCGCAGCACGTGCGTCGGCAACGACGGCGTTCGAATAGGTGGAAACTACCATCTGAGACGGCGCGGTCAGGTAGACCGCGTCAAGTTCGCCGTTTAGCGTGGTCGCGGTGCCGGTTGCCTCTTCCTCGTAAGAACCGCCCGTGACCCGTACGAACACCGGATAGTGCAGTGCCGATTTAAGCGTGAATGAGCCGTCGGACGCGGTAGTGGTAGTTGTGACGGGCTTGTCGGACACGGTGCCGTCCGCTGCAAGCTCATGAACCTCGACCGTCGCGTTGCTGAGCGGACCCATGTAGACACTGCCGGAGGTCGAAGGCGCAGAGCTGCCTCCGCATCCTGCAAATACGGAACAAAAAACCGCGAGCGTTGCGGCACTGATAAGGGTTGGTTTCACGAGTTCAAGGACGTTCAGTCTGGGTTTATGTGAATGGCGATGCGCCCAGGGCGCGCTCGCTGCTTATGTTGTTTCTCCCTGATGAAGCGATCGCACCGTCGATGCACGTTTTCAGTTCCCGAACCATCTCTTTTATTGACGGCTTGCGGACCATCAACTTGAGGGTGGCGTGAGCCGGTGCGATGTCGCTTCGGCGTGCAATTTCCTACCGCATCACGCGTTAGGGGAAAACGGCATCGGAAAACGCGTAATACGCATTGCTGGAACCGCTCGACCCGTCAGTCAGTTTGATAAAGACTTTGCGTCCGACAAAGAACGGCATACCCCAGACAAAGGCGCGCGAGTCCTTGTTAGCGACAATGGCAATATTTCTGAACGCGCCCTTACCGCTGTTAATCAGACTGGTTGAATCGCCGACACGAAAATTGGCGGTCGCTTCCGTAGTTTGGCCCTTCAGGGTCGCGGATAACGCTGCTTCGGGCGCTGCGCACCAGTGAGAGCCGCACGCGTGCACTCCAGCCGGCGAAGTGGCGAAGTAATATTCTTCGGTGCCTGTATCGAAGTAGCTCGCAGAGTACGACTGCCCGTTCCAAACCGTCGTGAAGGTTCCATCCGGCGCGAGATCGATCACGTTGGTAACGTCGAGTGAATTGTTCGAACGCGTTGCGATGCCGAGCGTAAGCGTCCCCGGTGTGGCGCTCGCGCCCGACTCCGGAACCGCCTGTACGTTGAGCACGTAGCCATTGTTATCAGACGGAAGAGCCGCTATCGGATGAACAACGCGAAAATTCGCGGCCACGGGCTTAGCGATGGGCGTGCACCCTTCTGCAGTGCACTCGTAGTACCGAGGTGTTCTGAGCGAAATGAAGCATGGATCCTTGCAATCGTTGAGGGATACCGGAGCAATCCCGAGCGTTCCGTTCGACGTCGGCTTGCTGCCCTTCGAACAGGAGTCGGGACGCGGATGATCGCCATACGACGCGCTTGCTTCATCAACGATCTGAATTGGAACACTCGATGCTTGGATGGCAGCTAACCGGACATCCGCGCGAGTCACTACTCCCCAAGCGGCCGATGAGACGAAGCGATAGCATTCCGCCAACGCATGTGCGTCGGGTCCTGCCATCGCCGAGAAGAGTTCAGGATGTTTGAGCGCGGAACGTTGCAATCGCAGGCCAACAGAGCCTGTATCCACCATGACGTTATTGACCGTTTCGCACATCGACGTGCCGGGCACGCAGACGGTGACGCTAATCAAGGCCCGGTTGATGTCATAGTTCGGCGTTTGCACGCTAATCGGTAATACGTTATCCGCAACTGTTGTCGCCGGGTTCGGCTCATTTGTGCCCACGACGGCGGAGGTCGATGCCGGCGCCGACGCACCGGTAGCGGTCGTCGCTGGGCCCGATTCGCCAGGAGCAGACGTCGACGCCGTCGAGGAGGCTGCGTTCGCTGCTGCCGCAGCTCCATTCGACGGTGTATTGGAGTTTCCTCCGCACGACACGAGGAAAGGAAGCGCAAGAAGAAAAAGAGTGCTGATGAAATGCCGCATGTCTGCTTGTGTCAAGAATAAGTTGATGCACCCGGAACATAGGCCGGGCTGAGGAAGGCATGCACAGCCTTTCAGGTTATCGACTGCGCCTGCGGTTCCTTGAGCAGTTTGTGATGTGTGAGGGCTCGAGAGTCGCTTCATCGCACATCGATGTTCAGATAGGAGAAAGCGTCCTTTCCTAACCCGTAGATGTGCCTGCACCAGGCCGATGTGTTCGCACAGGAAATAAAGCGCATCAGCATGGGGAAACGGACGCTGAAGTCGTTTAGCGACTGTTCAGCCGAAGCCAGTCCTTCAAGCAGCGAATGACGGTCGTCGTCATCGTCCAATAAAAGAGCCTTGCGCTCGACCGTCAGCAGACGGCCATAAGACCGATAAATGCGTGACCGGATTCGCCGGCGATATATTGCTGGACTCAGCCGGAGCGCCGGAACGATAGACACCATGAGAGGTAGGAGCAGCGGTAGCGCCCGATCGATCGCACTCGCGAGCCAAAAGGGCGTGTGCGGTAGAGGTAGCTGTTTCCGGAACGGTAATCACGAGTCGCCTGCTCGCTGATCGGAAGTCATGAGCGATGAGATTAGGATTGTCCACCCCGTTGCTTGATCGTCGATTTTCCGTGAACCTCGTGTGGCGCCTCGATGAGCAGATCGGACGGCGCAGGATGTAGGCGCCGTTATGCTACGACGCTAGACAGTCGGTGAGACGAGGCGCAATGCTGCACTTACCGGTACGAACTTGCGCACTACACTTCACGCCGAATTGAGCGCGATCACATTTTCAGCCCCATGACGGCTGCGGGCCTCTTTCTTAATTCTTCCTTCTTCCACGCTCTTGCGTCTCAGCTACGCTCAACAAAAGGAGTATCACCGCGTACGAGACATCCAGGGTTCGATCGATGCACGGATTGGCAGACTTATCGCTGTTGAGCAACGGCAGCCAGTATCTGATCTGCAACTTCGTTCGGATGCGAAATGAGCACAACGTGGCTGGCCTCGATCTCAGTGGTCTTTGCGTGCATGCGCTTGGCCATGAAGCGCTCCAAATCGGCGTTGATGGTTCGGTCTTCGGTCGATACCACGTACCACGTTGGTTTGTCGCGCCATGCGGCCAGGGTCGTTTTTGCCATCGTGATCGCCCGCCCCACCGGTTGCTGAACGGCGAAGTAGGCACGAGCCTCCGACTTCGGAAGGTCACCCGCAAAGTCATTGACGAATGCCTGCTCTGACAGACTTCCATAACCGTCGGGTGACCACTGCAAACCTGTGGAAGCAGGCGCGGGCGGAAATTTTTTGGTCAGGGCAACATAGTCCTCATTCGCGTCGGGCGCACGCGCAGCGACGTAGACAAGCCCGCATACCTTGGGATCATCGCCCGCTTGGCTGATGACCATCCCACCATAGGAATGGGCGACAAGCAGCGTCGGGCCATCCTGCTGGGAGAGGACACGCTTAACGGCAGCGACGTCCGCGTCAAGGGAGGTGGTGGGGTTCTGTACCGCCGTAACGTGCAGCCCTTTGGCTTGCAAAAGTGGAATGACCTTCATCCATCTGGAAGCGTCGGCAAAAAGCCCATGTACCAGCACGACGTTCTTTGCAGACCCGCACGCGGAATCGCTAATGCTTTGCGCGAAACCCGGATCTGCTGTGAGAAGCGCAGCACAGGCGATGGCAGCGACCGCTATTGCCTTCAACTTCATTGAGATACTCCAAGTAATATCGAATATCTGTGAGGCGCACGCTGCTAATCGCGCCTCTCCAGTGTGATGCGAAGCAAGCACGATCGCATCCATCGCTGGCTTCGTATATCGGTCAAATGACCGGCCTTGTCAGCCGGTAGAGGTGTCCTCGACGATTGGCAACCAACACGCGTTGATGATCCGGACCGAAGCCGCCGATGGATCGTGTAGCCCCAGCGATCGCGAGCAGCGGTGCTTGCGAGCACTGTGTCTAGCGGTGCCGGCGAGACTCTGGCGTTACCGTAAGAAGCACTCGTAATTCGCGCGCTGCTAGTCAACGAAACCGTCCCGGGGGATAGGACGATCCTTCATGGCAGAATCTTTTAATGCATTACCTGTACATTCGCGATCCGCATTTGACTCGAAGTGACGTACCTTCGGCCGGCGATGAAGGCACCCGTTCGAGTGTCGAACGTTTTCGTTCAGTTGCGGGCGAGTGCGACTGGATCCAGCATTTTTGCAGCAGGCCACGGCGCTGGCCAACACACCGAGCGAGCCGATTGTTTCCAAAAAGTCCGCGAGCATGGCTTTCTCATCAAAAGTGGATGACCCGTGACCAATGCCCATTGTGAGTCTCGGCAAGTGCCACGAATCTTGAGACGATCGTCTAGACGCCTGCCTTCTGGTGTCGCCACTCTTGCGTCCGTCCGCCGAATCCATATGCGGCGGCGCGAGCGTCGATCAGATACACGTATGACACTTCGTGAACCTCTGCTCTCAAGCCGCACATTACTTCGTGCACTTGGCGGATGAAGTTGGCCTTTTCTGCCTTTGTATTTGTCTCGTCGGTAATGCTCACCTCGACGAAATACGATGCAGCAGACAATTCAGCTAGGCTTTTCCCCCCGATCAGCCAATCCTCGTCGGCGATGTAGTCGAGTGTCACGGCCATGACAGCCGGATCCTTGCCAAGGACGTCCGCTGTCAGCTGACTAATCGCTTCGGCGGCTCGGCGGCCAAGATCACGATCACGAGATCCTGAGATTTGAATGTTGATATGAGGCATGTTCGTTCCTGTCTGTGATTAATGCTCGTATAGTGGCTGTCATTAACGAATCCGAAAAGCGGGAAGATCAGCTATGATCCATCGGCATCTCCGGGGGATGAAATGCACGTTTTCGACGTCGAGCAACTGAAATCGTTTATCGCCGCAGTGGAAGCAAGGAGCATTACGGCTGCTGCCCCTGCGCGCAGTCTTTCGCAATCAGCTTTGAGCGAGCAACTTGCGAAGCTTGAAGCCCGAGCGGGTCAGACATTGCTGCTGCGGGCCAAGAGCGGCGTCACGCCTACCGCTGCAGGCATTCAACTGTTACGCCACGCAAGGAGGATCGTCGGTTTGTCGGAAGCTGCATGGCGAGACATGCATGCGATTCCCGAGGACATCGAGATAGCAATCGGTGTTACGGGTTACTTTCGCAGCGCAGAACTCGGACAACTGCTCGCGCGAACAGTGACAGACTGCCCCCGGATCCGATTGCGAAGCCTCGTTGGCATGAGCTCCGATATTCAGGCAGCGTATGAACGAGGCGAAATCGAACTTGCCTTGCTGATGAGCCTAATAGGCGTAAAGTCGCTTCGGCTGAACGACAGCACGGAGCTCGGTGTCGAGCCACTGCAGTGGGTGATTGGTGCCAAACGCTCGAATCCTCTGCCGGGGCGCCCCTTGCCCCTTGTCCTCCTGCCGGAATTCTGCTCGCTGCATCGCCTTGCAATAGATAGCCTTCGTAAAAGGGGCATTGCTTTCTATGTGAGTCATATCGCGTCCGGCGTTGACGACCTCACCGCCGCCCTAGAAGCTGGGCTCGGCGTGGGTTGTCTCAATGCTTCTGCGGCCGCGCGACCTGGATTGCGGCAGGTGTCAAAACCAACGCTTCCAAGCCTCCCAAAGGCTCGGTTCTTTCTCAGGTCACGACGCGAGGAGCGCTTTGATGAGAAGTCGGAGCTACAGGAATTAGCCGCCGTCGTGATGAAACATTTCACAGAGCGGGCTTGAACAGAAACACTTGCCGGCCCAGATGCAGCCGCTTGCCACCGCCCGTGCCCGGCCCGCTACCGCCCCCGGCGAGCGTTCGGCATCACTGCCTGCTTCTTGATTTTCGAGAGACGCATTCCTGCGTCGCCTGTATGGATCAATGAACGCTCACACGCTTGCGGTAACGATGCGTCGCAACAGCTGCCAACTCAGAGCGACAGATTCGTACACGTCCAATGTTAGATGGACGACGAATCTCCTAGACTCGAAATTCGAGGTTCAGGGATCGAACGGATGGGAAAGGTAACCTTCACCGGATTGCCTGTTGCATCAAGTTTCGGCTTCAATTGGATAACAAGCGCGAAGACGTCAGACATGGCGTTGCGCGCACCGTGTGTCTCACTGTGCCAATCGACCTTTAAGAGGCGCGAATCCATAAGAATGCAAATGGATCGACAGCGACCTACTGCCAGCAGACCGGAGAAGTTCGGTGATAAAGCCGGAAGCGCGTGCAATGCTGATTCACGGTTTCCTTGGCCGGGTGGCGAAGGCTGGAACGGAAGACGCCGGAACCGTTCCTTCAAGTTCAGTCCATCTTAGCGCCAGGGAAATCTCGTCTCGATATAAGCGGAGGAACAACGCCGTAACTGCTGAAGCCAATGTGGCTTTGCCACTTTCGTACGTGTCGCATTCCAGATAGAGGATTCGGGCGGGTAGAGTAGTTGTTGGCTAGCTTGCGGAAGGAAATCTCGGCTATTAAAAAATTCAGGAATGTGTGTAGTAGGGCCGGCCATTTGTGTGATTTGAGCGGTCCTAATCAATCTGTGGTCGCTCTTTTCCGATGATTATCATTTGCCGCAACACACTAGCTCTGTGCTGAGCCCGGCATCGGCAGCAGCCAGTCCGCCGCAGTTTTGTCCTTGGGAAAGATCCCACCGATGGGCGATACGCCCAGGTCAGCATCCTTTCGATTCTGTCGCGCCTTAACTGCTTACCGCTATCCCTTTGCACTTCCCCGTGACCACGAGCGGTCAATTTCAGACGAAGTTAAGGAGGGCAACGGCGCTGACTCATCTTGAGGCGGTGCCCTATTGCGCACTTCAACCCACGCTTGCAGCACGCTCGTAGGAACGTCTTCGCGTTTGCTAAGAAACATCATGCTAAAGAAATTTTTGGTGGTGGTCGTCCTTGCTCTTGCGATCACTGCAGTCGTTGTCGCCGCGCTGTGGTGCCGGATTGATATGAAATCGAACTTTCGCACTGTGCGCGTAGAAAAAGGTGATGTTGACGACGTGGTTTTGGCAGAAGGGACGCTTGAAGGTAGAACCCAGGTAGACGTGGGTTCACAGGCTTCCGGCCAAATCAAATCTTTGAAGGTTCACGTTGGAGACAAGGTAACGAAAGGGCAATTGCTTGCGGAGATCGACCCTACCGTCGCAGAAAACGAGCTGAAAGAAGAGCAGGCCCGCGAGGATCAGCTGGTTGCAGACAGGGCAGCCGCGCACGCTAAGCTGTTTGAAGCCGAAATGGCAATGCGTCGCCATCACCTCATGCTCGCCGAAGAAGCAACCTCGCGTCAGGACAATATCAGAGCTGAGACTGAGTATCGGAGTCGAAAGGCCCAGCTGGAGAGCATTGACGCCAGTATCCGCAGTGCCCACATGAAAGTCGAAACTGCCAAGGCACATCTTGACTTCACGAAGATTGTCGCACCGAGCGAGGGAGAAGTCGTAGCGATCGTTTCGCGAGAGGGGCAAACGGTAAATGCGCAGCAGGAAACTCCAGTCATACTGAGGCTTGCCGACCTCGGCACGATGACGGTGAGCGCAGAAGTGTCCGAGGCGGACGTGCATCGGGTACGTCTCGGCCAGACTGCCTGCTTTACGACCCTAGGGGAGCCGGACCAACATTACTGCGGGAAGCTGCGTTCGATAGAGCCGGCGCCCCGGGGGTATATTGAATCCGCTCGTCAACGCGGTACGGGCGGCGAAGAATCGACGCACCGGGCCGTTTTCTATAACGCGCTTTTTGACGTTCCTAATTCGAAACGCAAGCTTCGTATCGCGATGACCGCCGACGTTCGAGTAGCGATCAATTCGAGTAAAGAGGTCCTGATTATTCCGTCCGAAGCGTTGGGGGCAAAAGCACCTGATGGGCGGTATCAAGTTCGGGTTATCAACGATCGGGGCGAGATTGTTCAGCGCAGCGTTCGGATCGGCCTGAACAACAACGTTAAGGCAGAAGTTCGCGATGGGCTTGCTATTGGAGAGGCGGTGCTTATTGACGACGGATTGGCATTCAATTCGCCTACAGACCCAGCTATCTCAGATGGGAGCTAATCATGTCAGAGCCGCTTATTCAGCTCTCGAATGTTAGTCGCCACTATGAAGCGGGAGGTGAGCACATAGTCGTTCTTGAAGATATAAACCTCACCATCAATGCCGGCGAATTCGTCGCTATCGTTGGGACATCTGGTTCTGGGAAGACAACCCTACTAAATATCATCGGATGTCTTGCTCGCCCAAGTGCCGGCACTTACAAACTCGATGGTCAACTTGTGTTCGACGCAGATGGCGAAAAATTGGCGAAGCTGCGGCGTGAATATTTTGGATTCATTTTCCAGCGTTACAACCTGCTTTCTCACTTAAGCGCGGCGGAGAACGTGGAAGTTCCTGCAGTGTACGCGGGCACGCCGTCCGTCGAACGACGTCATCGCGCTGAAAAGCTCTTAAGCCTTCTCGGGCTAGCGCGTCGGGCCAGGCATCGTCCTAATCAGCTATCAGGTGGTCAGCAGCAGCGAGTGAGCATTGCGCGAGCGTTGATGAACGGCGGGACGGTGTTACTCGGTGACGAGCCTACCGGGGCGTTGGATTCGAAGAGCGCTCGCGAGGTCATGGAGATCTTTGACGCACTTCATCGTCAGGGTCACACAGTAGTCTTGGTTTCTCATGATGAACGCGTCGCGGAGCATGCTCATCGAGTAATCAAAATTGAGGACGGCAAGATCGTGGATGACAGGCCAACCTCTACGGCGAAAACTGAGGATGCTTATTCTAGCGTTGCGCTGCCTGTCGGTTCGCACTGGCTTGGCTTATCGATTTCCGGCGAAAAAAATGAATGCCCCGCTATGGGCGCATCTTGTCAGAAGAGGAGTGTGGTAACACGTATCGGTTGCCTACGAACAAGCGTGGGAATCGCGCTGAGGAGTCTCGCGAATAACCGGCTGCGTACAGCACTCACAATGCTCGGAGTTGTCATCGGCGTCGCCGCAGTAGTGTCGATAGTCGCGCTAAGCCTTGGTGCGGAAGAACGCACTCTTGACACGATCCGCTCGTTGGGAACGAACACAATTACCTTCTGGCCGATCGGCGACTCCGATAAGGCGAGCCCATCGTTGAGAAAGTCATTAACGCTTGCCGATTTGAAGCTACTGGCGGCCCAGGACTATGTCGATAGCGGGACGGCCGAAATTGAAAAATTTGTTCTGATACAGCATGGACACGCTCACGGACGCGGAAGACTTGTTGGTGTGAACAAAGACTATTTCAGGGTGCGAGGTTTGAGCTTCCTGCGAGGGACGGGATTCGATGACGACGAATTCGCAAAGAATACTCAAGTGGTCGTTATTAGTCAGGCAGCGCAGCGAAAGTTATTTGGCCAGTACGGCGACGCAATGGGCCAAGTTATCGCGGTCAACAACGCGCCAGCGACAGTGATAGGGGTCGTAAAAGAAAAGCGCGACATGTTCTCCGACCCCAGTGCATTAGACGTCTGGATGCCACTGTCGGCCGCAACAACCCGAGTCATGGGACGCCAGCTGCCGGATCGACTTATCGTGCGTGTGCTTGGCGATCACAGCACTGACGACGCGGAAGCCCGTCTCAGTGACGTGCTTGCGCAGCGTCATGGTCGCAAGGACTTCGCTACGTTCAATGCTAATAGTTTTGCCAAGCTACTCAATAAGACCCAAGACATTATGACAACACTTATGATCGTAGTAGCGATCACGACGCTCGGTGTTGGCGGCATCGGCGTCATGAACATGATGCTAGTCTCAATCAAAGAGCGCACGCGCGAAATCGGAATCCGCATGGCGGTAGGGGCGCGACACAGCGATATCTTGCAGCAGTTCCTCTTAGAGGCAGTGTTTCTTTGCGTTTCAGGTGGATTGATAGGACTGGTCCTGTCCCTCGCGTTGAGTGAATGTGTCTCTTACTTTGCCAATGATTGGGCGATGCTTCAGTCTCCCATCACAGCTGCGACAGCATTCGCATCGTCGACGCTCGTAGGCGTTATTTTTGGTTTGATGCCGGCTTGCCGTGCTGCTCGGCTCGACCCTATCGACGCGCTTGCACATGATTAGCCGCAGACTGTCTACAATCGCAAAGCGATCCAGCGAGGCTTCGTTTGTTTGCGCCGTTCTGTCGATTGCTGGCTGTGTTGCGCCGCAACTGCCAGGAGTACCGCCAGCAGAAGTCCCAGTGAACTGGAGCGCTCCGACGGCGGCCAATGGATCGAACGTTGCAGAGGAATGGTGGCGGGAGTTTGGGGATGAACGCCTTAATCGGTTAGTCCGCAGTGTCGTTGAATCTAACACTGATCTGCTGATAGCGGCCGACCGCCTGCGTCAAGTGCAATTGGAGGCAACAAACACTTCGACGAATATGACGCCAAGAGTCACCGTGGGCGGCAACATTGGTTGGGGCACGGAGTCTCTCACGTTGCGCCGCATGCGTTCGCGCGGAGGAGATGTCAACGCGTCGCTTAATTACGACTTAGACGTTGGTGGGAAGCTAGCTGCTGAACGCGATTCAGCGAACTGGCTTGCGAATGCAGAAGAGCACGGCGCAGATTGGGCTCGACTAGGAATAATTAGCGCATGTTTGAAGAATTACTGGATGCTTGGCTTGCTTAACGAGCGCTTAACGCTTTCTAAGGACCGGTTGGCCTACGCCAAGCGGACTCTTGCAATAGTGCAGGCGCGCTACGATGCGGGAAGCGCGTCCAGGGTCGATGTCGGTCAGGCGCGGCAGACTGTGCTTGCCGAAGAAGTGACCATCGATCAAATCGCCAAGGAGCTTTTGCAGAATAGAAACGCGTTGGCGATCCTAGTAGGCGGGCCACCCGAGACCGCCATCGACATCCCGGATAGACTGATCACCCGATCCCTCCCACCGGTAGCTGCGGGACTACCAGCGGATGTTATTCATCGCCGCGCTGATGTACGTGCAGCGGAATGGCGAGTGCGGCAAACGCTAGCGAACATCGATGTTGCTCGTGCTAGCTTGTATCCGTCGCTATCGCTTACCAGTTCCGTGGGTACATTGAGCGATGACCTAGCGCGCTTCCTAACCAATCCTGTGGCCAACGTGGGGCTGGCCATCGCGTTGCCATTTGTCGATTGGAACCGGACTCAGCTGCGAATAAAAGTGTCGCAGTCGGATTACAACGTCGCAGCGCTCCAATTCCGAAAGGCAATTTATAATGCGCTCCAGGAGGTCGAAGACAGGTTGACGGCTAGCGCTCAATTCGAACGCGAAGAGGCCAAGCTGCAGGAGCGACTTGAGCAGTCTCGCTTAGCCGAACGCTTGGCCAAAGCGCGTTTCACTGCCGGTGAAACGGACGTACAGCCGTGGTTGCAAAGCCAGCAGTCGGTGCAACAAATTCAGGAAGCTTTGGCACAAAATCACTTCGACCGTTTGACGACCCGCGCGGCGCTATTGGTGGCACTCGGTGGTGGGGATAAAGGCGCGTCGCCAAAGGTCACGGGGGAGGCAGAAAGAAAAATGTAGCTCAGTGTTTCAATGTGCATCAAATTCGCTGATCTTATAAACGACGCGGTGACTGTATCTTGGCATCACTTAGTGGATCAAGGGGCGCAGTTAGGATTGGAACGGTAGCGTATTTATTCTGACGGACGAATGCGCGAACGGCTTGCAAAAGCTCGGTATTCATTGCTTCCTGCACTGTGCTGCAAGCTCTTAATGCCAATTCAACTAGAGCCGCATCGGAAATTTTCCCGTAATGAACTTTACTACCCACTTGAACGCCGATTTGCACCCAGGTGTCCCGGGTTCGTTCATTTATGAACCAAGCCTTGGTGATATGTTTCATGCTTAGCACCGGTCAATTATTTTGAGTATGGCATTAAGCCGCTTCCGATGAGGATGCGTCTCAACGTAGCGGGCCGTTCACAAATCCAAGTTCTTGTACAGCCGAAGTGAAGTTCGACGTGCGCAAAGTCCTCGCGAAAGCCGCTGTCCAGCTTCGCGACGTGCCTGGCTCAGTAACAGAGCTCTCAGCCAGTGCGACGGCGATGCTGCTCGAGGATCGATAGGTGGGAAGCCAGATCCCGTCCCCGAACAAAATCATACTTATCCGATTGTCTGATGCTACATCTCTAATTAGTCTCGACAGTTTTCTTCCTGCGGAGATAGCGATGCCAATTAGGGTTGTTTGTGCTGGCGGCCATCTTATTAGCGCACTTGGCACTGAGGCGGCGGTTCGTCAGTGTGCCGGGGTCAGGACCATCGCTACGACCCACTGCGCAGACACGTTGGCGAATCTAGCGGTCGACTGTGATGTAATCGTCGCGGACCTTCAAAGCGTTAGTTCGCGGCAAAACGCCCTGGGCGAACCATTGCTGTCACGCATACGTGCGGGTCATATTGACGTTGGCCTGGTCCTGCATTCTTGCATAAAAAATGAGGCATTTCTCGCAACTCTGTCGGCAATGAGGGCCGTTCATGCGGTGCTCGACAAGGATGATGTCGGCAGGGATTTGAAGGCTGCTATTCATGCGGCGCACATCCGCAAAAAATTCGTTTCGTCTACACTTGCTAAATACTCGGCAAAGCTGCCCAGACGTGGCCAAAGTTATCAGCCCCTTACTGCCTGTGAGATCGACGTTCTAAAAGCTACGCTTGCTGGTCAATCACTCAAGGCGATTGCCTTGGCACGCCACCGCTCGAAGCAGACTATCTGCACCCACAAAACGAACGCTATGCTCAAGCTCGGCGTGGCAACGACTGCAGAACTATTTCGGCTGTTCTCTGAAGACGACGTCTGCATCCTGCATGACAGTGCAGTCGATGGCCCATTTAGTCTTTAACGTCGATTGGAATAGGTGGCTGCGGGAGGAGGGGCTCGGTGAATGCAAAATGCATCGCCGAAGCATGGCTCCGCCTTCGAAGAATCAGTGTGCGAAGCTGTCGATCCTACTAATTTCGCGCCTGACGCGCCAACATCATATTCGTGGGCGGCTGGGGATGATGACAATGGCATATTGCCGCCCAGTGCACCCGCGTCGGCAATACAAAGAGCGCAGGCATTGAATGCTTCGGCGCGACCCTTTGGGGCCCGCCAGCGCGTGCGATAGGCAATGGTCAAAGCGTGACGAATAGGGGCACTCCCGCAAAGCGTTGCATCGACTGATGCCAGCTCGCACCACGCCGAGACGACCGTTCCTGGATCAACTGCTGATGCCTTCTACGTCGGCAGTGTATCGACACAAGGGTAATACATTAGATTGCCTGTGTCGGACTATACCGGGATCGCTGGCATTGGCCGATTTGGCTAGCCATTCCTCGAGAGAATGAGTTCTATCACCGCCGCCTTCCTTCTGATAGTGCGATGGGTGCGCGATCGTGTGCTCACCGTCGACTATCAGAGGACACCACGATGAATACCTTCACCGCCTAAACCATCGAATACGCGCCGAATGACTCCAAATCCCAGCTTGAAGGCACGAAAGCCGCCTTCGGTTTCGTACCGAATCATCGGCAAGGGACTTGCGTTTGAACACCATCGGCACGTGAACGCTTCGCCTGGGAGGCCCTGCCGTGTCACCTTCTGTGTCGCGGCCAGCTGTGGACTGGACATGCTTCGGGGCTTATCCCCGGGCCGTCCGCGCGTGTCGAGCGATATCCGCGTGATGCTGAAGGTGGTCGCGATGCGGGTGCCAGGCCAGATTGCTCGGGAGATGGAGCGCACACCCGCGAAGCCCCGCGTATTCTGTCACCAGGAGTTGCTCCGCCACCTCGACGCGCATCAAGATGGGGTCAATCCAGAGCAGGCCCAAATCAAACAGCGTGTGAATGTCTGAGCGGAGCAACAGGCCGTTGTCCTGCCGGTGTGTGTGCTCCCCAGCGTAGGGGACGATGTGGGCGGCCTCAAGCACGGCCGTTGCGTCGCATTGGGTATCGCGCAACGACCGGCGTAGGCCTCGAGCAAAGCCTCACGAAACTCTTTCTGGCCGCGGCGCATCACCACGGCGCGTAACTCACGCACGCGGCCGTCGTGCTCTGTGTCAATGGGTGCAAGCGTTGCGCACGCCCCCTCTTGCTGCTCGGCAACCTCGAGCGCTTGCGCGATGACCTCCGGCATGACGTGCGGGGCGCCCCTCGCGCGCCCCGGCTCCTTCAAGAAGGTCCGGAACTCGTACGATTTTCCTTCGTGTTCAAAAAACGCCACGCCATTCCTTTTGGCTTTGGCACGGAACCGGATATGGTCGCCTGCTGGCAAGCCGTAGGCCTTGAATCCCGCGTGCACGGATTGGTGTTCCGTTGTGACGCCGTCACAGGTCACCGTGCGGGTATGGATTGTCTTGCGCGCTGTGCGAACGACGTCGTCAGCCCAGGTCCGCGCGGTGGCTTCGCCCCGGGCATTGTGTGTATTAGGTTTCCTTCTGGCATTCATGTCCAGCCCCTTGCAGTGCAGGCAGCACTGTACCGCAGCCGGACGTAGGAGCGGGGCGGCAGGCGCCCCTTCGTTGCGCTGCGCCTGCCGCACTCAGACGATGCAGAACACCGCCGCAGTCTCGCGCAGTCGCTGAGCCTGCTCTTCGATCGCAGCGGCCGCTTCTCGACGAGCGACGCATTCTGCTCGGTGGCGCAATCCAGCTGTGCGATGGACAAATTGAGCTGAACGATATCGGTGCGCTGTTCGCTGGAGGCCACGGCAAAGTGGCGCAACTCGGCAAGCGCGAACGACCGCTGAAGCTTGGAAACAGACGTGATGCCAATGCCACTACGTAAGGCGGCATCGGGTCGGGATGAGCACATCCGAGCTACGAACTTATCGCCGCAAAGCGGTCAATGGTGTTTGGCTGCCCGACAACGGCCACTCGCCAACGCGAAGTCCCGACCCACTGCCGTCGCTCGGATTGCTCCGAAACGGTCATCCGTGACCGCAGCAGCAATTGCCGGCGCCGGAATGTGGATCCGAAGCGGGTGCCGGTGCTGAAAATAAATCGAACTGAGCTAAGCTATTCTCCCGTCGTTCAAACTGGCCGCGAGACTACGGCGTAACGTCGGTGAAACAGCAGAACGGACACCGACACTCCGGCATCACGAAAGATAGATATGAATGAAATTAGTCGCGCTGATCACAGGCCGCTTTCGTTTGAAGCGAGCCTTGCGAGAAGCTTTTCACTACGGGATGTACCGACGCTACGGGCCGGCGTGGCAACGTTGGCACCCCCGATCATATTCTCGAGGTTGACCAACGATCGGCCTCAGCCAGGCCGCTCACTCGCGCCAAAGCCGGAAGAAGCGTTCATCTTTCAGGTACCGCTCATTGCCAACCTTAACCCGGATATTCGTTACTCCGGCAAGCCGACCGCCCGTTCAGCAGACGCTGGCAAACCTGGCTGGTCCTGTCTGCTGGACTTGCGCGATGGTCCCACACGCCGGCTCGACAAACCGTTCGACAACATCCGACTCTACATCTCGCAGGGCACGATCGACGAATTTGTTTATCAGAAGGGTCGGCGCCGCATCGACGGGCTCGTGCAGCAGGGCTTCGGTGAATGGGACGCCGTGCTGTTTCATTTTTCGCAGACGTTAGTGCCCATTCTGGAGCGGCCCGGCGAGGTAAATGCGCTTTTGGTCGATGCCCTCGCCGTCGCGTTTTGCGAGCACGTGATAGCCCGATATGGCGCAAGCGGCACTTCAGGGCCTGTCCAGCGTCCCAAGCTGGCTCCGTGGCAGATGCAACGCATTATCGATTTCTTCGAGGCGAACCTGAATGGCAACCCGTCCATTCTCGAGCTCGCAAGCCAATGCGATCTTTCCGCGAGCTACTTCGCCGAAGCGTTCAAACAAACAGCCGGAATCTCGCCGCATCAATGGCTAATGAGACGCAGGATCGATCGCGCGAAATCGCAACTGCGCGGCACGGACGCGAGTCTTGCCGCCATTGCAGCTGACTGTGGCTTTTTGATCAGAGCCATTTTTCTCGGGTGTTCGTTCGCCTCGTTGGCTGTAGGCCGAAGGATTGGCGGCTACAGAACCGCGCACGCTGACACATGCATTTACGCGCCGCGTCCTCAGCTAGTCCGCCCTCATTCCAGGCATCTGACCGCGTTTTGTCCATCGTGCCGTCGCTTTGTCCAAGACCGAGGAGCTTTACCGAGCTACGATGCAATAACATCGAGCTGGGAAAAAAATCTTGGATCAGTCGCTTGAACGTGCGTCGGCTGGCATTGTTAAGACACAAATCGGCGACCGCAAGACGCCGATAGTACGTTCGTTTTTCGACGAAAGCACGTGCACTGCAACCTATGTCGTGCACGATCCGGTCACACTCACAGCGGCCGTTATTGATTCAGTGCTCGATTTCGATGCACCCGCAGGGCGCACGTCAACGCGGTCAGCGCAAGCTGTCGTTGCCTACGTCGAATCGGAGGGGCTATCAATAGAATGGCTGCTTGAAACCCACGCTCATGCTGACCATCTCTCCGCTGCGCCTTTTCTGCAGGCGAAAGTGGGTGGGAAGATCGCCATCGGGCGCGCCATCACGGCCGTCCAGCAGATTTTTGGCGACATTTTTAACGCCGAGCCCGAGTTCAAGCGAGACGGATCGCAATTCGATCACCTGTTTGACGACGGCGAACTATTCACAATCGGGACGCTTGAATGCACCGTGCTCAACGTTCCAGGCCACACGCCGGCGGACGTAGCTTATGTGATCGGCGACGCTGTGTTTTGCGGTGACACGCTCTTCATGCCGGACTACGGTACCGCGCGAGCAGATTTCCCGGGCGGCGATGCAGGCCAGCTCTATCGCTCGATTCGGAGGCTCCTCCGCTTGCCCGACGAAGCGCGGCTCTTTCTCTGTCACGACTATAAGGCACCGGGACGTGACACTTACGCCTGGCAAACAACGATTGGCGCAGAACGTATGGCGAATGTGCATGCTCGTGAAGGCGTGACGGAAGGCGAGTTCGTCGCTGCCCGTAACGCGCGCGACGCAACATTGGCCGTTCCGAAACTCATCCTTCCGGCCATCCAGGTGAACATCCGCGGCGGTGCACTACCGCGCGTGGAAAGCAACGGCCGGCGCTACCTAAGGATTCCGCTCGATACGATCTGATTGATTGGTCGCATGCAAAGGAGCCGTTTCAGGTCCGACAGCGAAGCTGTCCCGGTTGATTCGCTCAAAGCGAATGCGCGGGGCCTTTCTCGCCCCGTCAACTTGTTCTCGTAAGCGAACCCCAGAAGGATTCTGATGAACCCCAAAGAGCTTGCGCCGAACCTGTCGGTCAGTCCACAACTGAGCATTGCCGATATTGGCGAGGCAAAGGCGCGAGGTTTTCTCTCCGTCGTCGTCAACCGTCCCGACGCCGAGGAACCGGGGCAGCCCACCATCGCCGAAATGCGTGTGGCAGCCCGCATGGTCGGACTTGGTTTCGCCGCGATTCCCGTTTTACCTGGAAAAGTCACGGCTGAAGATGCCGCGGAGTTTTCGTCTGCGCTCGAAACGTTGGATGGCCCCGTGATCGCGTATTGCCGCACCGGTGGACGGGCCGCCACGCTGTGGGCGCTATCGGTCGGCGCGTCGATCGAGCCAGAGGAAATCATGCAACGGATCACCGCCGCTGGCTACGACTTGAGCGGGCTACGCCCTCGACTTGAAGCACTTTACAAAAGCGATCAGCCAGGCGGCGAACCAGATGCTGACCAACGCGGATAGCGTTGCTCCGCGCAATTCGCTGTGTGCCAAACCCCGACTAGAAAGGAGAAGTTCGAAATGGCAACTACCAGTCCCCCCCTGCCGCAATTCGTCGAGCACCGCGTCAAGCGTAACGGCGGGAGTGTCTACGTCCGCGACTTCGCCGGCACTGGTCCCGCATTCGTCTTGCTGCACGGCTTTCCGGACGACTCGCACATCTACGACTTGCTCATACCTCGCCTTGTCTCGGCGGGCAGACGAGTGGTCGCAGTCGACTTCCTCGGCTTTGGCGGGTCCGATAAGCTGGTCGGGGCGCAATATAGTTTCCCGCAACAACTAGGTGATCTCGAAGCGGTCGTCGAGGCGCTCGCCATCGAGCAGATCATTCCTGTCGGCCACGACGCCGGTGGACCCGCAGCCATCAACTTCTCGCTGAAACACCCCGACCTTACAAGCGCGGTCGTGGTAATGAACGCGTTTTACGGAGATGCGCCGGGCCTGCGGGTGCCTGAACTGATCGAGCTCTTTGCGAACAGGAACTTGCGCAAGCTGGCGACGCACTTCCTGCAAAGTCCTCAGCAGTTTGCCTGGCTGATTGATTTTCAGCGCAACCTGCTTCAGCACGGCCTAACCGACGAACAGAAAGTGAACTACTTTGAGTTCCTCGGCCCTGTCATTGACAACAACTTTCGCCAACAGCCAAGCGCAGCCGTCGCGTTCGCGCAAATGACGTCGCAGTTGCATGAGGAGGTGGCGGCGAACACGGCTCGGATCGTCGATCTCAGGCGCTCTGCGGTTCCGCTTCATCTGGTCTGGGGTAATGCCGACCCTTACCTTCACCTGAGCGTCGCGCAGAACATTCAGTCGCAGGCGAAGAACGCCTCACTCCACGCACTGGATGCGGGGCACTGGCCTCAGATCGACGCCGCCGACGAAGTTGCGCAAATCATGCTCGGCGTGCGCTGACCCCTCTTTGCTGTTTGCTGCGAGTGACCGACAGGTTCTGAGGTGCCCGAGACGTAGTGGAGAGGATATGAAAGCTGAAGGTTCAGTGGTGTTGATTACAGGGGCGTCCTCTGGTATCGGTGACGCGACCGCACGAACACTGGCGGGCGCTGGCTACCGCGTATTTGGCGGCGTTCGCAGACCCGAAGCCGCTGCAACCGCACCCGGTGTTGAGTACGTCGGAATGGACGTGCAAGACGATGCATCCGTCGTGACGGCCGTGAGCAAGATCATTGAAAAAGCCGGGCGAATCGACATTGTGATTAACAACGCCGGGGTTTCGCTGGTTGGCCCTGTCGAAGCCACCAGCGATGCCGAGGCGACGGCACTGTTCGATGTAAATGTATTTGGTGTGCTGCGGGTCTTGAGGGCCGTTTTGCCGTCCATGCGCAGAAATCGAAGCGGCCTCGTCCTTAATATTAGTTCGGTACTGGGCTTTTTGCCTGCTCCTTACATGGGGCTGTACGCGAGCAGCAAGCACGCTTTGGAGGGTCTCTCGGAATCGCTCGATCACGAGGTGCGGGCGTTTGGCGTGCGAGTCGTGCTCGTTGAGCCAAGCTTTAGTCGAACGAACTTAGACATAAACGCAACGCGGACCCAGGCGGTGATTGAAGATTACGCCGCCGCTTGCGCCCAGAGCGTCAACGCCGTGCGGCAACAGATCAACGACGGACCACCGCCCGAGGAGGTGGCGGGAAAGATCCTTTCGATAGTTCGCGGCACGTATCGGCTGAGACAGCCTGCGGACGGCAGGGCGAGGGTGCTTAGCCTCTTGCGACGCTTTGCGCCGTTCGGGCAGGTCGACAAAAGCTTGAGGCGGGCGTTTGGACTTCAGCTTGATTAAATCCCCATGCTCCATGTAGCCGCCCTGCAGCGAAGGTGGCTTGGGGCCACCGGAGCGCACCTGCCAACTCAACGAATGGGAGGCGGTAGCAAATTCAGTCTCACAGCCATCTAGCGCCGCGTTTCTCCGCTCTACTCGCCGAACGTCTCCTGTGAGCAGCGAACTAACGGCATGCCAGCGTGCCAATTGCTAACGATCTAAATGAGCACGTCGAGTGACCGTGCATGGCCGGATGCGGAAGCCCTTTAAACGTGCCGCGTGCCGCAAGTTCAGCTTCCCGCGCCTGGTGCTCGCCATCCGCGCCTGGGGTTCTGTCGAGGTTGGCTGAGCGTTCGCGCCTTTCGTTCTAATCGAGGTAGCGACGATGTAGGGGGGGTATCCACAGTCTGAGGCGATCATTCTGGGACCGACCACCTTGTCGAGTTTTCATTTCATGAAATTAGAAGTTCGAGTCGCCGATCGCCTCCGCTGGAGGTCTCTCCCGCTTTAACATCTTTAACATGTTTAACATCCCTTTAACATCGCTTTAACACGCCTCGAATTCGCTCAGAGCCCCGCCAGTACAGGATCTGATGTAATTAGGGCCATGTTAAAGCCTTTAACATTTCTTGTTAAAAGGGGATTTTTTCTGCGCGTGAGAGGACGGTCTGTGTCCGCGTCGAAAGGTCTCCAGATCTCAGATACCCCCTTGCCCTAGGGTCCCCAGTGTTTCATCGCCCGATTGACAATCCATGAGCCTAGCGCAGCAGAAGCTGCCGCAATCGGAGATGGACCCACGTCTCACTTAGGGTGTACGCGCTCATTTTGGCGACGACTCGTGATGGCCTGAGTCTTACCGGCGAAAGCCTGAACGGATGATCCGCAAAAATACTGAAGGTGGCTCAGTATTACTTCGCGCGAAGTGGCTCATTATTAATTTGCGCCAAACACCATGTCCATGCGCTCGCTCAGCGCGTTGCGCAACGTCTTGAGCAAGACGCTGGACGATGGCAAGCGCGAGCGGCGTTGAGCAAAATCTTCGATCCCGCAGCATTTGCCTCCTTAAGAAACGCCGACGAACTCTTACGCATTCGTTTCAGTTTTCAAGATCGTCGCCGTTATAGGTTCATACAGAACCAATCAGAGATGCAGCTGCTCAATGAAACTGAACGCGAGATCAAAGGCCCTCTTCGAACGCAGGCTTCGGTTGCCGGTAGGTATCGGCTTCATCGTTCTGACCGCAATCGTGTCGGGATGCGGCGGCTCAGACTCGACGCCCGCATCCGTCAACGCCGCGATGACCAACGCCCCGGCCAGCTGCCAATCGACCGCCGCAGTGCCCGACGTAACGGGCTATCCGGTCTTCCAGGTCGATTCACGCAACGCCGACATGTGCTCGGTCATCGCGCACTACAACGCCGGTTACGCCATCGTTTCCGATGGCGTAATTGATCCTTGGAACCCGGCCGATCAGGCCCCGATGTTCGCATCGCTCGATGGCGTGCAAGCCGTCGATCCCGCATCGGACAGCCTCGTGATCAATTCGGTACCCGCATCGTCCGCGCCGAGAACCTCGAGCGACGACGCGGCCAAGCAGCGTTTTGTGCTCGCCCGCTCGGTGGATGACAGCAATGCGCCGACCGAGTGCGCTTATGCCGGAAGCGCCGATACGCTCGACGCCCAAGTGTCCGACTGCCTTGCAACCTTGCGCGCTGCCCAGACTACCTTCGCTAGCGACACGGCTGTCTCCATCGCGAAATCGGCGGACTTGCGCGCAGTGAAAAAGGATGCGCAGACGCCCGGCTTCGCCATGCCCGATCCTACCGCGTGGACCTTGATCGGTTCCAGCCGCCAGACATACCAGCTGAACGCGCGCACCAACACCTATTTCGCCGATCAATCCACGGGCAATGTGCAACTGAATATGGCCGTGTTCCGTCTCAACTCCTATCTCAACGACGACTACTATCTCGTGCGCGCAATCTGGAGCGCGAATCCGCGCTCGAAAGGCAACTGCGATTCGCAAATCTGCGGCTTCTTCAATAACGACCACACCCTCGCCTTTAACCTCTCGGTGCTTCGCGGCAGTCAGACGGTCGCGGGCATCATTGAAGGTTCGGCTCCGCAAACCGTTCTTCGCAATAAGTCGCACGCCGAGAAAATCGGCTCGGGACTGAAGGTCGGCGATAAAGGTCCGGAAGTAAGCGTGTCGAGCGAAGTGGCGACGAGCTATTCCTACAGCGCCGTCAACGTGATCAACTCTTCGTCGGACGGGCAACTCAAGTTTGCGCTTTCGCACGCGACGTCGGTCGGCTTCAGCTTTGGGGGCGACCTCTTCGATGCCGATCCGACCACCGTCGGTGGCGTGCAGATGACAGCATGGGGCCTATTTCGCGTCCCGAACGACGGCACGCATCAGACCCAACCCGACGATGTGCGCGTCACTGTCAACGAAATGTCCGGCAACTTCGGCTACTTCATGCGGCCCGGCGTGTTTCCGATGAACGTGGCATTCAACCGGGCGTCGCTCTACGGCTATAGCAGCGACAAGCCCTATACGATCACCGTCTCGCCGCCGGTCTTCGACGTTAAGGTGCCCCTGGATGACGGTTCGTATCGGTCGGTCGACGTGGACGATCCCGCGCCTTTGCGTCTCAAACCGGGACAGACCACTACCATCGATGTCTATGCCGGCGACGCCTCGACGCCGTACCGGCTGGGCTGGCAACTCGTCGATTCCCCTTCGTGGCTGACGATCTCGACGGGCAAGGGTTCGCGGTACGCCGGTTACAGACGCGTCACGGTCAAGGTGGCCGACAACGCGACAGTCGGCTCGACGGACTACATCCGGTTCAACACCGCGCCTGCCGCCGCTGCAGCGTCCACCCGCAACGGACCGCTCGAAATTCCCGTGCTCGTCACGCAATAACGCCCGCTTCTCGCCAGCGCCCGCAACGGGCGATCGAGGACTTCACCCTATGTATATGTTTTTACCCTTCCTCCTGGCACTCGCGAACTGCGTGCTGCTCGGCCTTCCTCGTCTGCGCGCGCGCACTGGCTGGAGCTATGCCGTGTGGACCGGAACGGTGGCCGTGACGATCGCGTGGTTCTTTTATCACGCGACCGACCCGCTCAATTTCTCATTCTGAGGCGACGATGGACACACTCGACAGGCGCGACGCAGCGGGAGCATCGGGCGTCTGGAAACTGAATATGCTTGGCCTGCTCGGCACGACGCTCATCCTGTTGGTCGCCTTTTATTATCAGTTCGCGCATGGCGAATTACCCTGCCCGCTCTGCCTGTTACAACGCGCAGGCTTTATTGCGATCGGCATGGGCTTCTTGTTCAACGTGCGCGTGGGCGAGCGTGGTGTGCATTACGCGATGGTTCTCGTCGGCAGCCTCGTCACCGGATTGATTTCGATGCGGCAGGTCTCGCTCCATCTGCTGCCCGGCGATCCCGGTTATGGCTCGACACTTTTCGGCCTGCATTTCTACACGTGGTCGCTGATTGCGGCACTCGCCACGGTGAGCTATGTCGCGCTGATATTCGTCGCGAAGGATATGGCAAGTAGGCGGAAGAAGGTTCTGGCGACAGCCGGCAACGGCCGGGGCGCGCGCGCGGCGTACCTGGTGTTCGTCGTGTTGATCGGCGCGAATCTGCTTTGCACCGTGCTCGAGTGCGGAGCCGGTCAATGCGACGACAACCCCATTCACTATCTGCTGCTCAGGTAGCACGCGAGACAAGCCGCGCGACGCAGCAATTTCCACCGATCTGGCGACGAAGGTAGCTTAGCGCTCAAGTTCTGCCGTGATGCTCCGTTAGAAGATCATGAAGGCCGCAGCATCCGACACGATGTCGCGGGCCGCATTGCCTAATTTGGAAGCGCTCAACATCATGAAAAAGGCAGTATTCGCCGACGCCGTCGGCGGCGTCGTCCTCACCGTGTTCGTTACCGCCGTGCTGACCATGCTGCACGCGCAAGTGGGCGGAAATCACGGTATTGTGAATTTTCTCGGCAGCGCGGAATTGCCGATCGTCGCCTCCGTGCTGATGCTCGATTCGCTGCGCGAGGCCATCGGCTCGATCTACGAGGGCGAGCATCGCCAGAACATATTCGTCGCCGGCATTGTGTTGTTCGTGGTTGCGCTGCTGCTCGCATCTAAGGGTGTCGATATCGAAGTGGCGCGGCATCATGCGCTGGAGAGCGCGGTATCGTCCGCCATCGGCGCGCCGGATGCAAACGGCGCGCATAACTGGCTGCATGGCGCCGAACAGGCGTTGCCGTTGCCCGCGTGGATCGTGCCCGCCAACGTGCTTGTATGGGTCGCCGCGATCGGCGTGTCGATCTGGAACCGCGCGCTCGCCATCGGCGAAAAGGCGCATTCGATCTCCGCCCAAAACGTTCATGCCTTCGTGCGCCTGCTCGATGCAAGCCGCCGGGGCGATGCTGTCATTGCCTCGCTGCTCGAAGACGAACGCCGCGCGCGCGTGGAACAGGAAAGCGATGCGTTGAGACGCGATCCGAAGCGCCTGCGCGCCGTGCGCTTGCGTCACGCACGCGCGATCGAAGCGCTGCAAATGTGCCTGCGCCGCGAAATGGCTGACGCGCACGACGATTTCAGTTCCCCAATCGCAGAGGGCGTTGCGAAATGATCCAGCTTCTGCTTCATCTACTCGGCGCGCGATACATCAGCCGCCATCTGCGGGCACTGCTCCTGCTCGGCACGGTGTGGCTCGGTATGGGCGCATTCGTGGTGGCCGACGCGCTCGACGGCGCACTCTGGTTCCCCCTGCAAAGCTTCGGCGTGCTGCTGGCGGCCGAAGGCGTCGCGGCGATCGTGCTGGCCAAAAGCGGCCTGTCGCTCCAGACACGCTTTCGCTTCGCGAAAGGCGTGATCGGCGTGCTGATCGGCGTGCTGGTAATCGCGCGTCACAGCTATTCCGACTTTCTCCTCGCGATGATCTTCGGTGCGGGCTTCGCGCTAGAAGGCGCGTTGCTGATCGCGGCGGCGTGGATGGTACGGTATCGCCACTGGCGCTCGACGATCGCGCTCGGCATCGGGAGTATCGTGCTGGCGATTATCTTCTTTCAGCCGTATCCGACGCATTACCGCGGCACGGTGCCCTATTGCATCGGCATGTGGATGGCCGTCAGCGGCCTTCGCATGATCTGGCTATATCTGCGGCTGCGCAAGCAGGTCCGCGCCGAAGCGGCGCAAGTGTCGGTCACCGCCACATCCAATCCCGAACCCATGATCGTCCATGTCTGGACGCCCGTCGGTTCAGCGAAAAACAAGGCGCTGAGCCGTCCCGTGGTCGATCGTTATATCGCGGCCGTCGATGTCGACGGCGTCATTTCGACCGGCCATGCCGCGCTCGAAGCAAGCGATCTCTATTTGAGCCTGTATCCTGCCGTGGAAATCGACCGGTCGCCGGATGAATTCGCGCGTTTGCTGCGTGCCGATGCCTCCAATAACGTCCCTGGGCGCTATCTGCCAAACTATCCCGAAGAAGCGGCGGCTTGGTGCGAGTCGACCACACGCATTTCCTTCCGCCGTTTCGACGCTGCGCGCCTCGAAGCCTTCGCGCGCAGCTACAAGGCGACTGAAATCTATAACCTCACCAACCGCAACTGCTCAAGCACGGTGGCTGAAGGCATTGAGGCTGCGCTCGAAGGCACGGCGTACCGCGAGGGCGGCTGGATGGATGCGTTTCGCCTGATCGTCACGCCCGAGATGTGGATCGCCGCCCAGCTTCGTCATCGCGCGCACACGATGGCGTGGACGCCGGGACTCGTGCTCGATTACGCACGCGCTTTACGCGTGGTGACGCATCCGCCGGCCATCGGCTGGTTCGCGCTGACCATGCTGAGCCTGAGACAGGCTCGCCGTGCCCGCCGCGGCTGAATCGCCAGACCACAGGCGACACGCATCATGGAGAAGTTCACTCACGTACGCATTGTGATGGGCATGATCGTCAGTCTCGGGCTGACGCACATGCTCAAGGGCCTGAGTTCGGCCATTCAGCATCCGTCGCGAAGAAATATTTATCCGATTCATATGGCGTGGGTCGGGTCGCTGATCCTTAACATTCTGCAATTCTGGTGGTGGGAATTCTCGTTGCGCGAAATTCCGGTGTGGACCTTCGGCATCTATCTGTACCTTATTTTCTACGCGTTTATCATCTATCTGATGAGCGCGATGCTATTCCCGGATTCCCTGCGCGACTACTCGGATTACCAGGACTATTTCATGTCGCGGCGCGGGTGGTTTTTTGGTCTCGCGCTGGCTGAAAGCGTGATCGATATCGGGGATTCGTATATAAAGGGCGAACTGCATGTGGCCGGCCTCGGCGATATGTATTGGTGCAAAACCGCGATCTTCGCCGTCGGCTGCCTGTTTGCCATGCGCACGCGCAATCAGGTTTTTCACGTCACGTTCGTCGCGCTCAACGTGATCTCGCAGTTGCTGTTCGTTGCGAACATGTCATGGAGTCAAGGGTGACACGTTCGGGACCGTGGATCGAAGAATATGCCCGCACGCCCTCTGCCATTTGGCAGGGTGACAACGTTCGTATTCGCAATATCCGCCACTTCGAATACCGCACTCGCGACGATTACACGCCCGCATATTTCGATGCCGACTACGACCTGGGGCGGCTGCATAGTGTCGATCTGGTCGTGTCGCGCTGGGCGCATGATTCGATCGCGCATGTCTTCTTGAGCTTCGGTTTCGACGACGGACGCTATCTGTCGATATCGATCGAAACACGCCGCCGGACCGGCCAGCACTACTCGACGTGGAAAGGCTTC
This sequence comes from Caballeronia sp. GAWG1-1, assembly GCF_023631465.1. Classification (NCBI taxonomy): domain Bacteria; kingdom Pseudomonadati; phylum Pseudomonadota; class Betaproteobacteria; order Burkholderiales; family Burkholderiaceae; genus Caballeronia; species Caballeronia sp. GAWG1-1. Next base: position 31,214 of record NZ_JALQDB010000001.1, read on the forward strand.
TTCAGGCACTACGATCTGATTTACGTCGTCGCCGACGAGCGCGATCTGATCGGCGTGCGCACCGATGTTCGTCGGGAGCGTGTGTGCCTGTATCGCGCCGATGTGAGTCCCGAGACCGTGCGCGCATTGTTCAGGGACTACATGCGTCGCGTGACCGTGCTGAACGAGCGTCCCGAGTACTATCACACGCTCTTCAATAACTGCACGACGAACATCCTTCGCCATGCACGCACCGTTGCGCCGCACCTGCGCTATAGCTGGAAAGTGTTACTGAGCGGACACGCCGACGACTATAGCTATCGTCTCGGGTTGCTCGGCCGGTCCTGTTCCTTCGACGAACTCAAACGGCGCGCGCTTATCCTGCGTCCCGACGGTGCCCGCATCGGCGACGACTACTCGCTCGCAATCCGGGGCGCGCGTTGAGCATGCTCTCCGCCGCCAGTCTGTGGCGGAGCCCCGACGATCTGCAAGCGCGTCACGCCGCTCCGTCTTTGCGGGTCGCAAAGAGCGGGATTGTCGATCACGCACAACGGCGACTTTAATAACAAGCGCAACGTACTAGACCGCCTGCCATAGATCGGCGGGGTGCCTGCACGCACCGGTTCACTGTGAAGAACAAGGTCGCACCTGCAGGCAAAGGGGCCCTGCCGGCGCACGCGACGTTCACGCCCGAGGCAAAACCATGGAGTGGGGCACTCTTTATCAAAGCTTCCAATTGGCTACTAGACGCTTTAGTGACGAACGTCGCGCCGTCAGAACGATTCCGCAAAGTTGGCTATTCGAGAGATTTATTTCAACGCCTACAACAGTTTTCGATTGGCTTGCCGTTAAAAGAATCTTGTCAGGAAAAGCGCAAATTGCCGAAAAAAATGAACAAGAACACACGAACATATCAGTTGCTCGAGCGGCTTAAGAGTCAGCTTTCGGAGGCGCCGGTGTTCAACCACGTCCGCGCCCGTACGCTGCTCGTCGCGGCATCGTTCGGCTTGGCTGCACTGATCGCCGGATGCGGCGGCAGTGACGCGCAGCCCGATCCTCTTGCCTCCTACAAGACGCAGCCGATACGCTGGTCGCCATGCACCGCCAGCGAAACCGATGAGCTGCCGCCGCTGGAGGTCAGCGCGCTGGGCTCCGACCTGACCTGCGCGCAGATCAACGCGCCCATGGACTACGCGCATCCCGCAGCGGGCGACATATCCATCGGCGTAATGCGCGTGGCAGCTGCCGCGCCGAAGGAACGTGTCGGCGCGATTCTCTTCAATCCCGGCGGCCCTGGTGGCGATGGCTTTACCCTCGGCGCGCTGCGGGCTGGTCTCGCGCGGCTCGTCAATCCGGCGAGCGGCGGCTATCGCGGCCTATACGACATGTCGCGCAAGTTCGACTTCATCGGATTCTCGCCGCGCGGCGTCGGCCATAGCACGCTGCTCGAATGTTCGCTCAACGCGCCGCTCAAGCATGTCAACTGGCTGCCGAATGATCTGAGCCAGGCGAATGTGGATAGCGCGCTGTACAACGACAAGCTGATGGCCGATGCATGCCGCAACACGCCGATCACGCCGTTCATCAACACGGACGCTACCGCGCGCGACATGGACATCATCCGCGCTGCACTGGGTGACCAAAAGCTTAACTACATCGGCTATTCGTACGGTACGCTGCTCGGCGCGTGGTACGCGTCGCTGTTCCCGGAGCAGACCGGGCGCTTTCTGCTCGACAGTTCCGTCGATTACGAGCTGCCGCTTCCGCTGCAGTCGCAAGCCGTGGCGGAGCAAAAGCTCTACGACGATCTGATCTCGCTCTACGCATTGACGAAGGTGGATCAGGTCGCACTACCGAACACGCTCGCCGGCATTCGCGGAATCTTCACGAACGCGCCGGACTGGTCGCGCAGCTATCTTCACGAACAACTCTATAAGACGATGCCGTATCACGAAGCCGTCGACGGCACGGTCGTGGTCATGACCGCAGCCTATGCAATCACGCAGGCGAGCGCTACGCAGCCGACGCCCGAGGCGTATGGCGCCGCACTTTCGAATTACATCTACTTCCCGAACGACAGCGAACGAAACGAAGCGGCCAAATCGCTTGCACTCGGCTCTTATCCAGCCTACGTGGAATCGCTCACGCATGTCTACGCTGCAACCGCGGCGCCGACCGAATGGGTCAACATGGCGGTGCATTGCTCAGATGCGCCCGTATCGACGAATCCGGCGTTCTGGGTGAGCCGCGCAATGACGATCACGCGTGAGGCGCCTATTGCCGATAGTTCTGACCTCGACAACCCCTGCATGTTCTGGGGTCCGGTGACGGTGACCAAGCCAGCCTTGTCGAGCGCCGCGAAATCATCGTCGCCGATGCTTATGCTGCAGTCCGAGAATGACATGCTGACCCCGCTCTCCGGTGCACAGGCGACGCTTGCCCAGCTTCCTTCCGCAAGCATGATCCTCGTGAAGGGCGAGTATTCGCACGGACTCTTCCCGTATGGCACGGCCTGCGTCGATACGAACGTCGCCAATTACTTCCTGACGGGCGCGATGCCGCCGCGCGACACGGCGTGCGCCGGCAACATCCTTCCAGGCACAGACGCGACCTCGACGGCATCGGTCAAGCGCGCGTCGGGTGAGGTGTTCACCGATCAGCAGCGGGCTCAGGACCTCATCGATCGCGCTCGCCGGATCATTAGGCAGAATGGTTGAGCGTCATACGAACTTGACCTTCTCGTCGAGATTATTTGAACCTTCACTGCCCGATCGCCCATGAACCGCGAAAGTGCATTCCGGGAAAAAGCCTGAAAGTGCAGATTCGTTGGAAGCTGCACGAACGCGCCCTCGGACTGTCTCGGTCGTGGTTTGAAACTCCACCATGTCAATTGCGAGTCCTCGATCCCACCAAGGATTCGCCGGAAATGGCGCAACATCGCCTTACCTGCGGACGTCATCGATAGTTATCACCGATGACGTTCAAGCAGAGGAACCGACAACATGCCGCCAATGCGACTGCGGCGACTAAGGTAGCGCTTTCGCAGGCGGCGTATGGTGCCTGAATATCGGTTTGCCGGATCAAGGTGTGGCAGGGGCGGCTTCGTTCGACGGGTCCAAGAAATTCAGCAGCATTCTTCAGTTGAGCGGTCATTCGAACGGCCTCAACGACACGTTGCTCAATGGCCACACCGCCGAAGCCAGTCCTATATAGGGCGGCCGGTGCAGTCGACCGTCAATTAATCACTTCAGACAGCAGCGCCCCGGGGCCTTCCTCCGACCAGGCCTGCACCGGTCAATTACGACCTAATCACGACACACTGTAGCTATCTATACCTCACGATGGCGCACGGGAACGCCATAAGCACTGACAATGCGAGCGTCCTGCTCGGCGGCCGAGAAGAACTCCCATTCGAGTCCGTTCACGTCGGTGCTGCTCGAATACCCTTCTGCGGTGTCGTCTTCGAACCCCACGTGGCGTAATTGCCCCGCCTGCGCAGGTTTCTCGTTGATCGAGAAGTTGAGCAGATCCGTGCGCCACATTGCGTACTGGCCTGGTACGACGGCGAAGGGTGGGTGTCCCAGACGACGGCTGTAGTCCAAGATCGATTCGTCGAGGTTCGCAACAGCCAACGCAATGTGAAAACGTCTCATGATGGCCTCGTCTTGGGGTTATTCGATTGGATTGCCCGCCCATAGTATCTACGGCACGTCGACCCAAACAGTTCAGCAGCTATGCTGGTATGTGCGTTACCCGTGTGTCAGCTACCGCCTTTCCACAACACGACGACAATTTGAAGGCTTCGATTCGGGTGGCCGAAATGGTCGACGGACTAGACTGCTCGCACGGTGGAGCTTCCTTGCACGCAGCGCCCCAATCCGCGCACCACCGATGTGCTCAAGGCAACGTGAGCACAGCGGCTCCCCGATATTTGAACCGACCGTCGGCGTTTCAGCAATGCGGCCTACAAGCGGGCGGTTGCGATTCGCGCTTCGGACGCGTTGCTCGTCGCAAACTGAACTCTCATCGCTTTGAGCGGGACATCCGCGCTAAAAGTCTCGCAAGGGCTGCTCTGCAACTTCAAGCTGTCGTTTGCTGAAGGTGATTTGAAGCGAGCAGGGGGAGGGGGGATCAAAAGCCTGAGGCGGTTCGCCCCGGGACCGACCGTTCCGTCGAATTTATACATCCACAAAATTCTAGTTTGACTCGCTACTTGTAAATCTTTGATTAAAATAAGAACTGCGTTTCGCTTCTGACGAATTTGCTCAAAATTTAGGCGGAAAAAATTGAAAAAGCATGCTCGCGCGAGCGGCAGCTCAATGGGTTCATACAGCGCGACATCGCGCGCATTTGGAGAGAAGTAGTCATGGCGCGTCCACGCACGCCAGCCAAAGTTTTGGAGATGCGCGGCTCGTACAAACGGAATCCGAGCCGGCGGCGTGAAGAGCCCGACGCTTCCGGTCCTCTCGGCGATCCGCCTGCGTATTTTTCTGGCGCCGAGCTTGCCGCATGGAACGACATCGCGAGCGGCGCGCCACGGGATGTACTCACAGCCTCCGATCGCATTACGGTCGAGCTCGCCGCGCGGCTGCTAGCCGATTCGCGCGTCAATTGGGCGGACTTCACGGCCGCTAAGCTGGCTCGCTTGGAGGCGATGCTCGGGAAGTTTGGCATGTCGCCCGCCGATCGATCAAAGGTGGCGGTTGGCGGGAAAAAGAACGCAGACAACCCGTTCGCTCAATTACTTGGATAGACCATGGATCAAGAACAAGAGATTGCACGGCTGCGGGCACTCGTCAATTACGCAATCGTCTCATTGGAAGGTGCAAGCGTGATGCTTACGTCCGCCGAAGACATCAGACAGGCGCCTTTGCGCGAGATGTCTGACGCTGTAGTCGAGGTTTTGGAGACGAGTGGCAAGAAGCTCCATGAAGCGCTGGGCAATGCCAAGACAATAAATTAATGCGTCCATAAATCAGCTCCTAGCGTGTTTGCCCTCGCTGCGTTGCGCCTTTACCGGCCCGACGAGAGGGTCGCGGCTAAGGGGGAGGGGGTAAGGAAACCTTTGAAGGTCCGGCTCCGGACAGATCGCTCCGTCGAATTCTTACTCCTGCGAAAAAAAATTCAGGAGTGGTCGGAGAGGGTTGCCACGGTACCGGGCCGCCGCAGAAGACCCAAGCCGACGGCGCGAAAAATCGCCTGTCATCTACAGCGAAGACTGCAAGAAAGGTTGCGCACGGGCGCCTTCTGATCGATAACGTTTGTGGACAGCCGTCTGCCAACCGGTAAGCGCGAATGTCGTGCGCTGCATCGATCCATGCGATCGGTGCTTTGTCGCCGGAATGAACCAAGCCCGCAACGCCCTAAAGCGTGCTCACCGCGCAGACGAGAACAAATTGAATTCCATTCGATGCTGACGGTGCAGATGATCATGAGAGCTGTCCCCATGAGTGCTTTTCTTGGCGTATCTGAAAGCGAAGAACTAAAGGACTTTCGCAGGCTTGCGCAGGAAGAATGACCAATTGTCGAAGTTACTGCAAAAGCGCACGTAGTTGACGGACTCAGATTGAATAGGCCAGATCTTGCGTCTTTTTGTTGATACCGTATTCACGGCTTCATCGACTGCGATCTGATTTCGATCGCGCTTGTCGCTGACGATGGCCGCGAGTTCTACGGTGAGCGCTCGGATTACGACGATGCGACCTGTACCGCCTTCGTGCGCGAGGCGGTGATACCGCAACTCGGCCAGCAGCCGGGCCGGGTCTTCACGCGTGACGCCTTGCGCGCCGAACTACTCGCGTGGCTGGCTGAGTTCGACGGCGAGCAAGAGCGCATGCTGTGCTTCGACTATGCGGGCGACTGGGATCTGTTCGTGGATCTCGTCGGCGATGTGCCGGAGGGCTGGTTGGCGTGCCATATCGGCCAAGCGCTGTGCCCCGAACGCTCGGAAATGTACTTTCGCGAGCATGGTGGCCGGCATCACGCGCTGCATGATGCGCGCGCGAGTCGATATGCGATGCAGGACTGACCGCACGCTGCCGATGCGTAACGGTCCGGTTTTGGAGAGAGCTCGACCGATACTACGGCACGAAAGGTCAAAACTTTTGGGGTGACTCGGCGGGCGCCGCATCTCGAAAGGTCAGGGTTTCGGGGATGACTCGGCCGACCCTGCATCGCGAAAGGGCTGAGCTTTAGGGATGGCTCGACCGGCTCTGCGGCGCGAAAGGTGAAAACTTCGGGATGACTCGGCGGGCGCCGCATCGCGAAAGGTCAGGGTTTCGGGGATGAAGTTTTTGTAAAAAAAACTCGGCGTGAAGCCCGTTAGAACGGTCATGCAGCATGGAGCCAAGTTGAAAGAAGTATTCGTTACCGTGTTTTTCGTTTCGCTGGCGGCATAGGCCAATGCGTCTTCGGCCGATACGCCCTCGAAACAGGCCGCCGATAGGCTCTATAGCAACCTGCATAGGCAATCCCTCGCACCCATTAAACCGTCCAATCCGGCTCCGCAATCCGGTGCAGAATCGAGCAAGCTGACGAAGCAGCAAGCTGCAGACAGGGTCCACGGAAATATCCACAGCTACAGCATGAAGCCGCTCAACAAATAACCGAGCTGGATTGCGGGGATGACCGGCGTCGCCATGCGGAGCGAAGCTGCTGTTGGTATGTCAGACCGTCATCCCTCTTGTCCTCCCAAAACCCAGATACATCAGCGCCACGTGCGTGTCTGCGTTGCGCAATGTATGCTTCGATGGCGTCACGAATGACAGTCGCGCGAGGACGCTGCTGCGCCTCTGCAATCGCCGCCAAGTTATTGACCTGTGAATCAGGCAGATCAACCCAAAAGCAAAACGCGCTCGCACGGCGAAGTTGGGGCGCATTGTCACCGCTAGTGGCGGCAAGCAGAGGGTCTCAGTGGCGCGACCAAATAACCTCCCAAGTTGGCCTGAATGCCGCAAGCGCAGCTCTGGCTGATCCGAGTTGGAATTTCGGTCAAACGCCGGTTCGCAAGGTGACTGTTAAGCAGCCTTCACCACACGTGGTCGGCGAATCTGCATCGTCACGGACTCAATCTTGCGATCGTCATCAAGCACTGCCGATGCGTTTCCTGAGCGGGCTGCTCCACCGTCGGCAAAAAACGGAGTAAGGCTTTCGTCCACGGGCACTCCACATGGCGCGGGGATCTCATAAGATATTTGCCGATTCTTTGATTGCGTCGCTTTCCCGCGCGCGGTGCCGCTGAATCTTGCTTTCGCACCATGCAAATATTCGCGGTTCATTTCAACGCACACCCACTTCCGCTTTAATGACTCCGCCACCATGCCAGTCACGCATGATCCGCCGAACGGATCGACTACAAGATCTCCTTGATCGGTCAGCATACGAATAAAATATTCAGGAAGCAGCGCGGGAAACCTAGCCGGGTGAATTTCTCGATTATTTGCCCGACAAAAATCTTGATAAACACCATTTGATTCAGTGTTTGCTATAGCCAGCAAGTTTGGTGGAACGGCGCCGCCATTATCTTTTTGAAATTTTGTTGAGATATCATGACCGGACGGCCGCATTTTGGCCGTGTAGCCATTTTTTAGCAAATCTTTCATGGCGCCGGAATATGGAGCCAATACTCTGCGATTATTTGCTTTTGGAAACGGCGACGGCGATAGCCACCATATCGTATTAACAGCATCTTTAACCCGAACTCGACGAACATTCACCCATTCGGCCGGCGTCGGCAGTTTGGCGGGGTTCCACCAATAATGCTCTTGACAAAGATGGAATCCATATTCACGGCAAAGCATTATCAGGAGTTCGAAATTATAAAGACTTCTCGTGGGTAAGCCCGGCTTCCACGCTCCACCAATGTCGATTACCAGTGATCCAGTGTCTTTTAGTACGCGTTTAAAACCCTCTGCGAAAGGCCTAAACCAATTGCAGTAAAGATCTGCATCCTCATTACCATAGGTCTTCTTTCTGACCAAGCCAAAGGGAGGGCTGGTCATAATTAAGTCTACGCTATTGGGCTTTGCGTGATCATGCAGCCAAGACAGCGAATTTCCTTCAAATATCGTACCGTGATTTGTGAGAAGAAATTCACTCAAATTTGCTCCACCGTCGCCGGTGCGCGAGCGACCGTCAGTTGGCTTTGACTCTGCATGCTGCCGATGAAGGTGTCTTAAATAGTCAGAAACCGATTTCAAGCCCAGCTTCGAGGCGGCCTCTTCCATCGCATGTCTTTCTGACTCTGTTAGCCGAATCGAAGACACGCCGCGTCGCTCAGCTACAGGTGGACGTACCATCTGAGATTTCCTGTGGATTACATTATTGACCTAGGTTTACGTATTACATTTTGCCGCAAAGGGCAACCGCACGCAACTCAAAGGCGTGCGACATGCATACGGCCCGCGGGGAGGCGAACTGGGGAGTACGGGGCAAAATTAAAGGTTCCAGTTTCGCGACTTCAGAAAACGATGCAAGATGCCGTAAACATGCCATCGAAGCGAATTAAAAATTGGCGCATCAAAAAAGGGGCCAAATGAAAAGCGGGGCCGCAGCGGGGTTGGGGTTGTCGTCCATTGCGTTTTCTCAGCGTTATCGCACTGGAACATCTGATCCCATCCGCGATTTTTATCATCCGTGTTTGCTGAACTCGGCCTTCTACGATCGAGCGGTCGGCTATTTTCGCTCGTCAATCTATCTCGTCGTCGGACCAGAAACCATCGAGTTTGCGAAACGCGGCGGCAAAATTCGTCTGGTGTGTTCGCCGTCACTGCATCCTGCGGACACAGCGAGCATCGAAGCCGGCTATCGCGATAGAGAGCTAAATTTGAGCGCCGAGTTGGAAGGAGAGCTAGCGCTTCTCATTTCTCAACCGGAGACTAACTATCGAACGCGGGTACTTGCGACACTTGTCGCGACAGGTGTACTCGATATAAAAATTGCAGTCCGCCCGAAAAGCTACGGTCTATATCATGAAAAGATCGGCATCTTCCGAGATCGCTTCGGCAACGCATTGAGTTTCATTGGCTCCGCAAATGAGACTTGGAACGGGTGGGATCCGACTGGAAATTTCGAATCGATCGAAGCCTTTTGTTCATGGAGGGGCTTGGCAGAGGCGGGGCGAGTTCAGCGCCACACCGACGATTTCGAGGCGCTGTGGGGTAAGGTCGCGCCGGACGTGACTGTCGAGGATTTTCCAGAGGCAGTAAGGCGCAAGCTAATCGAAGAGACTCTGCCGTCCTTGTCAGCAATTGAAACCGCCCTCTTTGAGGATTCAATCCCGAAGCGAACAAAGAGCCTTAAGCGTAACGTTTTACCGCATCAAGCTGCGGCCATTTCCGCATGGGAGCAGGCCGGGAGGAAAGGGGTTCTGCAGCACGCTACTGGAAGTGGGAAGACGTTCACCGCGATTTCAGCGATGCGTGCCCATGTCGCCCAGGGGCTGCCAGCCCTAGTATTAGTACCGAGCCGCCTGCTGCTGGCGCAGTGGAACGCGGAAATCTCGGCTGAAATGCCTGAGGCCGCGCGAATGCTCGCCGGTGCGGGCCATAGCTCGTGGCGGCAAGGCACGCGTTTGAGAAGCATTTCAAGCGATGATTGCACCCTTGGGCCACGGGTAATTATTGCGACCATGCAAACCGCGGCCACGGACTCATTTCAATCCCTCCTATGTCATGGTCCGCACTTGATGCTTGCGGCTGATGAGGTTCATCAAATTGGGAGCTCCTTCAATGCAAAGTCTTTATCACTGCGTTGTGGACCTAGGCTAGGTCTGTCAGCGACTCCGGAACGATACGGCGATCCTGAAGGGACAGCCCGCATCTTCGGCTACTTCGGACCGATCCTGCCCCCACCAATAACGCTGCGCGATGCTATCGCCGCCGGGCGCTTGGTTGAATACCAGTACTTCCCTCATCCTGTGCGTCTAACTGCTGACGAGGCCGAGGATTGGAAGGAACTGTCTAAGGCTATCTCCCGCGAGGTTGGCCGTAGCCGAGGCGCGGATGGGGCACACTATCTGAGCGATAAAGCTAAATTATTGCTTATTCAACGGTCACGCATTGCAAAGAAGGCCGCCAACAAAATTGCGCTAGCGGTTAATGTCCTTTCCTCAGAGTTCGAAGAAGGCGCGCGATGGTTGGTTTACTGCGAAGATCTGGAGCAACTGAGGGACGTGCGTGTTGCTTTAAGCGGTGCAGGCTTGGCGTCCACCGAATATCATTCGAACATGCAAGGTGACAAGGAGGGCACGCTTGAGTGGTTCAAAATCTTTGGCGGGATCTTGGTATCCATCAGATGCCTCGACGAAGGTGTGGACATACCCGCAATATCGCATGCGCTCGTGCTCGCTTCCAGTCAAAATCCCCGCCAATTTATACAGCGACGGGGGCGCGTGCTTCGATCTATCACTGGAAAGACTCTCGCTGTGATTCATGATGCAATCGTCGTGCCGGTTTCTGTTAGCGACGAACCCGAACAGCTTGCATTGTTGCGATCGGAATTTGTGCGCGCTTTAGAGTTCGCGCATGATGCTTTTAATGGCGGTGCCGACGCCGAATTGCGAGCGATTGCCGCAGAAATCGGTTTCGATCCGGATGAAAAATCTGAAGAGGGAATAGAGGAAGAGCTTGACGATGACTGACAATAGCCAAGACATGGGGCTAAAAGCCCTCCTAGGAAGTGCAGAGGAGCTCGAGCCAACTTTGTCTCCGGGGCTAATAGAGGCGGCCTACGTTATAGAACGTACTCATCAATTTAATCGTGAGTCGCCAATCGCTTCTCAAGAGCTTGGGAAATTAATAGAAGAATATATTGGCGCAGATGATCAAGGATAAGGCATGAAGCTCCAACGTCTAACAATGAAGAATTTCATGCCCTACAAGGGCACGCAGACCGTAAATTTTCCGGACGACTCCGTAAAAAACGTTATGGTCGTGTTCGGCGACAACATGCGCGGCAAGACGAGCCTCCTGAACGCCATTCGGTGGGCCTTTTACGGCCGGGCGGTCGGTCGTCACTCTAGCGAAATTTCTCTCCACGACTTGCACAACAAAGAAGCGACGCTCGAAGGGAATTGGGAGATGGAAGTTGCGCTTCAGTTCGAAGCCGGCGGCCATAAATATGAATTGAGGCGGCGGAGTACTAAGCGCCCGGTGGTAGCTACGCCTACTCGAAAAGAAGATTTCGAAGTGTTCACTGCGCTTTTGAAAGACGGCATGGCGGTGAACGGCAATCTAGTCGAAGCTGAAATCAATCAATTTGCGCCAGAGCAAGTATCTCGTTTTTTTCTATTTGATGGTGAGCTTTTACAAGAGTACGAGAGTCTCTTGATCGAGGGAAGTGATCAAGGGCGAAATATCAAGGCAGCAATCGAAAAAGTGCTGGGTGTTCCGGCTCTTATCTATGGTCGGGAAGATGTCACAACCCTTTTGCGAGCTGCGCAGCGGCGTCAGAGTAAGGACCTCGCTCAGGTGGCCGGGTTAGAACGGCAGGCAGAACAGCAAGAGCGATATCAGCAGAAGCAAGCTGCGCACGAGGCCGACGTTATCGGTCTCAAGGCTCGATATCAAGATGTCCAAAAGCAGAGGCGTGAGCTAGACGACGATCTTAAGAAAACGGAGGCCGCCCAAAAGGCCCAGGCTCGGATTGATGCGCTTGAATCACGGAAAGACGATATTATCGTTCAGCAAAAGAAGCTTCACGAAGAAAAGCTGGATTTGCTTAAGCTTGCGTGGAAGGATCTGCTCCAGCCGAAAATCAAAATTAAGCTTGATCACTTGCGCGCGGAGCAGAAAAAGATCGCTGACGCCTTAACCGAACGTGCTGCGATGCAAAGTCACATCGCAACGTTAAGTGCGATTTTGTCCGATGCTGCGTGCCCGACTTGCGGATCCCAAGTTCCAGTCGACCGCAAGCAAGCTGCTGGCCGAGAGTTGGGTGAGTTGCAAGGGAAGATAACGGAGTTCGAGGCTAAACATGAGGCCTATGCTCAGGTGACTTCCGAGATTACTTCGCTTGCGAGGTTGGAGAGCGCCCCCGTCGCCGGAAGTATCGCTCGTTTGGACTCGACAATCAGCCAAAACGAAGTGTCGTACACGCGCATCGAAAACGAAATTGAGATGCTTAACCAAGAAGTTGAGGGGTTCGATCCACCTGAGGCGGCACGAAAAAGGGCGTTGCGTGATCAGTTGTTCAAAAACGAAACGCTTATCGAAAATTCAATCTCCACCAAAATCGAAGCATTAGACGAAGTTAAAAAGCAGCTTCAAATCATCGCGCGCACGATAGATGGGATTCCCCAAGCGCGGGCTCAACGAAGCTCGGCTGAAGTGCGGGTTCTGATGCAACTCGAGAGAGTGTTCGGTGACAGCGTCGAGCGTCTTCGGGATTCGCTGCGTTCGAAGGTGGAGGCGAAGGCGACAGAAGCTTTCCGCAAGATGATAAGTCAGGCGTCTTATAAGTCGTTACAAATCAATAAAAACTATGGCCTGACGATTCTGGACGAGAACGGCCGTCCAGTGTCTATCAGATCCGCGGGAGCGGAACAGATCGTTGCTTTGTCATTGATAGACGGGCTTTCTCAGACTGGACGCTCGGTCGGCCCGGTAGTGATGGACACACCGTTCGGACGACTGGACACGAAGCACCGAGACAACATCATTCGATATTTGCCCACTGCGACAACCCAGCTTGTCTTGCTTGTTCACGACGGTGAGATCCGAAAAGATGTCGACCTGGCGGTAATTGCGCCACGGATAGGACGTTCCTATGAAATCAAGGAAATCACTCCGCGACATTCTCAAATCGAAGAGGTACTAGCGTGAGTAATGCTTACGAACCGACTAGCGTAGGTCTTTCCGAGCGCGCAGCGGAACGATTGCGGCATCTGAAGGACAATGGATTCTTCCGTGAGATGATGGATGGATACCGGTTTGCGATAGCACTGGCAATTGGCCAAGGCGTAATTCCGGACGAAATAGTTCCACCGAAGACGACTATCTTTAACATTGGATCGCTGGATCCCGACGGCGAACTACAAGCCATGATCAAAGCACTCTTCGAAACCGGGGATGAGCCTGTGTATCGATGCGCGGAACGTCTGGCCGAATGGGGTGTGAACGAGCTCGGTCGTCGCGCGGACAGTGGTCAAATCGACTTCGCAAAGCTTTTATCCGGTTCTCGCGAATAAGAAAATGCAGACGCTACGTTGCTTCCTGATGGTGTGGCAGGAAGGTCGAGATTGGCAAATAACGATTCACCGCGAGTTGGAGGATCTCGTAGCCACGTGGAATTCGTATCCGCGTGCATTAGACGCAACCGGTGTTATTCATATTGGCTTTTCGCGGCCCGACACTCGCTCGTTTGCTTCTTATGCTGCCGCGCACGAAGGGCGGGTCCTTCTCACAGGGTCCGCCCGATACGGTCTCGGTGGTTTGGGCCGTTGCCTCCCTCAACCTGTCGGCGATGTCGAAGGCATACCGCTGTTTCTGTCATGTGAAGGTTGGGGATACACAATCCCAGTTGAGCCGCTCACCGACACAATGGCAGTGTCACAAAAGTCTTTGTTCCCCGCTGATCAGGTTGAAGCCGAGGCCGGCAGCAAAGAGGAATGGCTGCTGCACTTAGAGCGTCGGATTACGCCTCATTTGACTGGAAAACGCGAGAAGTGGTTGAACGCTATCTTGGCAGAAGACCCAATGTTGGCGGCGGCTGTTGCAGATGCTGGAATATTTGATGACCAATCCTATCAAAGGAAAGAGGCCGGACTGGCGGCAATCCATCGGATTACGCTGGGCGTTCGGCGATTCGAATATCTCACGTCGAGTTTATCGAATGTGGACGCTGGAAGCTTAGCACGCTGCTTACCGCCTTGGTTTATCGAGACTGCAGTGTCAGCCTTGGGGCTGGGAGTGAGGGCCGGAAACTGCCTCCGTGCCGCAGACATTTCGACGGTGGCAGACCTCCGATTCTTCGCACCGGAGGCCTTGCGAAAGCTGCCAAACTTTGGCCGGAAATGTGATAACGAGGTGGCACAAAGGCTTAAGGCATCTTTCGATGCCGACGTGACACTGCGTCTTTCAGAAGCGAATCGTCTCGCGAGGCCAATTGAGGCATCTAGACTTGAGCCGACGAGCCCTAGCTTTGATCCCGTCGCTCCTAGTGCTTATTTCCTAGATGAACTTGCTGCGAGCCTCCCGCGGTTGAAATGGGGGAGGGACGTTGTTCTACGCAGGCGGATGGGCTTGCGTTGTGAAGCTGCAACTTTGCAGGAAATCGCAGAGGACGTCGGGGTGACTAGAGAAAGAATCCGACAAATAGAAAGGGCGGCGAAACTTGAAATTCAACACCTTCCAATATGGAGGCTGCTGGATTCCAACCTATCGATGTCGCTTTCGAAGGCGTTGGAACCGTTGCCCGTTTTAGGTTTGGATGTGGTATTGCCGTGGCTCGATGGAATCGCCGCCAACGCAAAGGTGCTGTCCTATTGCTTCGACAATTTCTTGGATGGTCGATTTCACCTCGTCGAGATCGAGCACATCGAGTATGTGACGCGACTATCTCAGGATGAATGGGATCTTGCTATGCGACAGGCCTCTGAGATCATGGCTGAGGCCGCGAGTAAAAATTGGCCTGTTAGCCAAGCGCAATCCCTCGTGTCCGGGCTCTTGCCTTTCTCAGGATCCGAATTTAGCGAGGAATTGTGGCGTCTCGCTGTGGCGAAGGCGCACACGGCGACAATAGGCGCCGGTGAACCAGTCGTTGTCGCTTATGGAACCTCAATGGAGGCAATGGTTCTTGGGGTACTGTCAGAATCAGAGCGGCCGTTGCACTTTTTGGAGGTGGCTGAGCGGTTGCGTGGACGCGATGGGGGAAATAACCGCGCTCGTTACGTTCATGCCGCTTGTGGAAGATATGCTTTCTTGTACGGGCGTGGCACCTTTGGTCTCCGAAAGCATTTTCCGCTCGATGCGGAAGAAGAAGAAGCCTTGGTCCAAGAGACGCTTGCGATTGTCGGTGAGGGGAAGGCTAAAAGACAATGGCACTGCAATGAATTGGTCGAGCATCTCTATGCAAACGGGGTCGATTGCAACGGCAACTTGGACCCCTATGTGTTGTGCATCGCTTTGCAGAACTCGAACACGCTGACCTATCTGGGCCGCATGGTTTGGGTACACAACAAAGGTCAGCAGATGAGTACGGCCAATCGTATCGACATTCGTCAGGCCATCTTATCGGTTATTCAAAATGCCGGCTGTCCCCTCAGTTATAAGGAGATCAGGGAGCGAATTGTCGCTGAGCGAGGGATCAACGACATCTTCCAAATCTTCGACGGAGGAAACCTTCTCAGACTCGGGTCCGGGCGTTGGGGGCTGCTGGATAGAGATTTGGGACTAAGTGAGGCCGAGATCAGTGAAATCTTGGATCGCCTTGCAACAGAACTCGAGGACCGAGGAATAGGGCTGCACACTTCTGAACTGCTGCCTTATGCCGGCTTGGCCGCTGAGAGGTTCGATTTACTCGGCGGAGGGTCCGTTATGCTCGCCATTGCTACTCGCGATCAGAGGTTCCGCTCGGGCGCCGGACAGTACTTGTATCTTTCGAAGTGGGAAGGGCCGCGAAGATTGTTGCTAGTCGACGCTGTACGAGAGATATTGCTCGGATGCGAAAGGGGGGCATCGATTCAAACCATCGTCGTGAAGGCTTCTGAAATGATGGGGCGAGACATCGCCCGAGACGGGGTCTACGGCGGTCTGCGAAACCTTGGAGCGGTGTGGGCAGAGGATACGGCATGTTGGTCCATTCCTTCGGAGTCGCCAACTGCAGAGGGCGATCTCACCTCAGAACCATCGATCTGCCCGTGATCACGCGGCGGGCAGTAACGCGACTCGGGCCGCTTTGTTTAGGCGTGCCGTCGCCGCAGATTGAACCGAAGCTAGCTGCAGACTGCGCCACCGAGCTACTGGGGTGGCCTAGGCGTCAGCAATTACATTTCGGTGGCAGGGCAAAGCCAAGACGCAATAGCCGAAATTCAGATTGATACACATAAGCGAGTCTTGTCGCCTTTCCGCAACACAGCCTAGATCGATTTGAGCATGTCAACGCGCTGATCTTCGCGTTGGACACGACAATGCAAACGGGGGCATTTTTGGGGGCATTATCATTTTCTCCGCCAAAATAGGCCATATCTGGCAAGCGAAAGCCGGATTTGTTCGATCCTCCTCCTCTCCACCACGAAAAATCAAAAGGCTCAGCCATTCGGCTGAGCCTTTTCGCATTGACGACATCCCACACGTAAACTGCGCGTCGTTCAACCCGCCCGCATCGACATCAAACCGCCGCCCCCTTAAACACCCCCTTCCGAATCATCACCGGATCCACCGTCGCGCTTCCCAACGACGCCTCACCATCCTGCACCGTCATCTGCAGCCGCATCGTCCGTTCGGCCAGCTTGCCAAGCGCCTCGCCGACGCCCTCCTCAAGCGACCACACCGTCACGTTTTGCAGACGCTCGACCTTGCCCTTCACACCTTGCCACCAGATGTCGCTCGTCCTGCCTGCATACGCGATAACCACCACGCGGTCCGCGCGACCGCTCGCTTTCGCGATACGCCGCTCATCCGGCTGGCCAATCTCGATCCACGTCTCGATCTGACCAGTGAGGTCCTTTTGCCAGAGATCGGGTTCATCGGTGTCGGATAGTCCTTTGCAAAACTCCAGTCGTTCGCTCGCGAATAGGCCAAAAGCGGCGACGCGCACCATCATCCGTTCGTCGGTCTCGGAAGGATGACGCGCGATGGTCAGGGAATGGTCGCCGTAATAGTGGCGGTCCATGTCGGCGATCTGAAGGTCCGCCTTGTAGATTGTCGATTTGAGGGCCATGCAACACCAAAAGGCCGGTCGAAAACCGGCAAGGAAAGTAGAAGAGGCGGCGAACAAATACCAAGACACCGCACGCCGACGCTCACGCGACCGACATTGTGCGGTGATTCAGGAACAAATTGGAAGAATAAGATGCGCGCAGCGAGCGTTCGCCGCCACGAAAGATGGCACCATTTTCAACGGCAATGATTTACCTACGCGCATTTATTCGATGCGCGTCGGCCACCATCATTCGTAATTACTCAGAGCCCTTTCTGCTCAATAAACCGGTCGGCAGTCCACATTCCCTGCGTATCGCTATTCGCGGCATTGACGAATTCGATGTCGTGTCCGACTACGCGCAATACGCGAAAATGCGAATCGACCGGCGTCGAAACGCATTCGAAGCCTTCGAAATATTGCTGCATCTTTTGATGCTCGCCAGCTTTCGCATGCTCATCGGCTGAATCGAATTTGTCCTTGGACAGGCAACCATATGAGTTAGGCCGAAATGTGAATGTCTGTTGGGCTTGAACCGCGCTGTCCTGGGCCTGCGCAGCGCAAGCGATAGCGAACGTCCCTACCATTGCAACGAGAAAACTGGCGCGCTTCTTCATTGAGTAGCCTCCAAACGAATTCGTCTCGAAATTAGCTATGTATTTAAAAGCCGCTAAATGCAAAAGCCATGCTAATTGACGTTTGAAAGTTTGCAAGCTCAAGTTGTGTGCGATTGCAACAAGCCGGAATGTCGCACGCTTGCGTTAGTTCGTCAGAACGCAGCGTATTGATATGAAAGGCATTAAAAACCTCTATTTGGAGGAAATTGAAGCGGTTATTACTTGCCAATGGTAGCGATTTATCTCAACACGATTCTTGTGCGGCGCATTACCCGACCAAGAGCGCTTTCCAACCTTCCAAGCAATCGATTCTTCGCCGAGATGTCTAGTTAGCCTTCCGGCCTATTGCGCCGCGCCGCCGTTCATGGATAAATCGATCCCAACGAAATCAGGAGATATCCCATGACGCTCGCTCAGTGGCTGCCGTTCGCTATCGCATCAGCCATTCTTGTTGCAATCCCTGGCCCGACCGTATTGCTGGTCGTGTCCTACGCGCTCGGGCACGGGCGCAAGTACGCGCTCGCGACGACGCTCGGCGTGGCGCTCGGCGACCTCACGTCGATGACGGCTTCCATGCTCGGTCTCGGCGTTTTGCTGGCGGCATCGGCGGAACTGTTCATGGTGGTCAAGTGGGTGGGCGCGGCGTATCTGTTTTACTTGGGCATCAAGTTGTGGCGCGCGCCGGTGATCGACACGGACGCAGTCAAGGCCGGCGACGATCTGCGCACCGGCCGCATCCTGGCCCACGCCTACGCGGTAACCACGCTCAACCCGAAGAGCATCATCTTCTTCGTCGCGTTTCTGCCGCAGTTCATCGATCCCCACGCGGCAAGCGTCTCGCAAATCGCGCTATTCGAGGCAACCTTCGTCGGGCTGGCGGCGGCTAACGCGTTCTTTTACGCGTTGCTCGCATCGGGCGCGCGTCGGGCAATTCGCAAGCCCTCCGTGCAGCGCACGGTGAATCGGACCGGCGGCGCGCTGCTCATGGGCGCCGGCGTCTTCGCGGCTGCATGGAAGAGGGCGACATGACTCAAACCGCATTTGCTGATTGGGCGACTAGCGCGCGCCGCGTATTTTTCGGCTTGCTCGATGACTGGAATCGTCAAGACGCGGCAGCAATGGCCGCGCGTTTCGCCGAGCGCGGCAGTCTAGTTGGATTCGACGGCAGCACGATCGATGGCCGCGCGTGCATCGAAGCGCATCTGCAACCGATTTTCGCGCAGCATCCGACGCCGCTTTTCGTGGCCAAGGTGCGGGAAGTCAGACGCATGGCGAGCGGGCAGACTTTGCTTTTGCGTGCGGTTGCAGGGATGTGGCCACGCGGCACGGCGGCGCTCGATCCGAGTCTGAACGCGATTCAGACCATGGTTCTGTCGATGTGCGACGGGGTGTATCGCGTCGAGCTGTTTCAGAACACGCCGGCCGCGTTTCATGGAAGGCCGGAGGAAAGCGACAAACTGAGCGCCGAGTTGCGGGAGATAGGGAAACCGAAACTCGCTTGAGTTACTTTCCGATGCAGAACCGGCTGAAAATCACGCCCAGTAGATCATCGGAAGTGAACTCACCCGTGATTGCATTGAGATTTTCTTGAGCGAGGCGCAGTTCTTCAGCGAATAAATCAAGCGCCTGTGAGTTCTGATCGGCGTGGGCGGCCGCCAGTGCCAGATGTTCGCGCGCCGCCCGCAACGCGATGAGATGCCGTTCGCGCGCCAAATACACGCTCTCCGCGCCTGCCTGCCATCCGGCAATCTTGAGCAGCATTTCTCGCAAGAGCGCGATACCTTCGCCCGTTTTCGCCGAGAGATTGACTTGGCGCGCGTCGCCGTCCGCGTCTCGGCTTGCGGCTGGTGCGCCCGCCAGGTCCGTTTTGTTCAGCACGCGCACGACCGGCACACCACCGGGGAAACGCGCGGCGATCGCGTCGTCTTCGCTCGTCATCCCGTTGCGGGCGTCGAGCAAATGCAACACGACGTCGGCGCGCTCGATCTCACCCCAAGTCCGCTCGATACCAATTCGCTCGACTTCGTCTTCGGTGTCGCGCAGCCCCGCCGTATCGATGATATGCAGCGGTATGCCTTCCACTTGAATGGTCTGAGCGACCTTGTCGCGCGTGGTGCCGGCAATCGGCGTGACGATAGCGAGCTCCGCGCCGGCCAGCGCGTTCAGCAGCGACGACTTGCCCACGTTCGGCTGCCCGGCCAGCACGACCGATAAGCCTTCGCGCAGCAAGGCGCCCTGTCGTGCATCGGCGAGGACGGTGTTCAAGCGCTCGCGAATGCGCGCGAGCTTGCCGCGCGCGTCCGCTGCTTCCAGGAAGTCGATCTCTTCCTCGGGGAAGTCCAGAGTCGCTTCAACCAGCATCCGCAAATTGATGACGTCTTCGACGAGCGCGTGGATTTCGCGCGAAAACGCGCCTTCGAGCGAGCGGCCCGCGGAGCGCGCGGCGGCTTCCGTGCTGGCCTCGATCAGATCGGCGACGGCTTCGGCCTGTGCGAGATCGAGCTTGTCGTTGAGAAACGCGCGTCGCGTGAATTCACCGGGCTCGGCAAGTCTCAGGCCGAACTCGCGTCCGACGTCGAGCGCGCGTTGCAGCACGAGTTGAAGCACGATCGGGCCGCCGTGACCCTGCAATTCAAGAACATATTCGCCGCTGTATGAGTGCGGCGCGGGAAAGTAGAGCGCGATGCCGCGATCGAGCGCCTCGCCGTTGCCGTCGAGAAACGGCACGTAGCTAGCGTGGCGCGCGTTCAACGATTGGCCGCACAGCGCGAACATCGCGAGGTGCGCGGCGCGCTCACCCGCGCGTCCGAACGACAGCCGCACGACGCCAATCCCGCCGCGTCCGGGCGCGGTGGCGATGGCGACAATCGGATCGGAGTCGTTGCTGAGCATGTGAGGAAAGCAGGGATTTCGGGTGCGGGGATTGTATCGCGCTGAGACGCGTAGCTGCGGACATCACGCCCGTTAGGAAAATTCTTGCCGTATCTCATTTGAGATACGGACGAACGCATGCAACTCGCGCCGTTTTCTACAACAAATTCGTGGCTTAGGCAGCACTGACGGAGGTCTGAGAGCGACGCTTGATTGCTTTTTGGCAGCGATCGGTAACGCTTACGCAAGATAAAACGACGAATATTTCCGCCACTTCTAACGCGATTGGTTGACGCATAGGCAACGGTTGGCTCGCACAATTGCACTATGCCTACACCACAAGAAAAAGCCGATTTCTCCGAGCGGCTTAAGTTCTCGATGACCCGCGCACCTGAGAAGTTGCGCGGCGCGACCGATCTCGCCAAAAAATTCAGTCTCCGTTATCACGGCGAAGCGGTTTCCCCTCAAACGGCGCACAAGTGGCTCACCGGGCGTTCGATTCCGACCATCGACAAGCTGGAAGTATTGGCCGGATGGTTCAAGGTGGAGTTGCACTGGCTGCACTATGGACCGTCGCCGGGCGGTATCGCTCAGGGGACGCCAAAGCCGCTCGTACGGGATGAGCAATACCCGGCGTCCGGGGAAACGCTCGAGCTTGTGTCGAAGATCGAGGCGTTGTCGCCGCATCATCGGTATCTGGTCGAGGAGCTTGTGCAGCAGTTTTACGGGGCGGCGAAGCGGTAAACGTTCGAATTCGTCAGCGCGACAGAATGTTTCAATCGAGTTGGCTAAATCTAGCCTGTACCGGCCATTGTCGCTAAACGCTTGTCCCGCAAGGTTTTCTGCCTTCCCGACAATCAGCTGCCCGTTAAAACTTGAGTTATAAAAGTTTTACCTTGACCACGTCTTGAACAATGTCGCGGACACTGCCGCCATGGTTACCGATCCTGTAAAGCTCGCCTTCGCAAGGCGGTTTCGCGACGCTCTGGTTGAAGAGAGCGCGCGACTTTCCAAAAAGGCGCATTGGCCCGCCGAGACTGCTATTGATTTTGAGAATCTGAGACATGTCCGGCGCCTATTGGATGCCCACGTTCCCATCGCGGAACAAGTATCATCGACAACCGTGAAAAACTGGCTCGATGCCATACACATGCCCAGGCCAAAGCATTTACAAATGCTGTCGAAGGCGCTGAACCGTTCTGTTAATTGGTTGAAGTTCGGAGTAAGCGATTCCTCCTCCAGCTACGTGAACAATTATGCAAATGAACCCGCGGTCTCGTATGGTCAAGGCGCGTTAAATGAAGATCGTCGCTCGAAGCTTCGCAATATCAGATCAATGATCGATCAACTACTGGTCGAAGTCGACAAGTTCGAGGACGAGCTCAAATATTAAGTTCATGAGCCGCCTGTCGAACCAAACAAAAACGCCCGGCATGCCGGGCGTTTTCAAATCCACTTCCACATCCAAACCTAAAGAAACCTCAAGCCGCCTTCTTCTTCCGCTGTCCCATCATGCGCGTGATGTAATACTGCTGCGCGATCGACAGCACGTTATTCACCACGTAATACAGCACGAGACCGGCCGGGAAGAAGAAGAACATGACCGAAAACGCGATCGGCATGAACATCATCATCTTGGCTTGAACCGGGTCCGGCGGCGTCGGGTTCAGCTTGGTCTGCAGGAACATCGATACAGCCATCAGCACCGGCAAGATGAAGTACGGGTCTTGTTGCGACAGATCGTGAATCCAGCCGATCCACGGTGCACCGCGCATTTCCACCGACGACAGCAGCACCCAGTACAGCGAGATAAACACCGGAATCTGCACCACGACCGGCAGGCAGCCGCCGAATGGGTTCACCTTCTCGGTCTTGTAAAGCTCCATCAGCGACGCGTTCATCTTCTGCGGATCGCTCTTGAAGCGCTCGCGAATCTGTTGCATGCGCGGCGTGATTTCCTTCATGCGCGCCATCGACTTATAGCTCGCCGCCGACAGCGGGAAGAACACAGCCTTGATGAGCAGCGTAAGCAGCACGATCGCCCAGCCCCAGTTGCCGACATAGCTGTGGATCTTCTCGAGCAGCCAGAAAAGCGGCTTGGCGATGATCGTCACCATGCCGTAATCCTTCACAAGCTCGAGCCCCGGCGCGATACCTTCCAGCATGCGCTCTTCTTCGGGACCCGCGAAAAGACGCGCATCGACGGTCGCGGTCTGTCCCGGCGCAATGGTCTGCACGGCCTGCTGCACACCCACGCGATACAAATCCGGATCGATCTTCTGCACATAGATGTCACGCTTCGCGCCCTGCTGCGGAATCCACGCCGACGCGAAGTAATGCTGCACCATCGCAATCCAGCCGTTGTCGGCGGAAGGCGCGAACGTAGCCTTGTTCTTGTCGATATCGCTGAAGTCGATCTTCTGGAAGTGATGCTGATCCGTGTAGACCGCTGGCCCGATGAACGTATGCGAGAAGCGCGGCGTCTCCACCGGCGTGTTGTCGCGCACGAGTTCCATGTAGAGCTTCGGCGTGACCGGCGCGCTACCGACGTTCTCGATTTTCGTATCGACGTTGATCACGTAGCTGCCACGCGTGAACGTGTAGGTTTTTACGACCTTCACGCCACCCTTAACCGGCGATTCGAACGCGAGCGTCAGCGTTTTCGCGTCGCCCGACAAGGACGTCTGGCCCGGCACCGCCGTGAAGATGTCGTTGTGGTTAGGGAAGTCGCCGCCGAGCAGGCCCGTGCGCGCGAGATACGTGTGGGTCGGCGTGTGATCGAAGAGGGTGATGTAAAGGTCGGGCTGCTTGCCGTCGCCTTCCTTCACGAGCGAGAGCTTCGAAAGCGTGCCGCCGCGCGTGTCGATCTCACCGGAATACACGTCCGTCGTGAACTTGACGAGTTGCGCGGCCGCCGTGGCGGGCGGCGTCGTCGAACCCGGCGCGGCGGTACCGGCCGGCGAGTTGGGCAATTCGGAAGGCTGCGCGCCCGATGCGGCCGTGCCCGGTGCGGGGTTGCTGGCGGTCTTGGCCGGCTGCGTCGCGCTCGGGAAGAACATCGACGGGCGCCCATGGTCGCGCTGCCAGTTGTCGAACAGCATGACAACTGACACGAAGAAGATGACCCATAGGACGGTGCGTTTGATATCCATGCGTTGTCTCAGTGTCGATCGGTAAGCGCATCAGCGCCGTTTAGTGGTGAATGCTTTTCTTGAGCGAATTCCGCGGCCGGCTCGGAAACCCGCGTGGAATCTGATCGCGAATCGGAAGGCTGCGGCACGAGATCGACGCCGCCCGCCGAGAACGGATGGCAGCGGCAAAGCCTTTTGGCGGCGAGATACGTGCCATGCGCGGCGCCATGATACTGGATTGCCTCGCGCGCGTAGTCGGAACAGGAGGGATAAAAACGGCACCGGCTGCCGAGCAGCGGGCTCACAGCAACCTTGTAGAAGCGCAACAACGCGATTAGTGCCGTTTGCATAAGCTTCGCGCCGCGCGCCCCGTTCGCCGTGACCGGCGATTCGAGACGCAGACTGCGCTTCATGACCCGGAAGGGCCGGAGGTGTCGTCTACGGCGGGCACGCCAGGCGGCGCCGCCACGGTTTCAGCCGCACGGCGCGCGACTTCGCGCACGGCACGGTCCAGCAATGCTTCCAGTTCGCCTCGCACGAGCGCGCCGAGCGGCGGCGAACTGGCGCTCGGCATGGCCTTGCGGTCGATTTTCGCGTGCAAGCGCACGAGGATATCGAAACCGCTCAACGCTTCGCGACGCAACCGAAACGCGTCACGCGCGTGCCGCTTGATCAAGTTGCGCGTGACTGCACGCGGCGCTTGCTTCTTGCCGATCACGAGGCCGAGACGCGCCTCCTGCCCAGTCGGTTTCCCGTACAGCACGAAATGCGGCGAACGTCGCCACGGGCGCAAACGAAAAACGGATGAGAACTCATCCGTTTTCAGTAGCCTTGCGGCCTTGGGGAACGCGGCCTGCGCCGGCAACTGAACGATGTCCTGTTTCAAGACTTCTGTGCGGCGCTAAAGCAGCCTGCCGGTTCGTGATGCGCGCCCGGCTTCAGGACAGATACGGCCTGTACCACACGTGCGCGACCAGCCACCGGAAAGCCTTAGATTGCCAGGCGCTTGCGACCCTTCGCACGGCGAGCGTTGATGACCTTGCGGCCGCCAGCGGTCTTCATGCGAACGCGGAAGCCATGGGTGCGCTTGCGGCGCGTCACGGAAGGTTGGTAAGTACGTTTCATGATGCTCTCACTTGAGTATTGATCGACCGCGCGGGCTTTGGCGCCACCGTGTTCCGACTGTGGATAACCGCAGGCACGAGAGGCACAACGGGCGCAACGACCGGAGGTTCAGGAATTCTGTTTTCGCGGAACCCGCTATTTAAACCGTTTTCCTATTGACCGTCAATAGGTTAGCGTAATAGTGAAGCTCGCCATGCTCGCATCATGTTCATTTCCAGCTTGTCGGACGCGCTGATTTGACCCTGTGGATAACTCGCGCGCCGGTCCCGTTTGGCGTTAGAATCTCGCCTTACTCCCAAATATCCGCCTACTGCTTCGGCCCGCCGTTCGCCCGCAAACCCTTGCGGCGTAAGCCTCCGGAGCATGCCTGCATGGCTGTGCCGGGACTTGCCGAGGCGCTTGAGCGCATCCGGCAAGCACGGCCGTCAGGAGCGCGGAGCCAACCATAAAACGACCGCATTCGATGAACGATTTCTGGGAACACTGTTCGGCATTGCTGGAGCGTGAACTCACGCCGCAGCAGTACGTCACGTGGATCAAGCCGCTGGCCCCGGTCGACTTCGATGCCGACGCGAGCACCTTGCGCATAGCCGCTCCCAATCGCTTCAAGCTCGACTGGGTGAAGAGCCAGTTCTCGGGACGCATTGCCGATATGGCGCGCGAATACTTCAGCGCGACGATCGACGTCCAGTTCGTACTCGACCCGAAAGCGACCGCGCGCAGCGCCATCGGTCAGGCGCCGAACGCCGCGCCGCGGCCGGCGGCCGGCGCGGGTGTCGCCGACGGCGCGCCGCGTCCGCCCGCGCCGGCCGCCGCACCGCAAGCGCCTTCGGTCGTCGCGCACGCGAACGCTGCCGCGCACGTGAACGCGCTGGCGGCGGAAGCCGCCCAGCAAGCTCAGGCCATGCAGGACGAACAAGCCGATCTCGACTTGCCGAGCCTCGACGCCAACGAAGCCGCCGCTGGCCGGCGCACGTGGCGTCCGGGCGGCAACCCATCGGCCGGCGGTGAAACCGATTCCGCTTACGAACGTTCGAAGCTCAACCCCGTGCTGACCTTCGACAATTTCGTCACCGGTAAGGCGAATCAGCTCGCGCGCGCGGCGGCCATTCAGGTCGCCGACAATCCCGGCATCTCGTACAACCCGCTCTTTCTTTACGGAGGCGTGGGCCTGGGCAAGACGCATCTGATCCACGCTATCGGCAATCAGTTGCTGATGGACAAGGCGGGCGCGCGCATCCGCTACATTCACGCGGAGCAGTACGTTTCCGACGTGGTGAAGGCGTATCAGCGCAAGGCGTTCGACGACTTCAAGCGTTACTACCATTCGCTCGATCTTTTGTTGATCGACGATATTCAGTTCTTCTCGGGCAAGTCGCGTACGCAGGAAGAGTTCTTCTACGCGTTCGAGGCGCTGGTCGCGAACAAGGCGCAAGTCATCATCACGAGCGACACGTATCCGAAGGAAATCTCCGGTATCGACGACCGTCTGATCTCGCGCTTCGATTCCGGTTTGACGGTCGCCATCGAGCCGCCCGAGCTGGAAATGCGCGTTGCCATTCTGATGAGAAAGGCGCAGTCCGAAGGCGTGAGTCTTTCCGAAGACGTCGCGTTCTTCGTCGCGAAGCATCTGCGCTCGAACGTGCGTGAACTCGAAGGCGCGCTGCGCAAGATCCTCGCTTATTCGAAGTTCCATGGCCGCGACATCACCATCGAGCTGACCAAGGAAGCGCTCAAGGATCTGTTGACGGTGCAGAACCGCCAGATCTCGGTGGAGAACATTCAGAAGACCGTCGCGGATTTCTACAGCATCAAGGTCGCCGACATGTATTCGAAGAAGCGGCCGGCCAATATCGCGCGCCCGCGCCAGATCGCGATGTATCTGGCGAAGGAGTTGACGCAGAAGAGTCTGCCCGAGATCGGCGAGCTTTTTGGCGGTCGCGATCACACCACCGTGCTGCACGCCGTGCGCAAGATCGCGGCCGAACGCGGCACGGATGCGCAGCTCAATCACGAACTTCACGTGCTCGAACAAACGCTGAAGGGTTGAGCCGGCGCGAACGCGTCGATTATTGCGCCACCGGACCTGTTTATTGGTAAAAACGCCCCCAATTTTCGGGGGCGGTTCCGTTTTAAGGCACAATATAGGTTTAGCTGTCCGTGGCCTGGGCGGCTGGCGTCAAGCATTCGCGAGTGACCGGCGGGGGGCCGGCAACGCGTGTTACGAGGTTGTCCGGCGAGCGCGGCGAACCAACCGCTGGTGACAAAACCAGCGGTGGCAAAACCGGCGGACAGGCCGTCACATCAACGAAGGAACTCTATGCAACTGGTCAAGACCGAACGAGACAATCTTCTAAGGCCGCTGCAAACCGTGAGCGGTATCGTAGAACGCCGCCATACCTTGCCGATCCTCGCCAATCTGCTGATCACCAAGAACGGCGCCGATGTGTCGTTCCTCTCGACGGATCTCGAACTCCAGATCACCACCCGCGCCGATTTCGGCGTTGGCAGCGACCAGATCGCCACCACGGTCGCCGCGCGCAAGTTGCTCGACATTTTGCGCGCCATGCCGCCGGGTGAGGTTGCGCTCGACTTGTCCGACAAGCGCCTGACCGTGCGCTCCGGCAAGAGCCGCTTCGCGCTGCAGACGCTCGCCGCGGACGAGTTTCCTACCGTCAACCAGGCTACAGACTTCGGCGCGAGCCTTTCGGTTCCGCAGAAAACGTTTCGCCAGTTGCTCGGCATGGTGTATTTCGCCATGGCCCAGCAAGACATTCGCTATTACCTGAACGGCATGTTGCTCGTGGTGGATGGCGACCAGTTGATGGCCGTCGCAACGGACGGCCACCGTCTCGCGTTCTCGTCCATGAAGATCGACGGCGGCACGTTCCCGCGTCAGGAAGTCATCATCCCGCGCAAGACCATCCTCGAATTGCAGCGTCTGCTCGAAGACATCGACGACACGCTCAAGATCGACATCGCCGCGACGCAGGTGAAGTTCAGTTTTGGCCAGGTCGAACTCGTGTCGAAGCTCGTCGAAGGCAAGTTCCCCGACTTCCAGCGCGTGATTCCCAAGGCGCACAAGAACACGTTCGAAATCGGTCGCGAAGAACTGCAGCGCTCCCTGCAGCGCGCGGCCATTCTCACGTCGGACAAGTTCAAGGGCGTGCGGTGTCTGGTCGAGCCGGGTCAGCTCAAGATCATGTCGACCAATGCCGACCAGGAAGAAGCGCAGGAAGAACTGGAAATCGCGTATCAGGGCGATACCGTGGACATCGGTTTCAACGTCACGTATCTGCTCGACGTGCTTGCGAATCTGAAGGTCGACACGCTGCAAGTGAGCCTTGGCGACGCCAACTCCAGCGCGCTCATCACAATTCCGGAAAACGAGGAATTCAAGTATGTCGTGATGCCAATGCGCATCTGACGCGTTCAGGTACCACGAACACACCAAGGGGCGGCTCGCCCCTTTGGCGTTTTTAAGGTGTTTTGAAAAGTTTCGAGCAGTAACCGAAGCAGCGACGCAGAACCGGAAAATTCCATGACTGAAAACACAAATTCGCAACCCGACAACAGCTACGGCGCATCGTCCATTCAGATCCTCGAAGGTCTGGAGGCCGTGCGCAAGCGCCCGGGAATGTATATCGGCGATACGTCGGATGGCACCGGTTTGCATCACCTCGTTTTCGAAGTGCTGGACAACTCCATCGACGAAGCGCTGGCCGGCTATTGCGACGACATCCACGTGACCATTCACGCGGACAACTCCATTTCGGTGACGGACAACGGCCGTGGCGTGCCCACCGGCCTGAAACGCGACGACAAGCACGACCCGAAGCGCAGCGCCGCCGAGATCGTGATGACCGAACTCCACGCGGGCGGCAAGTTCGACCAAAACAGCTACAAGGTGTCGGGTGGCCTGCACGGCGTGGGCGTGTCGTGCGTGAACGCGCTGTCCGAATGGCTGCGCCTCACCGTGCGCCGCGACGGCAAGAAACACTTCATGGAGTTCGCGCGCGGCGTGGTGCAGAACCGCGAGCTTATCGAAGAGAACGGCGTGCAGTATTCGCCCATGCCGGTAGTCGGCGACACCGAAAATCGCGGCACCGAAGTGCACTTTCTGGCGGACGCGACCATCTTCGGCAATGTCGAATTCCATTACGACATTCTCGCCAAGCGCATGCGCGAGCTCTCGTTCCTGAACAACGGCGTGCGCATTCGCCTGACCGACTTGCGCACCGGCAAGGAAGACGACTTCGCTTTTGCGGGCGGCGTGAAGGGCTTTGTCGAATACATCAACAAGCAGAAGCAGGTGCTGCATCCGAACGTGTTCCATGCAACGGGCGAGCGTGAAAACGTCACCGTCGAAGTGGCCATGCAGTGGAACGACAGCTACAACGAAAGCGTGCTCTGCTTCACCAACAATATTCCGCAGCGCGACGGCGGCACTCACCTGACAGGCTTACGCGCCGCGATGACGCGCGTGATGAACAAGTACATCGCCGACCACGACATCGCGAAGAAAGCGAAGGTCGAGACGAGCGGCGACGACATGCGCGAAGGCTTGTCGTGCGTGCTGTCGGTGAAGGTGCCTGAGCCGAAGTTCAGTTCGCAGACGAAGGACAAGCTGGTGTCGTCGGAAGTGCGCGCGCCGGTCGAGGAAATCGTCGCGAAGGCGCTGGAAGATTATCTGCAAGAGACGCCGATCGACGCGAAGATCATCACGGGCAAGATCGTCGATGCCGCGCGTGCGCGCGATGCCGCTCGCAAGGCACGCGAGATGACGCGGCGAAAGGGCGTGCTCGACGGCGTCGGCTTGCCGGGCAAGCTCGCGGATTGCCAGGAGAAGGACCCGGCAAAGTCGGAAATTTATATCGTCGAGGGAGATTCGGCGGGCGGCTCGGCCAAGCAAGGGCGCGACCGGAAGTTCCAGGCAATCCTGCCGTTGCGCGGCAAGGTGCTGAACGTTGAGAAGGCGCGCTTCGACAAGCTGATTTCATCCGAGCAGATCGTGACGCTCGTGACGGCGCTGGGTTGCGGCATCGGCAAGGATGATTACAACCTGGACAAGCTGCGCTATCACCGCATCATCATCATGACCGACGCGGACGTGGACGGCGCCCACATCCGCACGCTTCTGCTGACGTTCTTCTATCGGCAGATGCCGGAGATCGTGGAGCGCGGGTACATCTATATCGCGCAGCCGCCGCTTTACAAGATCAAGGCGGGCAAGGACGAGCGGTATATGAAGGACGCGCACGAGCTCAACCAGCATATGCTGAAGCTCGCGCTGCAGGGTTCTGAACTGGTGCCGAGCGAAGGCGCGGACCCGATTTCGGGCGATGCCTTGGGCGAACTCGCGCGTGCGTATTTGCTGGCCCAGGCGGTGATCGATCGTATCAGCCGTATTTACGATGCCGCCTCGCTCGAAGCGGTGATGGATGGCACGGTCATCGATTTGTCGACGCAGGAAGCGGCGGAGGCATCGGCGAAGGCGCTCGAAACGAAGTTGCGTTCGGACCCGTTGAAGCCGGAAGTGACGGTCGAGGCGGCATACGATCAGGTTCGCGAGCTGCGTTCGTTGCATATCAAGCGGCGTCACCATGGCAACGTGAAGGTTTCGGTGTTCGATGAAGATCTTCAATTGACCGCCGACTACAAGCAACTCGTTTCCACTGCCGATACCTTCAAGGGCTTGATTGGCCAAGGCGCGTTGATCAAGCGCGGCGAGCGCTCGATGGCCGTGCTGGACTTCAAGAGCGCGATGAAGTGGCTGATCGCGGATGCGGAACGCAACGTCAGCAAGCAGCGTTACAAGGGCTTGGGCGAGATGAATCCCGGACAGCTTTGGGAAACGACGATGGACCCGGCCGTGCGGCGTTTGCTGCGCGTCCAGATCGAGGACGCGATTGCGGCCGACGGCATTTTCACGACGCTCATGGGCGACGATGTGGAGCCGAGACGCGCGTTTATCGAGAGTAATGCGTTGCGGGCGGGGAATATTGATGTTTGAGGGGTAGGTAGCGCGACGCTATCACTCCGAAACCGTAAGTACCACGCGCGAGGTTTCAACGCGCTGGCACTTACGGTTTTTTTATTGAACGCCAACGCCATACCCCCGCCCAAAACGCACGGACCTGGTTCCGCCGCGCCACCCGCAGACCCGCGTACACTTTCGGTTTGAACCGAAAACCACTTCGCCGCATTCCATCGCGGCTACGTGCATCACGCAACAACGAGAAATCCAACATGTTCACCTGCCGAAACCAGTCCTGCGACGCAACGTGGGACGTCTCAGACGTCGTCATCAAGAATGAAGGTCAGGGACTGCTGTTCCGCTGCCCGATGTGCGGCGCGCGCAATTACGTGACGCGCCACGACGCACCCGATGGCGCCATCACCTACGAGCAGGTCACCGAAACCCCGCCGCGAGGCGCGCAATAACCATGGCGACCGATACCTCATTCAGCAGCCTGCCGCTCAACGAAGCGATGCAGACGAATCTGCAGCAGCTCGGCTACACATCGATGACGCCGATCCAGGCCGCGAGCCTGCCGCTCGCACTCGCCGGTCACGATCTCATCGCGCAGGCGAAAACGGGCAGCGGCAAGACCGCCGCCTTCACGTTGCCACTGCTCGCCAAACTCGATGCGCGTCAGTTCGCCGTGCAAGCGCTCGTGCTTTGCCCGACGCGCGAACTCGCCGATCAGGTCACGCAGGAAATCCGCCGCTTGGCTCGCGCAGAAGACAACGTGAAGGTGCTCACGCTATGCGGCGGCACGCCCATGCGTCCGCAGATCGCAAGTCTCGAACACGGCGCGCATATCGTCGTGGGCACGCCGGGACGCATCATGGATCACCTTCAGCGCGAAACGCTTTCGCTGGATGGCGTACGCACGCTCGTGCTCGACGAGGCCGACCGCATGCTCGACATGGGCTTTTTCGACGATATCGCTTCAGTCGCGCGTCTGTGTCCGAAAGATCGTCAGACCTTGCTGTTTTCGGCGACGTATCCCGAGGGCATCGCGAAATTGAGTCAGCAGTTCCTGCGCAATCCGCGCGAGATCAAGCTCACCGAACAGCACAGCAACGCGAAGATCAAACAACGCTTCTATCAGGTCGAGGATCACGAGCGTCTGCATGCAGTGGGTTTGCTGCTGGACCACTATCGTCCCGTCAGCACGCTTGCGTTCTGCAACACGAAGCAGCAATGCCGCGACTTGCTCGACGTACTGCGCGCGCAAGGCTTCGAGGCGCTCACGCTGCATGGCGAACTCGAACAGCGCGAACGCGATCAGGTGCTCGTGCAATTCGCCAATCGCAGTTGCTCGGTGCTCGTCGCGACCGATGTCGCCGCGCGCGGGCTGGACATCACGCAACTCGAAGCGGTCATCAATGTCGATGTGACGCCGGACCCTGAGGTGCACGTGCATCGCATCGGGCGCACGGGGCGTGCGGGCGAGGAAGGTTGGGCGCTGTCGCTTGCGAGCATGGACGAGATGGGACGCGTCGGCGCGATCGAAGTGGCGCAGCGCAAGGAAGTGGAATGGTATCCGCTGGCGGAGCTGACATCGGCGGAACCTGGGCATCTGAAGCCGCCCATGGCGACGCTCCAAATCCTCGGCGGCCGCAAGGACAAGATCCGTCCCGGCGATGTGCTCGGCGCGCTGACCGGCGAAGCGGGCTTCAAGGGCGAGGAGATCGGCAAGATCAACGTGATGGACATGGTCACGTACGTGGCCGTTCAACGCGGTATCGCCGATGATGCCGAGCGCAAGCTGGCAGCGGGGAAGTTGAAGGGGCGGAAGGTCAAGGTGCGGCGGATGTGAGTCCGGTGAGTCGCCAACGAGCTAGTTAAGGAAATGTAGCGTGAAGGGTTGTCCTCCAAGCGAGCCCGCCCGATGCGCCCCGCAGCGCCGCACCGCGGATTCACGGAAGCGAGCCGCGCGCGCGAAAGCTTTGCAGATTCAGCGTATCCCGGCCTTCGCGCGGGTTTCCAAGCAACTGCAAAGGTGCGGTGCAACGGCGCCGTGCTCGACCCTCAAACTTTCCTCTGCGGCTCGACTGATATCCCATCCGACGACGTCACCTTCGACGTTCTCGCCGTCACCAGCCGCAATCCGCTCGCCACACTTCCCACGCCCGCGAACGCCGCTCCAAGCGACAACGCGAGCGCCGGACCATGCTTCCCCGCGATGCTGAAGCACAACGCGACGAGCGCCGCGCCGGTGGCCTGTCCAATCAGCCGCGAAGTCGCGATCGTGCCACTTGCGCCACCCGCGCGTTCGCGCGGCGCGCTCGACATGAACGCCTTCAGATTCGGCGACTGAAAGAAGCCGAAGCCCGCGCCACAGATCGCCATGCGGATGCAGATTTCGAGCACATGCGGTTGCGCTGGCAGCATCGCGAGCGACACCATTCCCACGCATAGAATCGCGAGCCCGACGCCGCCCAGCAAACCCGGCGCGTGCCGATCCGACAAGCGCCCGGCGATCGGCGCCATCAACGCGACGAGCGCTGACCACGGCGTCATCAGAAAGCCGGTTTCCACCTGACTGCGACCGAGCACGCTTTCGAAGAAAAACGGCAACGACACGAACGCGAGCCCTTGCGCGGCAAACGAGCAGATCGCGGTCATCGTGGAGAGCGCGAACATCGGGCGGCGGAAGAGATCGACGGGTAGCATCGGCGCGGGATGACCGCGCTCGCGTCGGAGAAGCAGAACGCCCGCAATCAACGTGACGCCGAACGACGCGAGCACGGTATGCGCGGGCGCGCGCTGGGCCGCTTCGCCGAGCGCGAAGATCAGCGACGCGAACGTGATCACGTTGAGCAAGGCGGCGACACGGTCGAAGCCGTGTTCGGCGCGCTTGGTCTGCGGCAACGACCGCACCGCGATGGCGAGCGCGAAGACGCCGATCGGCAAGTTCACGGCGAAAAGCCACGGCCACGTGCCTAGCGAGAGCACGATCGATGCGACCGTCGGCCCGACCGCGAACGCGATCCCCACGACGAGCGCGTTGAGTCCCACGCCGCGCCCAAGCCGATGCGGCGGAAAAATCGCGCTGATGAGCGCCGCGTTGACGCTCATGATCGCGCTCGCGCCGAGCCCTTGCAGCAGGCGCGCGGCGACGAGCGTCGGCAGCGACCACGAGAACGCGCAGACCGCGGACGCGACGAGAAACACGACGAGCCCGCCGAGATACACGCGCCGGTGTCCGAGGATGCCGCCGAGCGCGGCAAGCGGCAGCAGCGTGGCGACCATTGCCAGCTGATATGCGTTGATGATCCAGACCGACGCGGCGGGTGTCGTATGCAGATCGGCCGCGATGGCCGGCAACGCCGTGTTGGCGATGGCGGTATCGAGCGTGGCGAGCGCGACGGACAGCAGGATCGCGAGCATGCCGCGGCGCTCGAGCGAGGACATGGGTGCGTCGGGGTTGCGGGGCGCGTTTTGGGGATGTTCTTCGGAGGGCACGTCGGCGGTTCCGGATGTAAGCGGAAGAGGAATAATCCGAAACGATACGGGAACCCGGCGCATTCCGCTCGCCACGGTCGCGGGAGCTTTCAAAGCGTTGTCAGCGTGTATCGCGCGTTGCTTCGGGGCGGTTATCCTTCGCCGGTGACTTTCGAAGGAAAACGATCATGGCGATTCGAATCGTGCGGCTCGGCACGCCGCGCGCGGTGGACGAAGGGCTGCGTATCGGCACGGTTCGGCGTCCGCCGCGCGGCGTGCCGAAAGCCGAGTTCGCGAGCCGCGACTTTTACGATGTGTGGTATCCGAATCTGGCGCCGTCGGCAGAACTGGTCGCCGAAGCGCTCGCGGCCGAAGACGACAAACAATGGCGCGCGTTCGTGAGGAAATTCAAGGCGGAGATGGCGGTTTCCGAGGCGAGCCGGTCGCTGGACTTGCTTGCGGCGTTATCGCGTTCGACGAATTTGTCGGTCGGATGTTATTGCGAGGACGAGTCGCGGTGCCACCGTTCGGTGCTGCGGGAGTTGCTGGCGGAAAGAGGCGCGGTGGTGATTTAGCTCGCCTGGGCTGTGGGGCTCAGGCGAGCATGCGATCAGTCCGTGCCGTATTTGGGCGAGTGCGGTCCGTAGAGTACGGTTGTCTTGCCGCCCGATGCCAGAAGACGTTGGCTCGTGAGGCCTGCCACGTCGAAGGACTTGTCGGTTAAGGTATGCGCGACCTGCGTCACGACACTCTGCGCAATCGCGCTGATGAGCCCGTAACCTACGCCCACGTTCACGCCCACTTCCTTGCCATTCGCGCTCGCGGAGCCTTTCCAGAGTTCGTCGCCTGAGCGCAGATCGACGAGCTTCGCGTTTGCGGTGACGACGGTCCTGCTGTCGAAGACCACGAACTTGGTGCCGTAGTTCGTGACCGTCGTGTATAACGCCGCATCCGCGCCGAAAATCTCGCGCAGCTTGGCCGGCGCGACATTCTGGATGTCCGTAGGCGTAGTCAGGCCGTTGTGCTTGAACGTCTCGTCCATTTCAGCGACCGGCACGACGTAGTAGCCCGCTTCTGCGAGCGGCATCGTCATTTGGGCGAGCATGCCGTATGTCGCCTTGATATCCGACGTCTCGTTGACCGGCGGCAACACGAGAATCGTGCGCGGCTTGCTGTTGCGAAATGCGGTGTAGTCGATCTGTTGCGGAGTGGAAGCGCACGCGCTCAACAGGCACAAAACCGACAGGGCCGCGAAGAGTTTATGAGAGAGGAACTTGATCATGGCCGGCGTTTAATGAAGTTTGCTCAACAAAAGGTTCATGTAGGCGGACGACTCGGGGAACGCGTTCTTTTCGGCTTCGAGTTCCTTTCTGGCTTCGTCCGAACGGCCGACGCTTGCATACAGTGCGCCGATGTGGGCACGGAAGCCGGGCGGCAGCGCGTTATTCTTCGCAAGGATTTGCTGGCGAGCTTTTTCGAGCGCGTCGATCTGCTCGGGGACGGATTTGTCGCCCGTGAAGAAGGCATACACCTGCGGTTGATACGCGTCCCACTGGTAAAGCGGCGGCGTGGATTGCGTGGCACAACCGGTCAGCAGCGCGCACGCTGCCGCGACCGGCAAGAGAATGCCGGTCGAGAAAAGTTTCTTGTGATTCATGCTTCTGAGTGTTGATGAGTGATGCTTACTTGGAGGCTCGTAGCGCGCCCGCGTCGACTTGTTCGGACAGGTGGTTCACCGCTTCTTGAATTGCCAGGTCGAGCACCTTGCCGTTGAGCGTGGAGTCATAACTCGCAGTGCCGCCGAAGCCGATGATTTCCCGGTTGGACAGGCTGTACTCGCCGGCGCCCTGGCTCGACACGACGACTTCGGAGGTCGATGCATCGACGATATTCAGGCTCACCTTGGCGTAGGCTACCTGGCTCTTGCCGCTGCCGAGAATGCCGAACAACTCGCGATCGCCGACTTCCTTGCGCCCGAATTCGGTGACGTCGCCGGTAATGACGTAGTTGGCCGCTTTAAGCGCTTGCTGCTTGTTTGCGATGGCGGCTTCCTGCTTGGTCTCGTTCAAGTTCTCGCGATCGAGGACGGAGAAGCGCCGACTCTGTTGCAGCGTCGTGACGAGAATGGTCTTGGCCTGGCTGCCGACGCGGTCGACGCCATCGGAGAAAAGGCCGCGCATATAGCTCGAACGGTTGTCGAATTTGCCAACGGCGACGGCTACCGGCTTGCCCGCATAGGGCGTCTGAGCGATGCTGACCGCCTGAACGGGCAGTGATTTGGATGCTTCCGTCGCACATCCGCTCAGGAGGACGGTAATGGAAGCGAGGGCGACTACTAAGTGTTGTTTTGTGAAGACCATTGGAACCTTGCGAGACAGCGTGCCGGACGGATTCGATGCGGTGACGAACAGCGCGGGTTTTCGCGTCACGATGTTTCGACAGTTGCGTTCGCGGACTCGTGTGAACGGTAACGGATCGACCAGCGCCCTTGTTGCATCGAGAGCGAAAGAGGCAAGGATTGTTCAGCGATTTGAAAGCGAGGGCTAGCGCGAAAATTCTTAATCTTTGGCGCGATGGCGCGGAAGCGGCAGACATGACCGACCGTCCGCTGCGGATGCGAGTGAGAGAGTCGCAAGGCTCAGAATGCAAAAAGCCCGGTCACGAGGACCGGGCTTTTTGCATTAATTCTTTGGTGGGGCGTGAGTGACTCGAACACTCGACCTACGGATTAAGAGTCCGCTGCTCTACCAACTGAGCTAACGCCCCCAACACAGAAATGAAATTATAGCGGGGTTATTTCGAAAAGCGCAAGTCCTTCGCCCGAAAATTTTCGCATCGCACCAACGGCTAGCCGGCGAATCAAAAACGTCCCGCCCGGTATCATCACGCACACAACACAAAGACTCACAGCCATGGACGACTCCGCCATTCGCAATCTGCTGGACACGATCCTCGCGCCGTGGGTCCACGAACTGCATCTCGCGCCGCAATCTTCCACGGAAAATTCGATCACGCTGCGTCTGCCGCACGCCGATCATCTGCGGCACGCGGGCGGAGTCATCTGCGGTCAGGTCTTCATGGCCGCCGCCGATACCGCGATGGTCGTCGCCATCTCCCACGCAATGGGCGGCTTCGTTCCCATGACCACCGTCTCGCTCAACACGACCTTCTTGCGCCCGGTCAAGTCCGGCGATGTCCTCGTCACCGCGAAAATCCAGCGACGCGGCCGCAATCTCGTCTTCGGCGAAATCGAGCTTCGCGGCGACGACGGCGAACTCGCCGCTCACGCGACCACGACCTACGCATTCATCAACCCGACGCATCAGCAAAAGGCTTAAGCAGCAAACATGTTCGATCAAGTCGCATTCGCAGGCGGCGGCAATCGCTGCTGGTGGCAGGCAGGTTTCTGGGACGTCATCCAGCCGCAACTCGATCTCAAGCCGCGCATCATCGCGGGCATCTCGGCGGGCGCGGCCACCGCCTGCATGCTCTACACGAACAACGCGCAATGGGTGATGAAGTACTACGCAAAAGCCCTGAGCGGCAACACGAAGAACGCCTATTGGGGCAACCTGCTGCGCGGTCAGTCCGTGTTCCCGCATTACCGCATCTACCGTCAGGCGCTGCTCGATATTTTCGCGGAACGCTTCGGCGCGCTGCAAACGGCGCCGGAAATTCGCATCGGCGTGTCGCATCTGCCGCGCTGGCTCGGGGCGCGCAGCGCGGTGGCGGCGGGCATCATCGCGTATAACATCGAAAAGTACGTGCGCAAGACGCTGCATCCGACGCTCGGCACCGCGCTCGGTTTTCATCCGGAGTTCGTCACCGCGCAAGAGTGCGCGACGCTGGAGGACCTCGCCGACCTCATCCTGCAGTCGTCGAGCACGCCGCCTTTCACGCCGATTCTGCGGCGCAACGGTCGTCCCGTGCTCGATGGCGGCATGGTCGATAACGTGCCCGTCTCCGCGCTCGATGCATCGCCGGGAACGGTGCTCGTCATGGTCACGCGGCTGTATCCGCGCGAGCGCATGTTCGTGGTGCCGCACGGCGAGCAGCGACGCATCTACGTTCAGCCGTCGCGCAAGGTGCCAATTTCGAGCTGGGACTATACGAGCCCCGCGCAGATGCAACACGCGTACGATCTGGGCCGCGCCGATGCCGACGATTTCCTCGCGCATCTGCCGCGTCTTCTGGAGGCGGCTTCACATCTTGACTAGAGCCAAGGAGCAGAACGTGGCGAAGAAGCACACCTATACGCTCAGCGTCGCGTGGACGGGCGATCTCGGTTCGGGCACGTCCGCCTACGACGCTTATTCGCGCGACCATCTCGTGCGCGTGGCGAACAAGGCCGCGATAGAAGCGTCGAGCGATCCCGCCTTTCGCGGCAATCCCGCGCGCCACAATCCGGAGGAGTTGTTCGTGGCGTCGGTGTCGTCGTGTCACATGCTCTGGTACTTGCATTTGTGCGCGACCAACAAGATCGTCGTGACCGGATATGTCGATGAAGCCATCGGCACGATGCAGGAAGACAAGGACGGCAGCGGCCGTTTCATCGACGTGACGCTGCATCCGCGCGTGACCATCGGCGCGGGGAACGACGCCGAGTTAGCCGCGCGTCTGCATGAAGACGCGCATCGCTGTTGCTTCATCGCGAACTCGGTGAATTTCCCGGTGCGATGCGAGCCTTCGATCGAGGTATCGACGCTTTAGCGAAAGCCGCGCGGCCGCTCGCTCTTGCGCTCAACGCCGCCGCGCGTGCTGCAACGCTTCCGGATTCGACACGCTCGACTTGTCGCCGGCGTCGAAGGCCAGAATGTTCCTGAACGCCGCGCCGAAGTAGAGCTCATAACTCTCGCGCTCTACGTAGCCGATGTGCGGCGTGCAGATCACGTTCTCCATGCGCAAGAGTCCGTAGCCTTGCAGAATCGGCTCGCTCTCATAGACATCGGTGGCGACCATGCCCGGCCGGTTGTGATGCAGCGAATTGAGCAACGCGTTCTCTTCGAGCAGTTCGGCGCGGCTCGTGTTGACGAAGAGCGCGGTCGGCTTCATGCGCATGAGGTCTTCCGTTCGAACGATGCCGCGCGTTTCATCGCTCATACGTAGATGGACGGTGAGCACGTCGCTCTGTTCGAAGAGCGCTTCGCGGCTTTCGGCGACGGCGAAGCCATCGTCGCGTGCTGCCTGCAACGAATGCTCGCGGCCGAACACCAGCACATTCATGCCGAACGCCTTGCCGTAGCCCGCGACCAACTGGCCGATCTTGCCGTATCCCCAGATGCCGAGCGTCTGTCCGCGCAGCACTTGTCCCAAGCCGAAGTTCGGCGGCAGTGCAGACGTTTTCAATCCAGATTGCTGCCACGCGCCCTGCTTGAGATTCGCGACGTATTGAGGAATGCGCCGCTGTGCCGCCATGATGAGCGCCCAAGTAAGCTCGGCCGGCGCGACCGGCGAACCCGTGCCTTCGAGCACGGCGATACCGCGTTCGGTACAAGCGTCGATGTCGATATGTCCGCCGCCCGCGCGCCCGGTCTGGCTGATCATGCGCAGCTTCGGGCACTTGTCGAGAAGCTGGGAGCTGATGCGCGTGCGTTCGCGAATGAGCACGAGGGCATCTGTTTCCGACAGTCTGCTAGCCAACTGTCCGAGCCCGCGCACCGTGTTATTGAAGACCTTCACCTCATGGTCATCGAGCAAATGGAAGCAATCGAGCTTCCGAACGGCGTCCTGGTAGTCGTCGAGAATGGCGATTTTCATGTGCATTGATTAGCTTTTGTTGGGCATCAAACGTGCTGCTCGATTGAACTCGCGAGACAATGAATCACGCACTAACTTCGGGTAACTACCGATAAATATGCGCTTCATCCATGTACGCGCTGCATCACGGTAGGCGTGTGACGCGGTGTTATGCTTGACTCCCAATTTTTGAACGACCGCGAACGAATGCGCTAAAAATAAAGAATCACAGCGCACACTGCGGAAAACGCGGTTAGGCAGGAGGAGACAGGCCACTTAGTATCTCTTTTTAACAGTTTGTTCCTTTAAGGCGCAAGGCGCAAAGTCGCTCGCTTGAGCGCCTGAGGGACACACGCCCACGACGCGCAAACGGCTCACGAACCGTTCTTCATGCGCCAACGCGCATGAAGCGCCCGGCGGTTCAGTCGCAAAAAGCCTCTCGCATGCAGCGTCGTTGGGCCACCGGTTTTCATTGCAGAGAACGGAGAAGCTCGATGAACCAGCCCGCAGTAGTCGAAGACAACAAAACCGCCGCAGATCTTGAAGCACCGGCCTATGTACGACATCGAAGATTGATCGATTGGGTGCAGCAGGTCGCGGCCCTCACGAAGCCGGATCGCATCGAATGGTGCGATGGGTCGCAAGCGGAATACGACCGCCTTTGCGAACAGATGGTCGCCGCCGGCACGATGAAGAAGCTCAACCCCGCCAAACGCCCAAACTCTTTTCTAGCCTGTTCCGATCCCACGGATGTGGCGCGCGTCGAAGACCGCACGTTCATCTGCTCGCAACGCCCCGAAGACGCTGGTCCCACGAACAACTGGATCGACCCGCAAGAAATGCGCGTGACGCTCGATGGCCTCTTCGATGGCTCGATGCTCGGCCGCACGATGTACGTCGTGCCGTTCTCGATGGGTCCGCTCGGTTCGCCGATCGCGCACATCGGCGTGGAGTTGTCGGACAGCCCGTATGTGGTCACGAACATGCGGATCATGACGCGCATGGGCCGCGAAGTGTACGACGTGCTCGGCGACGACGGCGAGTTCGTGCCGTGCGTGCATTCGGTCGGCGCGCCGCTTTCGGATGGCCGCAAAGACGTGCCCTGGCCGTGCAACGACACGAAGTACATCGTGCACTTTCCGGAATCGCGCGAGATCTGGAGCTTCGGCTCGGGATACGGCGGCAACGCGCTGCTCGGCAAGAAGTGCTTCGCGTTGCGTATCGCATCGACGATGGGCCGCGACGAAGGCTGGCTCGCCGAACACATGCTGATCCTCGGCGTCACGTCGCCTGCCGGACGCAAGTACCACGTCGCGGCGGCGTTTCCTTCGGCGTGCGGCAAGACCAATTTCGCGATGCTGATTCCGCCGCAAGACATGAACGGTTGGAAGGTGACGACCATCGGCGACGACATCGCCTGGATCAAGCCCGGCCGCGATGGCCGTCTCTACGCGATCAATCCGGAAGCCGGCTATTTCGGCGTCGCGCCGGGCACGAGCGAGAAGACCAACTTCAACGCAATGGCGACGCTCAAGGAAAACGTGATCTTCACCAATGTCGCACTCACCGATGACGGCGACGTGTGGTGGGAAGGCATGACCGATAAGCCGCCCGCGCATCTCACCGACTGGCAAGGCCGCGACTGGACGCCGGAACTCGCGAAGGAAACCGGCGCTAAAGCCGCGCATCCGAACGCGCGCTTCACGGTGTCGGCATCGCAATGTCCGTCGATCGACGCGGACTGGGAGAATCCAGCAGGCGTCGCAATCGATGCCTTCATCTTCGGCGGCCGGCGTTCGAACACCGTGCCGCTCGTGACCGAGGCACGCGACTGGAAAGAGGGCGTCTACATGGCCGCCACCATGGGCTCCGAAACCACGGCGGCCGCTGCCGGCCAGCAAGGCGTCGTGCGCCGCGATCCGTTCGCGATGCTGCCGTTTTGCGGCTACAACATGAGCGACTACTTCGATCACTGGCTCAAGATGGGCGAGCGCCTTGAAGGCATGAACGCGAAGTCGCCGAAGTTCTTCTGTGTGAACTGGTTCAGAAAGGGCGCGGACGGCAAGTTCGCGTGGCCCGGCTTCGGTGAAAACATGCGCGTGCTGAACTGGATGGTCGGGCGCATCGAAGGCACGGCGGCGGGCGAGGAACACGCGTTCGGCATCTCGCCGCGTTACGAGGACATCGACTGGGGCGGCATGAACTTCACGCGCGAGCAATTCGAGCAGGTCATTTCCGTCAACGATACCGCCTGGCGCGACGAACTCGCCCTACACGACGAGCTCTTCGCGAAGCTCCATCAAGGCTTGCCGGATGCGCTTCCGGAGGCCAAGGCGGATATCGAACGGCGTCTGGCAGCCTGATTTCCGTCGTTGCAAGCGCTCCGTGATTACGCTCACGGAGCGCATCAATCCCTAAATGCGAATCTGCCGATGCCGGTTCGCATTTTCTTCCGCTAACCCGCCAAAATTGGCGCGGCCAGCTTGACCAAAAATCTCGGCTTGTGGCGCGTGCGTTCGAGTGTTGTGCGGCCGACAACAATCGGTGATCTTTCGTTCGCGTAAGCCATGATTTTCATCGGAAATTTCCGAAAAAACTCCGCGCCCTCGCAACTTCTGCACGAAATCGCTAGTCCTAGGATAATTCTGAATAGCTTTTCAGCAGAAATTGAAAGCCGCCTCGCGGCAGGAGTTGTCCCATGGATCATTTGCAGTCGATGAGAGTATTCATTCGCGTGGCCGATCTCGGCAGCTTCGCCCGCGCGGCGAACGCGATGGATATCTCCAATGCGGTGGCAACGCGCCATGTCGCCGACCTCGAAGGTCGCCTCGGCACGCGTTTGCTGAACCGCACGACGCGCAGCCTTTCGCTCACGGAGTCCGGGCAGGTTTATCTGGAGCGTGCGCGGCAGATTCTCGATGAACTGGAAGATGTCGAGCAAATGGTGGTTGCGCGGAATCACGAGCCAATGGGTTCGTTGAGAATTGTCGCCCCGGTGGTGTTCGGTCTGCATAATCTCGCGCCCGTGTTACAGACATATGCACAGCGCTATCCCAAAGTCGTACCCGACGTAACGCTCGTGGATCGTCAGGTCGATCTGGTCGAGGAAGGTTTCGATGTGGGCATCGTGATCGCGCGGCAAGTGAAAAGCGCGAGCGTCGTTACGCGGCGTCTGACCACCGGCTGCATGACTGTCTGCGCCACGCCCGCTTACCTCGAATCGCACGGCACGCCAACGCGCCCCGAACATCTGCTCGAGCATCCGTGTCTGAGCCTTCCCGCCGAGTATTGGGGCGATGAACGCGTGTTCACCGGCCCGGACGGCGAAGTGAGGGTGCGGCCGACCAACGTGATCATCGCGAACAACACGGAAATGCTGCGCCAGTTTGCGCTGCTCGGCATGGGCATCGCGATTTTGCCGAGCTATCTGATCGGCAACGATACAACGCGCGGCCAGCTCGTACGCCTGCTCGGCGACTTCCAGTTGCCGCAAGTGGAGATCAACGTGGCTTATCCGAGCCGTCGGCATCTGCCGGCGAAGGTGCGCACGTTCATCGATCACCTCGTCGAGTATTTCAGCCAGACGCCGAATCATCAGCTCGGTGAACAGTGGATTCGCGATGGCATGGGCCGGCCCGCGGTATCGACTGCGCCGCCGCCGCACTACGGGCGCGCCGAAGAGGAAGTGGCGTCGCGTTCGCGTTCGAATCAGAGTGAACTCGGCCCGAAGCTGGCCAAGCCGACGCGTCCGCGTGGCCGCTTGCCGGCGGCGTCGCCATACTGAACACGGCTGCGCCGCCAATGACAAAAAGCCCCGCGAATCGCTTCGCGGGGCTTTTTCTTTTCGACGCGAGCTAAAGCTAGCTCGTCTTGCGCGCAGCGGTCTTTTTCACCGCGGCTTTCTTCGCAGGCGCTTTCTTCGCCACGGCCGTCTTGGTCGCGGGCTTGGCGCGCGTCGTCTTGGCGGCTACGGCGACATCGCTATCGCCTTCGTCGCCGTTATCGGCTGGTGCTTCCGTTGCCGCGCCGCGCTTCGCTGCCGTCTTCGCGCCGGGCTTGGCTTCCTTCTTCTCGAATTCGAAGCCGATCTTGCCGTCCGGCTGCTTGACGAGAAACGCCTTGAAGTTGCGGCCCGTGCGCGACGACTTGAAGTTGGTCAGCAAGTCGGTGCGTCCTTCGTTCAGCAGCTTCTCCATTTGCTCACGCGCGATTTCCTGCTGCAGGATGACCTTGCCCGAGCGGAAGTCGCAGGTCTTCGGATTCGCGACGTAGTTCTCGCAGACGTAGCTCATGCCGTGCTCGTACACGCGCGACTGGCACTTCGGGCACGCGCCGACCGGCGTCTGCTCGGAAAAGTCGGGCGGTTCTCCGTCTTCGCCGCCGTTGTCCTGACCGAAATCGAACTCGAGCTTGAAGTTCTTGATCTCGTCGTCGAAAGCGAGCTTCAGGATGGCCGAGAACGGACGGCCCATCTTGCTGCGGAAACCCGACAGCGGTCCGATGGTTTTCTCGCGCAACAACTCCTCGACTTCAGGAATCTCGAACTGACGTCCGCCCGGAATCTTCGAGATGGAAAATTCACACTTGGTA
Source organism: Caballeronia sp. GAWG1-1 (assembly GCF_023631465.1). Lineage (NCBI taxonomy): Bacteria > Pseudomonadati > Pseudomonadota > Betaproteobacteria > Burkholderiales > Burkholderiaceae > Caballeronia > Caballeronia sp. GAWG1-1. The sequence continues at coordinate 75,577 of NZ_JALQDB010000001.1, forward strand.
CACGCGAAGCGGCGATAGTTCTCCTTCACCTGCGACTCGCAGTGTGGACACGGCGTTTCGAGCGTGGCGTAGTCGCCTGGGATCGTGTCGGAGTCGTATTCCTTCGCGCGCTTGACGATGGTCTGCGTCATGCGTGCGATTTCCTGCATGAACGCATCGCGATGCAAATTGCCGCGCTCCATTTGCGACAGCTTGTGCTCCCACTCGCCGGTCAGTTCCGGCGCCGTCAGTTCCTCCACGCCCAGACCGCGCAGGAGCGTCATCAACTGGAATGCCTTGGCAGTCGGAATCAGTTCGCGGCCTTCGCGCACCATGTACTTCTCGCCCAACAGACCTTCGATGATCGCCGCGCGCGTGGCCGGCGTGCCGAGCCCTTTCGCTGCCATCGCTTCGCGCAACTCTTCGTCTTCGACGAGCTTGCCCGCGCCTTCCATGGCCGAGAGCAACGACGCTTCGTTGTAGCGCGCGGGCGGCTTGGTGACGAGACCGTGAGCGGCGACCTTGTCGACATCGACCTGTTCGTTTTTCTGCACCGGCACGAGATTGCCTTCCTCGCCCGCCGCTTCGCGACCGTAGACCTGCAGCCAGCCCGGCTCGACGAGCACCTTGCCCTCGGTCTTGAAGTGATGCCCCGAGACTTCGGTGATCCGCGTAGTCACCAGATATTCCGCCGCCGGGAAGAACACGGCGAGGAAGCGCTTGACCACGAGGTCATACAGCTTCTGCTCGGGCTCGGACAACGCCTTGGGCGCCAGAAGCGTGGGGATGATGGCAAAGTGATCGCTGATCTTCGAGTTGTCGAAGATGCGCTTGTTCGGCTTCACCCAGCCCTTGTCGAGCACTTGCTTCGCGAACGGCAGATAGTTGTTGCTGTCCTTGAGCATGGTCAGCGTGTCCTTGACCGTGCCGAGATAGTCTTCCGGCAGCGCGCGTGCATCGGTACGCGGATAGGTCAGGACTTTGTGCTTTTCATACAGCGCTTGCGCGAGGCCGAGCGTGTTCTTCGCCGAAAAGCCGAAGCGGCTGTTGGCTTCGCGCTGAAGACTCGTCAGGTCGAAGAGCAGCGGCGACATTTGCGTGGACGGCTTCGATTCTTCCGTCACGGTGCCGGTCTTGTCGCGACAAGCCGCCACCACGGATTCGGCCGCAGCGAGACTCCACAGACGCGAGTCGCGCTGTTCGGGATCGTTCTCGACGCGCTTGAACTTCGGGTCGAACCAGCGGCCTTCGTAAATGCCTTTCGCCGCGACGAATTCGGCGCGCACTTCCCAGTAGTCGCGCGGCACGAAGCGGCGAATCTTTTCCTCGCGTTCCACGACGATAGACAACGTTGGCGTCTGAACACGGCCCACGGTGGTCAGGAAGAAACCGCCGCCCTTGCTGTTGAACGCGGTCATCGCGCGCGTGCCGTTGATGCCAACGAGCCAGTCCGCTTCCGAGCGGCAACGGGCGGCATCGGCGAGCGGTTGCATGTCGGCGTCGCTACGCAGATGCGCAAATCCGTCGCGGATGGCGGCGGGCGTCATCGACTGCAGCCACAGGCGCTGGACCGGCTGCTTCGCCTTCGCGTGCTGCGCAATCAGACGGAAGATCAGTTCGCCTTCACGCCCCGCGTCGCAGGCGTTGATGAGCCGGTCGACATCCTTGCGCTTGAGCAGCTTTGTCAGAACCTTCAGTCGTGATTCGCTTTTCGCGATGGGATTCAGGTCGAAATGCGGCGGTATGACCGGCAGATTGGCGAAGCTCCACTTCCCGCGCTTGACGTCGTATTCCTCCGGGGCCGCGATTTCGAGCAAATGGCCGACCGCGGACGAGAGCACGTAGTCGTCGCTCTCGTAATACTCGTCATGTTTCGTGAAGCCGCCCAGCGCACGCGCGATGTCGTTCGCGACGGAAGGCTTCTCAGCGATGATCAGGGCTTTGGACATGACTCAATATAGTAGGTATTTGGCAGCGGTCCGATTTGGACTGCATTAACGCCGCTTTATAGCACAGGCTTTGTTCGATGCGCGCCGAAGCACGAATTGCGACGCTCGCCGTTTAGTTCCGCGAGCTTCGTTTCGCGACGCCGCGCGCACGCACTTTTCTACGCCGTGGCAAGCGCCGGACGCAGTTTCGGCGCGCCCGCCATGTTCGGCAGCGCGGTCAGATCGACCAGCATGCGTTCGACGATGGAAGCCTGCGGCAACACGGTGCCGAAGAAGCGGGTCGTCACCGAGTCCTCGATGAGAATGGTCGGGAAATTCTCGACATCGAGGTCATCGAAACGGTCCGCGTGATTTTCGATATCGATCCACGCGAAGCAGATTTCCGGGTGCGCCGCCGCCAGTTTGTCGAAACCTTCGCGGTATTCGCGGCAGGTTCCGCACCATTCGGCGCACAGACAGGCGACGAACAAGGTGCCGGGCACGGCGATGCGCTCGGCGATCTCATCGGCATCGGTATCGAGATTCAGCGCGGACATGGCGTTTCTGGCGTCCTTTCGTCTGGGGTTTGGCGTCGTACTCATTTTTCGCGAATGTAGCACGACGCCACTTCACGAGCGTTCGAGCGCTGTCACGCGTCCGCCCGGCAAGGCCGCGATCAAGCCCGATAATTCGAGTTGCAGCAGGGCGCTTTGCAGCGCGGCTCCGTCGAGATCGGTGCGGGCAGCGAGATTTTCAAGCGTCGCGGGTGCATGGCCGAGCGCGGCGAGCACGCGGGCGGCTTCGTCGGTCTCGGGTTTGCCGGGCAGACGCGCCGAAGCCCACGAGGCGTTTGCCGGAGCCGGTGCCTTGCCGCGCTTTTTGCGAGGTGTGGCGGGAAAGCCGAATTCCTCCAGCACGTCTTCCGGCGTCTCCACGAGCTTCGCGCCCTGCTTGATGATGCGATGACAACCCTGCGACAGCGGCGCGTGGATCGAACCGGGCATGGCGAAAACATCGCGGCCCATTTCGTTGGCAAGCCGCGCGGTGATGAGCGAGCCGGAGCGCATTGCCGCCTCGACGATCAAAACGCCCTGCACCAGGCCCGCGATGAGCCGGTTGCGCTGCGGAAAGTTGGCGGAGCGCGCGGGCGTGCCGAGCGGCCATTCGGACACGATCACGCCATCGCGGGCGATTTCGTGCGCGAGCTGATGATGCAGCGACGGATACACCAGATCCGCGCCCGTCCCGATGACGGCGATCGTGCCTGTGGCGCCGTCCAGCGCACCCCGATGCGCCGCGCCATCGATGCCGAGCGCGAGCCCCGACGCGACGGCAAGCCCGGCGTCCGAGAGCGCGCGCGCAAACCGGCGCGCGTCTTCGAGTCCTTGCGGCGTGGCGTTCCGGCTGCCGACGATCGCCACCGCGCGCGCTTGCAGCAAGTCGGTTCGCCCTTTCGCGTACAAGAGCGCGGGCGGATCGGGCATGGTGAGGAGCGCTTGCGGATACGCGGTATCGGCGAAAGTGAGAATGTGATTGCCGGGTTCGGCGGCCCATTCCAGCACGCGTTCAATATAGTTGCCGAATGGCACGCCTTCGACTTCGGCGGGCGGCGCGAGCGCGGCGGTCGCGGCATCGGTGTTGGTGACTTCGGCGAGCGAGGCGAAACTTTCGGCTAAAACGTGCTTCGGTCCGCCAAACGCGCTCAAGAGCGCGCGCAGGGCGGCGGGACGCAGTCCCTTTGCATGCGTGAGCCGCAGCCAGGCGGAAAGTTCGTCGAGGTCCGTGGTGAGCGCTTCCGGTTGAGGCTCGGTCGGCGGTAAGGCGGTCGTCATGTTAAGATTTTTGGTCCCGGAACGTAATTAAGAAGTGTCGCCCGCCCGTGTGTTCAGGCCGAGCGACGCCGGTTGGCCGCTTGCCGGCGGCGTTGAATCCAGCGGATTCACCCGCATATCTTCGGCATGCCGCCACCCACCCGCAACCTGGCCGAATGGCCGACTTCACACGCGTCGCGGCGCGCGTAGATAATCCGAATCATGGCTCTGCTCAAGATACTGAACTACCCGGACAAGCGGCTGCACAAGGTGGCGAAGCCCGTCGCCGTCGTGGACGACCGCATTCGCAAGCTCGTCGCCGACATGGCCGAAACCATGTACGCGGCACCCGGCGTCGGCCTCGCCGCGACTCAGGTGGACGTCCATGAGCGGGTAATCGTCATCGACGTCTCGGATGCACACGACGAACTGCTCGTCTTCATCAACCCGGAGATCGTCTGGGCGAGCGAGGTCAAGAAAGAGTGGGAAGAAGGCTGCCTCTCGGTGCCGGGCATCTACGACTTCGTCGAACGGCCGGACAAGGTGCGCGTGAAGGCGCTCAACGAGAAAGGCGAAAGCTACGAACTGGACTGCGATGGCCTGCTTGCCGTGTGCATCCAGCATGAAATGGATCATCTGGCGGGTCACGTGTTCGTCGAATATCTCTCGACGCTCAAGCAGACGCGCGTTCGCGGCAAGATGAAGAAGCTCGAAAAGGCGCTGTAAAGCGCTTTATGTTGTCTCAAGGGTAGTAACAATCGATGACTCAATCGCTGCGTGTCGTTTTCGCCGGTACGCCGGAATTTGCCGCCGCCGCGCTCGCGGCTATATACGCGGCCGGATTTTCCGTGCCGCTGGTTCTGACCCAGCCCGACCGGCCTGCTGGCCGCGGCATGAAGCTGACCGCCAGCCCCGTCAAGCGTTTTGCCGTCGAACACGGGCTTACGGTCGCGCAGCCCACGTCGCTCGGGCGCGCGGGGAAATATCCGCAAGAAGCCGCCGATGCCATCGAGTTGCTTCGCGCCACGCCGCACGACGTGATGGTGGTCGCCGCCTACGGGCTCATCCTGCCGCAGGAAGTGCTCGACATTCCGCCGCGCGGAGCCATCAACATCCACGCTTCGTTGTTGCCGCGCTGGGGGGGGGGGGGGGGGGGCCCCCCCCCCCCCCCCCCCGGCGGCGCCCGCCCGGGCCGTCCCCTCGTGGAACACTTAGAGGCGCCCCCGCCCCCCGCGCCGCTCCCCGACGGCGCCCCG
>NZ_JALQDB010000002.1:0-294119 GCF_023631465.1 Caballeronia sp. GAWG1-1
CACCCCGAACGTGGTGTTGGTGGTCCCCGCCTACGGCCACATCCGCCCGCAGTAAGTGCGCCACATCCCCCGGCGCGGAGCAAAAAACAGCCCGGGTTGTTTGTGGCCGCGGGGGCGCGGCGCCGCGCCGATCCATCGCGCGATCGAAGCGGGCGACGCCGAATCGGGCATTACGCTCATGCAAATGGACGCGGGCCTCGACACCGGCGCGATGATCCGCGAGGGCCGCACGGCTATTGGCGCGGACGACACCACCGCCACGCTGCACGACCGCCTCGCGAAAATTGGCGCGGATCTGATCGTCGCGGCTCTCCGCGACCTCGAACGCGACGGCGCGCTGCCATCGACACCGCAGCCTGACGACGGCACGACCTACGCACAGAAGATCGCCAAGAACGAGGCCGCGCTCGACTGGCGGCGTCCGGCGGAAACGCTTGCGCGTCAGGTGCGCGCGTTCGACCCGTTCCCCGGCGCGTTCGGCACGCTCGATGGCGTCGCGATCAAGATCTGGTCCGCGCAGCCGGTGAGCGGCGAATGGCAAGCCGATCCGGGCACCGTCGTGGATGTGTCGGCGGAAGGAATCGTCGTGGCCTGCGGAACGGACGCGCTCAGGCTCACGCAGTTGCAAAAGCCCGGTGGCAAGCGCCTGCCCGTGCGCGAGTTTCTTGCGGGCGCGCCGCTTGCCCGAGGTCAGCGTTTCGCGCTGCTGGAAACCGATCCGGACGCTTGACCCAGACTTGAAGCACGCGCGACGGACATGTAACGCATGCGTCGCGCAGCGCTAAAATCGTGAATCTTCAACACGCGCACGCTTGGAGTTTCCGATGCTCGGCATTACCGGTTTTGCCTTCTTTCTCGTCGCCGTCTTTCTGCTGAATGTCACGCCCGGCCCCGATACCGCCTATATCGTCGGGCGCAGCGTCGCGCAGGGACGCGGCGCGGGAATCGTATCCGCGCTCGGCATCTCGGCGGGCTGCATCGTTCATACGCTCGCGTGCGCATTCGGATTGACGGCGATTCTCGCGGCGTCGGCCACGGCGTTCACCGTCGTCAAGATCGCTGGCGCGATCTACCTGATTTATCTTGGCGTGCGGCTCATTCTCACGAAGCACGACAAGGCCGTAGACGCCCACGCAGCCCGAACCAACGCGCAAGCCGCGCCAAAATCGCTGCATCAATTGTTCGCGCAAGGCTTCGTCACGAACGTGCTGAATCCAAAAGTCGTGCTGTTTTTCGTCTCGTTCTTTCCTCAATTCGTCGCGGCGGACAGCCAGCACAAGACGCTCGCGTTTCTCACACTCGGACTCGTGTTTATCGCCATGAGCACGGTCTGGAACAGCTTCGTTGCGTGGATCGCGGGCAGCGTCACCGAACGTTTTTCGGGCAAACCGGGGATGAAAAAGTGGCTGGATCGCGGTGTGGGCACGGCGTTCGTCGGCCTGGGACTGAAGCTCGCGACGTCACATCGCTGAACGCAACAACCCGATTGAATTTTTCGCGGATGCCCCTATCTAACGATTTGCTTACAATGAGCGTCCTGGCCAGTGTGGCCGGGACCATCGCGCAAATTGCGCACCGTATTAGGGATAGGAGTTCCTGACATGTTCAATTGGGTCAAAACCGCGATGCTGATGGCTGCGATCACGGCCCTCTTCGTCGTGATCGGCGGGATGATCGGCGGGTCGAAGGGCATGATGCTCGCGCTCGTCGTCGCGCTCGGCATGAATTTCTTTTCGTATTGGTTCTCGGACAAGATGGTCCTGCGCATGTACAACGCGCAGGAGGTCGACGAAACCACTGCGCCGCAGTTTTATCGCATGGTGCGCGACCTGGCCACGCGCGCTCAGTTGCCGATGCCGCGTGTCTACCTCATCAACGAAGACGCGCCGAACGCGTTTGCAACCGGTCGCAATCCGGAACACGCGGCCGTCGCGGCGACCACCGGCATCCTGCGCGTGCTGTCCGAGCGCGAAATGCGCGGCGTGATGGCGCACGAACTGGCGCACGTGAAGCATCGCGACATTCTCATCTCGACCATTTCGGCGACGATGGCCGGTGCAATCTCCGCGCTCGCTAACTTCGCCATGTTCTTCGGTGGCCGCGATGACGAAGGGCGCCCGTCGAACCCGATTGCGAGCATCGCGGTGGCTATCCTCGCGCCTATTGCGGGCGCGTTGATCCAGATGGCCATTTCTCGCGCGCGTGAATTCGAGGCGGATCGCGGCGGCGCGGAGATTTCCGGCGATCCACAAGCGCTCGCCAGCGCGCTCGAGAAAATCCACGCGTACGCGTCCGGCGTGCCGTTCCCCACGGCGGAAGCGCACCCGGCTACTGCGCAGATGATGATCATGAATCCGCTGTCGGGCGGCAGCATCGCGAACTGGTTCTCGACGCACCCGGCGACGGAAGAACGCGTCGCGCGCTTGATGGAAATGGCGCGCACCGGGCGCATGTAATCCGGGGCGTCGTCACGACGCGTAACACCGAAGGCCGTTCCAGTCACGCTGGCGCGGCCTTTTTCCTTTTGTGGTGCGGAACGCGCAAGCACCGGGCCACGAAGCCTTGCACGTTACAATCGTCGTTCGAATCGATGTTCACACGAAGTCGCACGACCTTACACATGACCGACAAGCCTTCCCGGCGACTTTCCACCGCGGCGCACTCGGCGCGCGGAGCGACTCATTTGAGCGCGCTGCATCTTGCTCCCGATTCCCTTGCGTTCGCGCTCGACGGCGCGGCGCAGGCGGTCGGCGCCGTGCGCGCGGGATCGGCGTTGCCGGCCGCCTTGCAGACGGTTATCGCCGCGGGCAGGCAGCCGGCGGCACGGGGCGCGATTCAGGACATTGCGTATCGCGCGATGCGCCGTCTCGCACTGGCCGATGCGCTTTTGCATAAGCTCGTCCGCAAGGCGCCGCCGCCGCACGTGGCCAACGTGCTGGTCTGCGCGTTCACGCTGCTCACCGACGACGAAGCGCACGCGGCCTACGCGCCGTTTACCGTCGTCGATCAGGCGGTGACCGCCATCGCCACGCGCCGCGAGTTTGCTTTCGCGAAAGGCCTCGTCAACGCCGTGCTGCGCGGCTTTCTGCGCGAACGCGATGCGCTCGTCGAAGAAGCGCGTGTGAGCGAAGTCGCGCGCTGGAATTACCCGCAATGGTGGATCGACGCCGTGAAGCGCGGTCAGCCGGACGCGTGGCAAGAGATTCTCGATGCGGGCAACGTGCAGGCGCCGCTCACGCTGCGTGTGAACGCGCGTCACGCCACCGTCGATGCCTATCTCGAACGCTTGCGGCAGGAACATATCCAAGCGGAAGCCGCCGGCCTGCACGCGGTGCGCCTTGAAACACCGATGCCGGTCGAGCGTATTCCGGGCTTCGCGGATGGCGTCGTCTCCGTGCAGGACGCGGGCGCGCAACTCGCGGCACAAGCGCTCGACGCGCGTGACGGCATGCGCGTGCTCGACGCGTGCGCCGCGCCTGGCGGCAAGACCGGTCATATCCTCGAACTCGCGAATGTCGAACTCGTCGCGCTGGAAAGCGATGCGACTCGCGCGGGACGTATCGGCGAAAATCTCGCGCGCCTCAAGCTGCACGCCGAGATTTGCGTGGGCGATGCCGGCGATCCTTCGCAATGGTTCGATGGCGCGCCGTTCGATCGCATTCTCGCGGACGTGCCGTGTTCGGCCTCGGGCATCGTGCGGCGTCATCCGGACATCCGCTGGTTGCGGCGGCCCTCGGACATCGCGACGCTCGTCGAAGAACAGCGGCGCATTCTCACGGCGCTCTGGCCGCTCGTCGCCAAGGGTGGCGAGTTGCTCTACGTGACTTGCTCGATCTTTCCCGAAGAAGGCGAAGAGCAGGCCCGCTGGTTTGGAAGCACGCATGAAGATGCGGTACGATTGGACGCGCCGGGCCAGTTGCTGCCGACCAGGGCGCGTGCCGGTGCGGGCGCGGGCGCGGCAAACGGGTCACGGGACAGTACACAAGTGGCCGGCCAGCCATCGAACGGGAACGCGGAAGCTGCATCGAGTTACCGCGCGGACCACGACGGATTCTTCTACGCGCGCTTTCAGAAACGGTGACGATCAAACGCCTTTTTCCGCTTCGGCTCGCGCTCGTCGTCTGGACCGCGCTGACGTTCTGCCTGTATTTCGCGGCAGCGGATTCCGCCTTCGCCGAAACCATTTCCGTGCAGCGGGCTTCGTTGCAGTCGGACAATAACGGCTGGAATCTCGATGCCCATTTCGACTTCGACCTCAACAGCAGCCTCGAAGAAGCCGTGAACCGCAGCGTGCCGCTCTATTTCACCATCGACTTCAACTTGTCCCGGCCGCGCTGGTACTGGTTCGACGAGGAGCCGGTGAATGTTTCGCAGAGCATCCGGCTGTCTTATCAGCCGTTGACCAATGAATATCGCGTGTCGACAGGCGGCCTGCAATTGCGCTTTGCATCGCTCAACGAAGCCATGGCGGTGATCAAGCACGTGACATCGTGGCATGTCTTCGACCGCAATCAGGTGCATCCCGGCGAAACCTATAACGCATCGGTGCGCATGCAACTCGACATCGCGCTGATGCCCAAGCCGTTCCAGATCGACGCGGTGAACAACCGCGACTGGAACCTCTCATCGGACTGGAAGCGTTTTACTTTTACGGCGGCAGAACGTGCGAAATAGATTTCGACGCGGCCGCACGGACATGAAAAGTCTCGTCGTCCGGTTGCTGGTCTCGACAGTGGCGGTCACGGCGGTTCTGCTGCTCGTGATGCTCGCGCTCGCCAGCGCCAATACCGAATTCTTCGACCGCTATTACGGCTGGCTCTACGCGGCGAACGTGGCGATTGCGCTCATCTTCATGCTGATCGTGATCAGCCTCACGGCGATCATCGTGGCGCGCGTGCGGCAGGGCCGCTTCGGCACGCGGCTACTGGCCAAGCTCGCGTTGATCTTCGCGCTGGTCGGCGTGCTGCCGGGCGCGATCATCTACGTCGTGTCGTATCAGTTCGTGTCGCGCAGTATCGAATCATGGTTCGACGTGAACGTCGAGACCGCGCTCACGTCGGGTCTCACGCTCGGGCGCGGCATGTTGCAGACATCGCTCGCCGACTTCAAGGCGCGCGGCCGGCAAATGAGCGATCAGCTTGCTAGCGCGGATCAGTCGAGTCTCACGCTTTCGCTCCTGCGGTTGCGCGATCAATACAACATTCAGGACGCGGTCGTGTTCGAGCGTCCGCGCGATCAGTACAACCGCGAAGATCTGTCCGCGAATAACGGCACGCAGCGCGTGTCGGGATTGCGCACTATCGCGCAGGCCTCGGGCAACTACTATTCGCTGTTGCCGACGAACGAGCCGACCGGCTCGATGCTGAAGGAGGCACAAGATCATCCATATGGCGCGATAGAAGGCGAGATCGACGGCGATCCATCGTCCACCGGGCCGAAAGGCGCGTTGCGATTGCGGGTGATCACGAAGATCCCCGATCCCACGACGACCACGGAGTTTCAGCACGTCGATCGCTTTCTGCAGATCGAGCAGCCGGTGAGCCAGGAACTCGCGCGCAACGCGGATGCCGTGCAGCGCGCGTATCGTGAATATCAGGAAAAGCGGCTGGGGCGCACGGGCTTGCGCAAGATGTATATCGGCACGCTGACGCTCGCGCTCTTTCTCGCCACGTTCATCGCGATGATGCTCGCGCTCGCGCTTGGCAATCAGCTCGCGCGACCGCTGTTCCTGCTCGCGCAAGGCACGAAGGAGGTGGCCGAAGGCGACTACACGCCAAAACGCGAGATCAATTCGCGCGATGAACTCGGCTTTCTCACGCAGTCGTTCAACGCGATGACGCGGCAGCTTTCCGAGGCGCGCGCGGCGGTGGAAAACAACCGCATCGCGCTGGAGCATTCGAAGGCGTATCTGGAAAGCATTCTCGCGAATCTCACGGCGGGCGTGTTCGTGTTCGACCGGCAGTTTCGGCTCACCACTGTCAATCGCGGCGCGGAACGCATCTTCCGGCAGCGGTTTATCGGCTTGCTGAATCAGCCGCTCGATCAGATCGATGCCCTCGGCGAGTTCGGCGCGATGGTCAAGAAAGCCTTCGCCGAACGCGATGCCGCCGCTGTCGGCAGCGGGCATCCCATTGGCGATCGCGGACACTGGCAGCAGCAAGTCGCGGTGACGGTGCCTGGCGAGAACGAGCCGCTCACCTTGCTCGTGCGCGGCACGCAGTTGCTGAGCGCCACCGACGCCGACTCCGACGACGCGGAAACCACCGGCTATGTCGTCGTGTTCGACGATATCTCCGACGTGATTTCCGCGCAGCGTTCCGTGGCTTGGGGCGAAGTGGCGCGGCGCCTCGCGCATGAGATCAAGAATCCGCTCACGCCCATTCAGCTTTCCGCCGAACGTCTGCAAATGAAGCTCGCGGACAAACTCGCCGCGCCGGACGCCGAAGTGCTGAGGCGCGCATCGACGACCATCGTCAATCAGGTGCAGGCGATGAAGCAGATGGTCGACGATTTCCGCGAATACGCGCGCACGCCGCCGGCCGTCCTCGGTAATCTGCAATTGAACGAACTGGTCGCCGAAGTGCTGACCTTGTATGGCATCGAGGAAGGCAAGAGCGCGATCAAGGTGGACCTCACGAAACTGCCGGTAATTCGCGGCGATGCCACGCAGATAAGACAGGTGATTCACAACCTGTTGCAGAACGCGCAGGATGCCGTGGCCGATGTCGCGGAGCCGCGCGTGCTTCTCGAAACGAGAACAGTAGAATATGGCGAGCCTGACGCATCGGGCCATGCGCGTGTCGCGGTACGGCTCACGGTGTCGGACAACGGTTCGGGCTTCCCGGCGCGCATCTTGTCACGCGCTTTCGAGCCGTACGTCACGACGAAAGCAAAGGGCACGGGACTAGGACTTGCAACGGTGAAGAAGATCGTCGACGAGCACGGCGCGCGCATCGACATTCGCAATCGGTCGAAGAACGCGGATGTCATCGAGGGCGCGCAGATATCGATTCTGTTTCTTCAACTCGCGGACGATACCGCCGCTCCCGGCGCGACGACGCGGGGAACGGGCACGGCAGCGAATCACGGAACGACAAAAGCAACAGTGCAGACAAGGGCAGCTTAAATGGCGACCATCCTGGTAGTAGACGATGAAATGGGGATCCGGGAACTGCTCTCCGAGATCCTGAGCGACGAAGGCCACGTGGTGGACGTGGCGGAGAACGCGCAACACGCGCGCGACTACCGCTTGCAGCAGACGCCCGACCTCGTGCTGCTCGACATCTGGATGCCCGACACCGACGGCGTAACGCTGCTGAAGGAGTGGGCCGCGCAGGGCAAGCTCACGATGCCGGTCATCATGATGTCGGGGCACGCGACCATCGACACGGCCGTCGAAGCGACGAAGATCGGCGCGCTCAATTTTCTCGAGAAGCCGATCGCGTTGCAGAAACTGCTGAAGGCGGTCGAGCAGGGTCTGGCGCATGGAAGCGCGGCGCCCGCGGTCGTGTCATCGACCAAGCCGCTGACGAGCGCGGGGGCATCCGGCGTGCCGGTGGCCGCTGCGCTGCCGAGCGCGTCGGCGTTGAACGCCACACCCGGCGACGCGGCTTCGGGCGGGGCATCGCCGAACGCGGGACAGACGGCATCGATCTCGTTCGATATTCCCTTGCGCGACGCCCGCGATGCTTTTGAGCGCGCGTACTTCGAATATCACCTCGCGCGCGAGAACGGCAGCATGACGCGCGTCGCTGAGAAGACGGGGCTCGAACGTACGCACTTGTACCGCAAGCTCAAGCAATTGGGCGTCGATCTTGGAAAGAACAAGAACGACGTTTGACCCGTGGCATCGAGCCGATTGCGTCGAATTGGAGAAAAATTCGGCTCAAGGCTTGAGCCTCGTGCATCACTCTGATATAGTCTCACTTCTCCGATGGCCCGGTAGCTCAGTTGGTAGAGCAGCGGATTGAAAATCCGCGTGTCGATGGTTCGATTCCGTCCCAGGCCACCAGAATTAAGAAGCCCGAGAGTGTCATCACTCTCGGGCTTTTTCTTTTGCGGTCGGGCTTTCGTCAGGCTCGGTATCTGCACGAAACAAGCGAAAAAAGCGGACGGGCGTTTGATTTGCCTGTCCGCTTTTTTTTGCTTCATGCGACCCCGACTGCGAGCCGCTTGCAAGAACATCTTTACTTCGGGTTTGCCGTGACGAAGTTTTTGAATGCCGTGTAAGCCGCCTTCACCGTCTTGCCGTCGTTCTTGATCAGACCGTAAGCACCTTCGCCGCCCGCCGGATCGTCGTACAATTCGTACGTCTGGATAGCCTGGATGTTGTACTTCGTTGCCACCGAGACGAACTGCGCCATCATCTTGTTGCCAACGAGGTACGACGCGATCTGTTGATCCGTGCCCATGTTCGGACGCACGCCGAATTCGTTGATCCAGATCGGCTTGCCCATTGCCTGCAGCGTCGCGAGGATGTCGTGGCAGCCCGTGCCGCCGCATGCGTTCGTGATGTCGCCCTGGTCCGAGTACCAGTGCCATGCGGTGACGTCCCAGCTCACAACCGGGTGACCCGTCGTGCCGTCCGGCTGCGTGCCGGCCGCGAGCATCTGGTCGAAGCCGTAGTGCATCCACGCGCCGCCGCCCATGATGATCTTACCCGCCGTATCCACCGACTTCACGCCGGCGATCATGCCGCGGATCACGCCACGCGCAATCTGGAACTTCTTGTTGTCGAAGTGCTGGGGATAGACGCCATCCACGTTGCCCGTGAGGCAGTCCGCTTCGAGTTCATTGCTGACTTCATAGTACGGATACTTGCTCGCGGCGGCCGTTTGCTGGCCGAGCGCGAAGCCTGCGTTATAAGCATCGGTTTCGCTGTTGAAGTCGATACCCATCAACATCACCGGATACACGGTCACGCCGCCTGCCGCCATCGTCTTCGCAATACCCGCGAGCTTGGTCGCCGCCGCCTGGCTATAGACCTCGTTGCGGTACAGCTTCACGCCGAGATCCTGCAGTTGCGACAGTTGCAGCGCGGGGCTGGAAATGTCGTATGCGCCGCCTTCGTTATTGTGGCCGTTCGCGCCGTAGAAGATCTTGGTGGTGGTCGGCGTGGCGGGCGCCGTGGCCTTCGTGTTCGACACCGTCACGCTGACGTTTTGCACCGAGCGCACGCTGTTCGATGCATTCGCCGCCGTGATCTGCCACGTATGCACGCCGTTGACCTGGCGCGTGGTATCGACGGTCGTCGAGAATGCGCCGCTTGCGGGCACGGCATCGCGCGCTACCTTGTTGCCCGTCGTCATGTCGACGACAGAAACCGTGGTCCATTTCGATCCGGTCGTGCCTTTCACGGTAACGGTGCCGGTCGCGGTTGCGTTGACCGTCGGCGCCGTCACGACGAATGCCGATGTGTTGCGCTTCGAGGCTTCCGCGGTCGATGCGAGGTCGAAGGCGTCGTTGCCGGCTCCGCCGCACGCGGTGAGCAGCACGCTGGCGACGATCGTGGCGGCAATCAGACTTGCCTTGGGAGCGGTGAAGGCGAAACGGGCAGGGTTATGGGTCGAATTCTTCATATTATTAGTTAGCGTTACTAATGATGTGTTGTGCGTCGGCTCAGAAAATGAGTGCGTTGACCAAAGCGCCGGAAATGAATCGGCAAATCGGTTACGGACCTGCGTCCCGCTTAACCCTGCGGATGGGTGCCGGGAGCGAGTTCATTCGGATGCCGAATGAAATTGCCCCGAAGGGTGGGCAGATCAGTCCAACGGCAATGCCGGACGCTGCCAGACAGCCGGACCCGCGCCGGTCGTCCACACGTTTCGAGCGCCTGGAGCGATTGCGGCGTATTACCTAAGGACCGGCACGAAGAAAAAGCCACGCGCTTGCTGCGTTTGAACGTTTGCGCGTTGAATTCGCCTTCAGGCGCGAATTCTGGTAAGGCGGAACTTGTTACTTAACGCAAACCGTCTTTCTAGACGATTACCTAGAATTACGGCTCCTCGGCGCGAACCTTTAAGCTTTTAAAGACAGTTTTGCCGATGTCATTTTGGCCAATAAGTATATATTGCTGAATTCGAGTGTGTCGTACGCAGTTGCGACGGGCAACCGGAAGGTCATCCACGACCGCGTGTGTGGAGAGATGATTTATTCAAGTGACGGCATTTTCATCAAAGACGAATGACCTGAGCCGCGTGGTGGTATGTCTCCAACAACCAGAATTCGGTGCGTATCGCCGGCCTTTACCGATAATCCGTGCTGAATCTTCGAAGCGTTTTGGGTAACTCTTTGCTCGACGCAGCCAGCCTAACGATCGGCAAACAATCGCGCTGCGTGATAAAATCCGCATCGAATTAAGGACTTGCCTGTCCTCGGACCGCAGGTCCTTTTTGTTTTTCGACGTTGTGGCTCACAGGTGCGGCCGGTCAAAAGCGTGCGAATTCTGGCGACGCCTTCGTATATGGGACATAAGAGTCGCCGCACGTGGGGAAAGGGTCGTCGGCCTATACTGAAACGTCGGGGTAAAAAGCATGTCTCTCTTACCGACCGGCGACATGGCCCGCAGGCCAATCTCAAACACGGAGTTTCACGGTGACTCGTACAGACGCTAAGGACAGCGCGCTCGTGCTGTTTTCCGGCGGACAGGACTCGGCCACATGCCTTGCCTGGGCGCTCGAACGCTATAAGACCGTCGAGACGCTGGGTTTCGACTATGGTCAGCGGCATCGCGTCGAACTCGAGTGTCGTGACGGTTTTCGCGCCGCCGTGCTGCGCGATTTTCCGCATTGGGCTGAGCGGCTCGGCGAAGACCACACAATCGATCTATCGGTTCTCGGCGCCATCAGCGATACCGCGATGACACGCGAAATCGAGATTCAGTCGACCGCAAGCGGCCTGCCGAACACCTTCGTGCCCGGACGCAATCTGTTGTTCATGACGATCGCGGCGGCGGTGGCGTATCGGCGCGGATTGAAAGTTCTCGTCGGCGGCATGTGCGAGACGGATTTCTCCGGCTATCCCGATTGCCGTGACGACACCATGAAAGCGCTGCAAGTGGCGCTCAATCTCGGCATGGAGACGCGTTACGCGCTGGAAACGCCGCTGATGTGGCTCGACAAGGCCGACACGTGGCGTCTGGCTGAAACGCTCGGCGGCGACGCGCTCGTCGAATTGATCCGCGTCGAAACGCACACGTGCTATGTAGGCGAGCGCGCCGAGCTACACGATTGGGGCTTCGGCTGCGGCCAATGCCCGGCGTGCAAGCTGCGCAAGCGCGGTTACGAGGCTTACCGCGCGGGCGAGCAAGTCACTATTGCGCCGGTTTGAACTTCAATTGATCACAGAGCAGTCATGACGTACGCAGTGAAGGAAATCTTCTACACGTTGCAAGGCGAGGGCGCGAACGCCGGGCGTCCGGCCGTGTTTTGCCGCTTTGCCGGCTGCAATCTGTGGTCGGGTCGCGAGCAGGATCGCGCTGAAGCCGTCTGCCAGTTCTGCGATACCGACTTCGTCGGCACCGATGGCGAGAACGGCGGCAAATACCGCACGCCCGCCGAACTCGTCGCGATGATCGCCTCGCTCTGGCCCGAAGGCGAGGCGAACAAGTTCGTCGTCTGCACGGGCGGCGAGCCGATGCTGCAAATCGACCAGCCTTTCGTCGATGCCCTTCACGGCGCCGGCTTCGAAATGGCTATCGAAACGAATGGCTCGCTGCCGGTACTCGACAGCATTGACTGGATTTGCGTGAGTCCGAAAGCCGACGCACCGCTCGTCGTGACCAAGGGCCATGAGCTGAAGGTCGTCGTGCCGCAGGACAACCAGCGCCTCGCCGATTACGAAAAGCTCGATTTCGAGTACTTCCTCGTCCAGCCAATGGACGGCCCGTCGCGCGACATCAACACGAAGCTCGCGGTCGACTGGTGCAAGCGGCATCCCAAGTGGCGGCTGTCGATGCAGACGCATAAATATTTGAACATTCCCTGACAGACGGTCCCGCCGACGTGCAGACGATTACCCGAAAACTCGAATTCGATGCGGGCCACCGCATCCCCGATCACCGCAGTCAGTGCCGCAATTTGCACGGGCATCGTTACGTGCTCGAAATCACGCTGCAAGGCGATCTCGTGGATGTCGAAGGCGCGCCCGATCGCGGCATGGTCATGGACTTCGCGGATGTGAAGTCGCTCGCCATGGAGCATCTCGTCAACAAGTGGGATCACGCTTTCATCGTCTACGAAGGCGACGTGAAAGTACGCGATTTCTTGCAGTCGATGGCCGATCACAAGACCGTCGTGTTCGACCGTATTCCGACGGTCGAGAATATGGCGGCGGTCGCGTTCAAGATTCTCGCGGAAGTCTACGACGCGCATTACGGCGTCAATCTCAAGCTCAAGCGCCTTCGCTTGTACGAAACGCCCAATTGTTGGGCCGACGTGGAACACGCCTGACGCATCCGGCGGCGCGGCCCACGCCTGCGTCGCCGTCACGGTATCATCGCTCGTTGAATCGCCCGTCTTCCGCGGCGACACAAACGGAGCGCGAGTAATGCCGTCATTCCTTCCGCCGTTTTTCCGCTTCTCGAAGCGCGCCCAACTTACAGGAGCCGCGCTATGAGCACCTTCACGAATCCCCTCAAGCAACGTCTCGCCGAACCCGGCGCGCTCTTCGGCCTGTGGCTGTCGCTCGGCAGTGCCGATGCCGCCGAAGCGCTCGCGCACGCGGGCTTCGACTGGCTGTGTATCGACATGGAGCACTCGCCGAACGATAGCCGCGACGTCGTCGATCAGTTGCGCGCGATCGCGGCGGCGCATCTGCCGAGCGAGCCGATCGTGCGCGTGCCGTTCTCCGATGGCTGGCTCGTCAAGCGCGTGCTGGACGCGGGCGCGCGCACGCTGATGTTCCCCAACGTGCAATCGGCCGAGGATGCCGCGCGCATCGTGCAGCTCACGCAGTATCCGACCGAAGCCCAGCTCGACGGCTTGCGCGGCGTCGCGGGCATGGTGCGCGCGGCTGCGTACGGCATGCGGCGCGACTACGTGACGGGCGCTAACGCGCAGATCGCGACCATCGTGCAGATCGAATCGGTGGCGGCGCTCGAAGCCGTCGACGAGATCGCGGCGACGCCCGGCATAGACTGCCTCTTCATCGGGCCCGCGGATCTCGCGGCAAGCCTCGGCCATCTCGGCGACATGAAGCACCCGGATGTGCAGGCAGCCATCGACAAGGTTGCGGCAGCCGCGAAGCGCGCGGGCATCGCGAGCGGCATTTTCGCGATCGATGTCGCTGGCGCGCGGCAATATGCGCAAGCCGGCATCAACCTGATCGCGCTCGCCGCCGACGTCATGTGGCTCCTGAAGGCGACGCGCCAGGCTTTGCAGGAGGCAAGAGCATGAACACGGCTTGGCGTGGCGGCATCGCTGCGGCCTGTTTGATGTTCGGCGCGGCGTTCGCGGCCAACGCGCAGTCGCAGACGATGCCAAAGCCGACGGACCTCGCGACGCAAAACGCCGTCGCCGATTACAACGCGGGCAATCTCGTCTCAGCGCGTTCGCAGTTCCGTCGCGCCGCGCAAAAGGGCAGCCGCCTCGCCGAATTCAATTACGCGATGATGCTGCTGAACGGCGAAGGCGGTCCCGCCAATGTCCCCGAAGGCAAGAAGTGGTTGCGTAGCGCCGCCGACGCCAACATGTCTCATGCGCAGTTCGTGTACGGCAAGATGTACGACGACGGCCAGTTCGTGGACAAGGACCCGGCGGAAGCGCATCGCTGGTTCTTGCGCGCCGCGAGTCAGGGACACGTGCAGGCGGAACTCGCGCTCGCCAACCAGTTTCTCGATGGACGCGGCACCACGCGCGACAACGAGCAGGCCTTCAACTGGTACAAGAAGGCGGCGGAAGGCGGCGACATGACCGCGCAATACGTGGCGGGATCGTTCTACGAACGTGGCGGCGATGGCGTCGAGCGCAATCTCAACGTCGCGCGTGCTTATTACGCGGCGGCGGCCGCACAAGGCGATCCGGCGGCGAAGCTCAAGTACCTGCAACTGAGCGCGGAGCTGGAAAAGCAAAAGCCGCAGTGAACATGACACTGCGGCTTTTTCGGGACACGGGGATTGAGGCTAGCCTTGCATCAATCGCTTCTGTCGCGCGACGCTCATGATGAGTCCAACAGCGACGCCGAGCGTGGTGAGCGCTGTCCCGCCGTAACTCATGAACGGCAACGGCACGCCGACCACGGGCAGAATTCCGCTCACCATGCCGATATTGACGAACGCGTAGGTGAAGAACGCGAGCGTGAGCGAACCGGCCAATAATCGCCCGAAGAAGGTGGCGCCGTTTGCCGCGATGAACAGACCGCGCGCGATCAGCGCCATATAGAGAAAGAGCAGCACGAGCCCGCCCGCAAGGCCGAATTCCTCGGCGAACACCGCGAAGATGAAGTCCGTGTGCTTTTCGGGGATGAATTCCAGGTGCGCCTGCGTGCCCTTCAGCCAGCCCTTGCCGAGCGTGCCGCCGGAGCCGATGGCAATTACCGCCTGAATGGTGTGAAAGCCTTTGCCGAGCGGGTCTGAAGTCGGATCGAGCAGCGTGCAGATACGATGCTTTTGATAGTCGTGCATCATCGGCCAGTTCACTTCGGGCTGGCAGATGCGGTTTTGGAACACCGCTACGCACGCGATGACGACCACGGCCGCCGCGAGCACCGGCACGATCAGCTTGAAACTGAGTCCGGCGAAATAGATCACGAACATGCCCGCGGCGAACACGAGCACTGCCGTCCCGAGGTCCGGCTGCTTGGCGATCAGCGCAACGGGCAGCAGCAGAATGACGAACCCGGCAACGTAATCCCACCAGCGAATGTTGCCTTCACGCCGCTGGTAATACCACGCGAGCATGAGCGGCATCGCTATCTTCATGATTTCCGACGGCTGGATCACCACGCCGACATTGAGCCAGCGTTTTGCACCCTTGCGCGTGAGCCCGAACGCCGCGACCGCTATCAGCAGCGCCACGCCGACGGTGTACAGCGGGACGGCGAAGCGCATCAGCGTTTGCGGCGGGATATTGGCGAGCACCCACATCAGCCCGAAGGTCAGCATGATGTTGCGCAGTTGGTCTTCCACGCGGCCCGGCATGTCGATACTCGCGCTATACAGAGTCACGATTCCCACGCACAGCAACAAGAAGACGATCAGCGCGAGCGGCTTGTCGAAGCCCGCGAACATGCGCTTTGCGTGCTCTTTCCAGACGTGCTTGTCGAAGGTGAGTTGCATGCCGGTCATCCTTTATTCGTCGATACCGCCGGACGGCGCCAGCGTGCGCACGGCGTCGTTCGGGTTGCTGCGGACCATCGTCGGCGTGGGCTCGGCGGGTCGTTTGTTCGGCGCGGGCTTGCGGCCCGGCGCGGACGCGGGCAACGCCGCGGCAGGCGCCGAAGCGACGCGCGCATTCGCAGCCCGTGCTGAAGACGCCGCCGCTGGCGCCGAAGCGATGCGCGCGTTCGCTGCTTTCGGCGATGATGCGGGCAACGCCGGCGCCGATGCAGCCCGAGCCACCGCCGGATTCGACGCCGCCAGCGGCGAGAACGCCGGCGACGCGTTCACCACCGAGGCCGGCAGCGCCGCCGCGACGGGCGATTGCGTGCCGCCGATCATCGGTAGGCCGGCGTCCGTGGTCGCGGATGCGGCGGCTTCGATCGCGGCTGCCTCGGCGCCAGGCTTCATACGATCGACCAGATAATAGTCGAGCACCTTGCGCGCGACCGGCCCGGCCGATTCCGCGCCCCAGCCGCCGTTTTCGACGATCAGCGCAAGCGCGATCTTCGGCTGCTCGGCCGGCGCAAACGCGATGAACAACGCGTGGTCGCGCAAATGCTCGGCCGTCGCGTGACCGTGATAGTTCGCGCCCTGCAGCGAGTAAACCTGCGCGGTTCCGGTCTTGCCCGCTGCCTGATAAGGCGCGCCCACGAAGAGCTTCGCGGCCGTACCGTTCGTGATGACGCCTTCCATTGCGCGCTTGATGAAGTCGACGTCTTGCTGGCGCACGGAAATCTTGTCGCTCGGGTCGCGCACCACGACGCGCATGGCCTTCGTCAGCGGATTCTCGATGTCGCGCACCAGGTGCGGCTTCATCACGACGCCGTTATTGGCAAGCGTCGCCGTGGCGTGCGCGAGCTGCAGGATGGTGAACGAGTTGTAGCCCTGCCCGATGCCAAGGCTGATCGTTTCGCCTTCGTACCAGCGTTGCTGCTCCGGCTTGCGATACGCCTTGCGCTTCCATTCCGTCGACGGAAGAATGCCGCGCGCCTCACCCGAAATGTCGATCCCGGTAATTTGGCCGAATCCCCACGGCTTCATGAAGCCGGCCATCGCGTTCACGCCGAGGTCGCGCGCGAGCATGTAGAAGTACGTGTCGTTCGACACGACGATCGCGCGATTCATGTCCACCCAGCCCTGACCCGAGCGCACGTCGTTGCGGAACGTGTGACCGCCGAACGTGAAGAAGCCGGGGTCCTGAAAGCCCCAGCCGGGCGTGCGCTTGTGCAGCGTGAGCGCGGCGAGCGCCATGAACGGCTTATAGGTCGAGCCCGGCGGATACGTGCCATGCAGCGGACGATTCAGCAACGGATGATCGGGCGAGTTGTTGAGCGCGTCCCACGTCTGCTGATCGATACCATCTACGAAGGAATTCGGATCGAAGCTCGGCGCGGACACGAACGCGAGCACGTCGCCCGTCGATGGCTCGATAGCCACGAGCGCGCCACGCTTGCCCGCGAATGCTTGCTCGGCGACCTGCTGCAGCCCGATATCGAGCGACAGCACGAGGTTGTTGCCGGGCGTCGCCTGCGTGCGCGACATCGTGCGGACCGGGCGGCCGCCCGCCGTGACTTCGACTTCCTCGAAACCTGTCAGACCATGCAGCTCGGTTTCGTAGCTCTGCTCGACCCCGATCTTGCCGACGTAATCCGTGCCCTTGTAGTTGTTGGCGTCGAGACGCGGATCGTAGTGATCGGAGGCTTCGTCGTTGGCGTCGCTCGCGTCGTCGATACGCTCCTGATCGCGCTGCGAAATTCGCCCGATATAGCCGATGACGTGCGCGGCCGTCATGCCGAGCGGATATTGCCGGAAGAGCCGCGCGCGCACTTCGACGCCCGGAAAGCGGTAATGCTGCGCGGTGAACTTGGCGACTTCGTCGTCGGTGAGACGCGTGCGGATTGGCAGGCTTTCGAAGTTCTTCGAGTCTTCCAGCAGCTTCTTGAAACGCCGGCGATCGCGTGAATCGATAGGAATGACTTGCGAGAGTGCGTCGATGGTGTCGTCGAGCGACGCGGTGATCTTGGACGGCGTGATTTCGAGCGTGTAAGCGGAATAGTTCTTCGCCAGCACCACGCCGTTGCGATCGGTGATGATGCCGCGGTTCGGCACGATCGGCGCCACGGAGATGCGGTTCTCGTTTGCCTGCAACGAGTATTTGCTGAAGTTCCAGACCTGCAGATAGAGGAAACGCAGGCCGATCAAACCGAAGCAGACGAACACGAACATTCCCGCCGCCGCGACGCGCAGGCGGAATCTGGACAACTGTTGCTCGGTGTTCTTTATTTCGGTCATGCAGCTTTCGCGGTGGGTCGCGATTCAAGTGTAGTCCGCGCGCGTTCGCATCGGGGGCGGCACGCGCGCGGTGGCGCTCAGATCGGGCGCGTATCGTCGGGATCGGCGGCGCGTCGTTGCGGTATCAGCAGCAGAAAACTCGTGACCGGCCAGAGCGCGGCTTCGACAAATCCGTTGACGAGATAACTCCAGCCGGGAAACGCGGCGCCCGTCATCAGGCGGATCACGAACGGCACGAGATGCGCGCCCACCAGAAGCGGCGCGACGACGAAGGTTTGTACAGGCAGGGACATCCACAGGACACGCCTGTGAATGGTAATCGCGCCATAAGACAACAAGGTATAAGCCAGCGCATGTTCGCCGAGCAGATTCGCGTTATGCACGTCCATCAACAGCCCAAGCAGAAACGCGATGCCCATGCCCACCTTGCGCGGCTGATGGACGTTCCAAAACAGCAGCACGAGCGCGACGAAATCCGGTATGCCGATAAGCCGGCCCCAAGGCACCAGATTCAGCAGAAACGCTGCAGCGAGGCTGAAGGTGATGAAGTACGGATTGACCGGCTGAAGAATGTATTGCGGGCGGTTCATTGCGCGGCCCTCGCGGATGCGGGCTTAGGCATATGCGCTTTTCGCGATGGCCGGGCGGTAGCGGCCGAGGCGGCTTTCGGCGCGGCAGGTTTCGCGCCGGGCTTTTCCACGGCAGCGGGAGCGGATACCGGAGCGGCAGCCGACGCGGCCGACGTCGCCGATGCGCCGCTTGCACCTTCGGCGGAGACCGTGGCCTTCGCGATAGGCTTCTTCTTGCCCTTGTTCTCTTTCGCTTCCTTTGCAGCGGCGGCGGCTTCGACTTCGATCGGATTCGGCGGCACGTTCACGTTGTAATGCAGTACGAGCAACTGACGCGCGCCGCGAACAGCGGCGATAGGCACGCAGACGACGCGCGCGAATGCCGTATCCGCCTGCTTGTCGACGCGCAGCACTTTGGCCACCGCGAGTCCCGGCGGATAGATGCCATCGAGACCGCTCGTCACGAGCTCGTCGCCAGCTTGGACGTCGGCGCTGATCGGCACGAAGCGCAGGTCGAGCGTGTCGCCTTTCGGCGTGCCGTAGATCACGCTGCGCAAACCCGTGCGCGCGATCTGCACCGGCACCGCTTGATCCTTGTCCGTCAGCAGCGTGACTTCCGATTGCAACGGAAACACGCGCGTGACTTGACCGATCACGCCGTCTTCTGTCACGACGGGCGCGCCATCCTGGATGTTTTGCTGCGAACCCTTGCCGATCACGACTTTCTGCGTGAAAGGATCGCGCGTGTCGTATTGGATTTCGACGGGCGTGGTTTGCGTCGTCGCGCGCGATTGCAGATTCAGCAATGCACGCAGATGCGCGTTCTCAGCCGAAAGCTGAGAGGCATCGCCCGCCTTGACGGACAGGTCCAGATTCTTGTCGGAGAGCTTGCGGTTCTCGCTGCGCAGGGTAGCGCTCGTAACCGCGAGGTCGGCCGCGCCCATGAAGATGTCGCGTGGCACGAGCGCCGCGCGTTGCAGCGGATAGAGGCCGGCGCCGAGCATGCCGCGCGCAATTTCCAGCGTATTGAACCGCGCATCCGAAACGAGCAATGCGATGGCGAGCACCACAAAGAAGATCAGTCGCGCGAGCGCGGAAGGGCCTTGCTTGAAAAGTGGCGGCGGACTGTATTCCATGGTCGGCGCCGAGGGCGTGAGCGGGTGGATCGATGCTGCAGGTTTGCCGGTTTCGGCTGAGCCTGCCCTACGCTGTTTCAACAACGGCCCGGACATGAGCCGGGCCGTGTGCGCGTCGCGTTACGCGGGTGCGTTCAGACTGCGCGTTGAAGACCGTGAGGTCGTGGAACAGCAAAGTCTGAAGGTCACGGCCGTATCACTCGTAGGAGAAGATGCTGCCGAGCTTGTCCATGCGTTCGAGCGCCATGCCCGAACCGCGCACGACGCAGGTCAGCGGATCTTCCGCGACTAGCACCGGCAAGCCGGTTTCTTCCGCGAGCAGACGGTCGAGATCGCGCAACAGCGCGCCGCCGCCAGTCAGCATCATGCCGCGTTCGGCGATATCCGCGCCGAGTTCCGGCGGAGTTTGTTCCAGCGCGATCTTCACCGACGAGACGATCTGATTCAGCGGGTCGGTCAGCGCTTCGAGAATTTCGTTGCTGGAAATGGTGAAGCTGCGCGGAATGCCTTCGGAAAGATTGCGGCCCTTGACTTCCATCTCCTTCACTTCGGAGCCGGGGAACGCCGAACCGATTTCCTTCTTGATGGCTTCAGCCGTTTGCTCGCCGATCAACATGCCGTAGTTGCGACGGATGTAGTTGACGATGGCTTCATCGAACTTGTCGCCGCCAACGCGCACCGAGCCTTTGTACACGATGCCGCCAAGCGAGATGACGCCGACTTCCGTCGTGCCGCCGCCGATGTCGACGACCATGGAACCCGTGGCTTCCGAGACCGGCAGACCCGCGCCGATGGCAGCGGCCATGGGTTCTTCAATGAGATAAACCTGCGAGGCGCCCGCGCCGTGCGCTGCTTCCTTGATGGCGCGGCGCTCGACTTGCGTGGACCCGCACGGCACGCAGATGATGATGCGCGGCGACGGCGAGAACATGCGGGATTCATGTGCAGTCTTGATGAACTGCTTGATCATCTGCTCGGTAACGGTGAAGTCGGCGATCACGCCGTCCTTCATCGGGCGGATGGCCTCGATGTTGCCCGGCACTTTGCCGAGCATCTGTTTGGCTTCCTTGCCGACTGCCTGAATGGTTTTCTTGCCGTTCGGGCCGCCTTCCTGGCGAATTGAAACGACCGATGGCTCGTCGAGAACGATGCCCTTGCCGCGCATGTAGATCAGCGTGTTGGCGGTGCCGAGGTCAATCGCCAGGTCGTTGGAAAAGTAGCTGCGCAAAAAACCGAACATTCAAAAATCCTGTCTCGCTGGGTGGCCGTGCGTCGCTATGAGCGCCGGGGACGGCAGCGGAAAAAATAACGGTTTGCCGGGGCGGCGAAGGTTCGCCGTGAAGTGCAAATCCGCGAGGAAATCTACCGCAGGATGAGACGTGTCGCGTAAACGTTTCTCGCAATTTAACGATTCAAGGAGAAAGCCGCTGGCAGGTCAATCCAGATGTGAGTCGAACGTGTAATGATACCTTATAATTTGGGCGTATCTATAGGAAAAGGATGGCACTTTTTGCCGTCGCCAGTCTGCTTTTTAGCGCTTTTCCCAGGATCGCAACGCGCGCCGCAAACGATCGCGGCGCAGTGTGTTTTCGAGATTGGGAAGTCCACGCTTATCTCCGGTGATTTTCATGTCTTTGACCCTGACCGACGTAAAACGTATCGCGCATCTCGCGCGGCTCGAGTTGCCCGAACACGAGGCAGAACCCACGCTCGCGCGCCTGAATGACTTCTTCGGTCTCGTCGAACAGATGCAGGCCGTGGATACCTCCGGCATCGAACCGCTTGCGCATCCGATCGAACAGATCGAGGAAGTCGCGCTGCGCCTGCGCGACGACGCAGTTTCAGAGCGCGTCGAGCGCGAAGAGTTCCAGCGCAGTGCGCCAGCCGTTCAAGACGGGCTGTATCTGGTGCCGAAGGTCATCGAATAACGCAATCGAACAAGTAACGCGTCGGGCGTATCCAGCGCCGAAACGACACTCCCGCGTGGCGTTCACTGCCGCGCTCATCAGGGAACTGCAATGCATCAGAAAAGTTTGACCGAACTGCGCGCCGCGCTCGACTCCAAGGAAATCTCCGCGGTCGAGCTGGCGCAGTCGTATCTGCAGCGCATCGAGGCCGCGAAGAATCTGAACGCCTTCATCGGCATGGACCGCGACCTCACGCTCGCTCAGGCTAAAGCCGCCGACGCGCTCATCGCGGAAGGAAAGGCGGGCGCGCTCACCGGTTTGCCGATTGCGCACAAGGACGTGTTCGTGACGCGCGGCTGGGCATCCACGGCCGGTTCGCACATGCTCGAAAACTACGCGAGCCCGTTCGATGCCACCGTCGTCGATCGCTTGAAGCAAGCGGGCATGGTCTGTCTCGGCAAGACCAACATGGACGAGTTCGCCATGGGTTCGTCCAACGAGAATTCGTACTTCGGCGCGGTGAAAAATCCGTGGGACCTGAAGGCCGTGCCGGGCGGTTCGTCGGGCGGCTCGGCCGCTGCCGTCGCCGCGCGTCTTGCGCCCGCCGCCACCGGCACCGACACGGGCGGCTCCATTCGCCAGCCCGCGTCGTTCACCGGCATCACCGGTATCAAGCCGACTTACGGCCGCGTGTCGCGTTACGGCATGATCGCGTTCGCGTCGTCGCTGGATCAGGGCGGTCCGATGGCTCAGACCGCCGCGGACTGCGCGCTCTTGCTCAACGCAATGGGTGGCTTCGACGAACGCGACTCCACCAGCCTGCAACGCGACAACGAAGACTACACGCGCCATCTCGGCCAGACGTGGAACGGCGGCGACGCGCAAAAGCCGCTCGCCGGATTGCGTATCGGCATGCCGAAGGAGTACTTCGGCGCAGGGCTTGCCGACGACGTGCGCGCCGCCATCGACGCCGCGTTGAAGCAATACGAAGCGCTCGGCGCGACGCTCGTCGAAGTATCGTTGCCGAAGACCGAGCTTTCCATTCCCGTGTACTACATCATTGCGCCGGCGGAGGCCTCGTCGAATCTGTCGCGTTTCGATGGCGTGCGCTACGGGCATCGCGCGGCGCACTACACGGACTTGCTCGACATGTACAAGAAGTCGCGCGCGGAAGGCTTCGGTCCCGAAGTGAAGCGGCGCATTCTGGTTGGCACGTACGTGTTGTCGCATGGCTACTACGACGCGTATTACCTTCAAGCGCAGAAGATTCGCCGCATCATCGCGCGCGATTTCCAGGAAGCGTTCAAGCGGTGCGACGTCATCATGGGACCGGTCGCGCCGTCGGTCGCGTGGAATCTCGGCGAGAAGGCCGACGATCCCGTGCAGATGTATCTCGCCGATATCTACACGCTCTCCGTGAGCCTCGCGGGTCTGCCCGGCATGAGCGTGCCGTGCGGTTTCGGCGCGGGCGCGAATGCGAATCGGCCGGTCGGTCTGCAGATCGTCGGCAACTATTTCAACGAAGCCCGGATGCTTCAGGTCGCCGACGCGTTCCAGCGCGCGACCGACTGGCATGCCAAGGCACCATCGGCAGCGGGAGTATGAGCATGCAGTGGGAAGTCGTCATCGGTCTGGAAACGCATGCGCAGTTATCCACCGTTTCCAAGATTTTCTCGGGCGCGGCAACGCAGTTCGGCGCGGCGCCGAACACGCAAGCCTGTCCCGTCGATCTCGCGTTGCCGGGCGTGCTGCCCGTGATGAATCGCGGCGCGGTCGAACGCGCGATTCGCTTCGGCTTGTCGATCGGCGCTCATATCGCGCCGCGCAGCGTCTTCGCGCGCAAGAACTACTTCTATCCGGATTTGCCGAAGGGCTATCAGATCAGCCAGTACGAGATTCCTGTCGTGCAGGGCGGTCAGCTCACCATCCAGGTTCCAGCCAATGAAAAGGCCGGCAAGGACGCATACGAGAAGACCGTCAATCTTACGCGCGCTCACCTCGAGGAAGACGCGGGCAAGTCGCTGCACGAAGACTTCGCGGGCATGACGGGCATCGATTTGAATCGCGCGGGCACGCCGCTGCTCGAGATCGTCACCGAGCCGGAAATGCGCAGCGCGGCGGAAGCGGTTGCGTATGCGAAGGCGTTGCATGGTCTCGTCGTGTGGCTAGGCATCTGCGACGGCAACATGCAGGAAGGCTCGTTCCGTTGCGATGCCAACGTGTCGGTGCGCCCGGTCGGTCAGAAGGAATTCGGCACGCGCGCGGAGATCAAGAACCTGAACTCGTTCCGGTTCCTCGAAGAAGCGATTCAATATGAAGTGCGCCGTCAGATCGAACTGATCGAAGACGGCGGCACCGTCGTGCAAGAGACGCGTCTTTACGATCCCGACAAGCGCGAAACGCGCTCCATGCGCAGCAAGGAAGACGCGCACGACTACCGCTATTTTCCCGACCCGGACTTGATGCCCCTGGTTATCGAGGAAAGCTGGGTGGCGCGCGTGAAGTCGGAACTGCCGGAGTTGCCAGCCGACATGCAGAAGCGTTTCGCCGAAACGTACGGCTTGACGCCTTACGACGCCGGCGTGCTCACGTCGTCGAAGGCAATGGCTTCCTATTTCGAAGCCGTCGTGCAGGCGGCGGGCGCGGCGCAGGCGAAGATCGCCGCCAATTGGCTCATGGGCGACGTCTCCGCGCAACTGAACCGCGAATCGCTCGACATCGGCGAGTCGCCGGTCGCGGCGGCACAACTCGCGCTGCTTCTGCAACGCATTGCGGATGGCACCATCTCCAACAAGATCGCGAAGGACATTTTCCAGGCGATCTGGGACGAGAAGGCGACCGACGTGGGCGCGGCGGACCGCATCATCGAGGCGAAGGGGCTCAAGCAGATTTCCGATACCGGCGCGCTCGAAGCGATCATCGACGAGGTGCTCGCGGCGAACCAGAAATCGGTGGAAGAATTCCGCGCGGGCAAGGAAAAGGCGTTCAACGCGCTGATCGGCCAGGCAATGAAGGCGACCAAGGGCAAGGCGAATCCGCAGCAGGTGAACGAGCTTCTGAAGAAAAAGCTATCCTGAGCGAGCACTTGGGCGAAGTCCTCCGCGTCGACGGAGAACCGGTCGCCTGGAAGTAGCACGACGAACGGGCTGTTGCCGTCTAGCTTGGCAGCGGCCCGTTTTCATTGGCGTTTCGAGATAGAACAAAAGGTTGGCGACATGGCAAAGAAACCGTCTCTGGACGACTTCCTCGTCCCGTATTTCGATGACGACAAGAAGCTCAAGCCCTTCGATCTGAGTTCGATCGATCCATCCGGCAAGCCGTTTTCGAACGGCTCGAAAGACGAAGACCGCGACCGGCTCGCGGCAATCGGCGCGCAGCTCGACGACCTGCAGGAGAAGCTGCACGCACAGCGTCTTCGGCGCGTGCTGCTCGTGCTGCAAGGCATGGACACGAGCGGCAAGGACGGCACGGTGCGCGCGGTGTTCCATGACGTCGATCCGCTCGGCTTGCGCATCGTGCCGTTTCGCGCGCCTTCCGAGCGCGAGGCCTCGCACGATTTCCTCTGGCGCGTGCACGCGCAGGCGCCAATGGCCGGCGAGTTCGCTGTCTTCAATCGCAGCCACTATGAAGACGTGCTCGTGCCGCGCGTGATGAAGTCTATCGACGATGACGAATGCGAGCGCCGTTACCGGCATATTCGCGAGTTCGAGGCGTTGCTCGCGGATAGCGGTACGACCATCGTCAAATGCTTTCTTCATATTTCGAAGGACGAGCAGCGCGAGCGCTTGCAAGCGCGTATCGACGATCCGACCAAGCACTGGAAGTTCGATGTCTCCGATCTCGACGCGCGCAAGCTGTGGGACGAATATCAGCGCTCGTATGAGCTGGCGTTAGGCGCGACCTCGACCGAATACGCGCCGTGGTACATCATTCCCGGCGATTCGAAACCGCATCGCAACGTGATGGTCGCGGAGCTTTTGCTGCGCACGATGCAAGGCATGAAACTCGAATTTCCGGCCGCCAAGGAATCGCTCAAGGGCGTGAAGGTCGAATGAACAAGGAAAGAGGACAAGTATGTTTCGGGTGATTACCGCCAATCTGAATGGCATCCGTTCGGCGGCCAAGAAAGGTTTCTTCGACTGGTTTGGCGAGCAGAAATCGGACGTCGTGTGCGTGCAGGAAATCAAGTGTTCGCAGGACGATCTCACGCCGGAGTTTCTCGCGCCGCACGGTTTCAAGGGTTATTTCCAGCACGCGGTGAAGAAGGGTTATAGCGGCGCGGGTTTGTACACGCGTTACGAGCCGGACGATGTCGTGATCGGCTTCGGCAGTGCGGAGTTCGATCCCGAAGGACGTTACGTGGAAGCGCGTTTCGGCAAGCTGTCCGTGGTGTCGGTGTATGTCCCGTCCGGGTCGAGCGGCGAAGAGCGGCAGCAGGCGAAGTATCGTTTCATGGACGAATTCATGCCGCATCTCGCCGGGCTTTCGCAAGAGCGTGAGGTGATCGTGTGCGGTGACGTGAATATCGTGCACAAGGAAATCGACATCAAGAACTGGAAGAGCAACCAGAAGAACTCGGGTTGTCTGCCGCAAGAGCGCGAGTGGCTCACGAAGCTTTTCGACGATGTCGGTTACGTCGATGTCTTTCGCACGCTCGACCAGCGTGCCGAGCAATACACGTGGTGGAGCAATCGCGGGCAGGCGTACGCGAAGAACGTGGGGTGGCGTATCGACTATCAAATCGCGACGCAGGAAGTCGCGGCGACCGCCAAGAAGACTTCCATTTTCCGCGACATCAAATTCAGCGATCACGCGCCGCTGACTATCGATTACAACTGGAAGATCGGGAAGAAGTAGGCTAACGCCCACCCTTCTTAAACCGCCCCAAACCGCCGTAATTCGGCAACTGGTCGATGCTCTTTCCCACCGCTTTGGCATACAGCGGCATCATGTCCGGCAGGCGCTTGAGCAAGTCCTGCCGGCGCTCCGGCCCATACGGATGCATCCAGATGAAACCGTTGTCGGAGCGTCGCGTGGCGGTATCGATCTTGTTCCACAAGGTGACGGCCGCGCGCGGATCGTAACCTGCGCGCGAAGCGATCTCGCTGCCGATGACATCCGCTTCGGTCTCGTCGGCGGGGGCGTATTTCATGGCCAGCAACTGATCGCCGATGCCAAGCGGCTGCGAACCGTAATCGGTAAAGCCGAAAAGCTGCGGCATGGTACCCGACGACAACTGCTGCGCCTGCTGCCGCCCGAGCCGCTCGCGCGCATGTTCGCGCAGCGCGTGCGCGATCTCATGGCCGATCATCATGCCGATCTCGTTGTCGTTCAGATGCAGCTTGTCGATGAGCCCGCTATACACCACGATCTTGCCGCCCGGCAAACAGTACATGCGCACTTCGGGCGACTTGATGACGTTGATTTCCCACTTCCAGTTCTTCGCGCGGTCATTCCACTTGAGCGCGAACGGAATCTCGTGAGTGGCGATATCGCGCACGCGCTTGACGAGCGGATTGTCATTGCCGAGCAGTGTCTTGTTGCGCTCGGCGTCGTGAATGATCTGTGCATATTCATCGCTCGCCTGCTGTTCGAGCGTCGCGGGCGGAATCAGATTGCGGAACAACGCCGAGTTGCCGAAGCGGATCTGGCTGTTCGGCGCCGTGTAAGGCGGCGCGCGCTCTTCGTCCTGCGCGCGCGCGGACATGGGCGCGAGCGTCGCCAGCATGAGCGCGCAGATGAGCGCGCCAAGCGTGGGCCGGGCCGGCATCGATACCGTCATCGTGGCGTTCTCCATGGCGCGATCTTCGGCAACAGTAGCATGCCGGGTATGGACAGCGCGACGCACACCATGAAGTACGGAAACCATCCTGTTTCACTCACGATAAAGCCGCTGCCCGCCGCCGCGAAAGTCCGTGGCACGGCGGCGAGGCTCGTGAAGAGCGCGAACTGAGTCGCGGTGTAGCGCGGATCGGTCGTGCTCGCGATATACGCCGTGAATGTGGCGAGCGTGAGGCCCGTCGCGAACGTTTCGAAGCCGTAAAGCACCGCGAGCGCGGCGGGCGACGGCCCGATTTTCGTGAGCCACGCAAAGCCGAGCGTCGCGATGATCTGCAAGAAGCCGAAGACCCAGAGTCCGCGCGCAATGCCGATCTTCACGAGGCAGATACCGCCGATCAGGCCACCCGCGATGCTCGCCCAGAACGCCACCGCTTTCGCTATCACGCCGATCTGCGTGAGCGTGAAGCCTACGTCGATGAAGAACTTCGTGGCAAGCGCGGTCGCCATGGTGTCGCCGAGCTTGTAGAGGAAGATGAAGCCCAGCACCAGCAGCGCGGATTGCCAGCCATTGCGCGTGATGAACTCGTGGAACGGCTCGACGATCGCCTCGCGCAACGTCTTGGGTGGCGCGCCGTGAATGGCCGGCTCCTTGACCACGAGCGTCATGATGAGGCCCGGCAGCATGAACGCGGCGGTGATCAGAAACACGGTCTTCCACGGAAGAACGTTCGTGAGAATCAGCGAAAGCGAGCCAGGCACGAGTCCCGCCACTTTGTACGCGTTGACATGAACCGCGTTGCCGAGACCTTGCTCGGTATCGGCGAGCAGCTCGCGGCGGTAGGCATCGATGACGATATCCTGACTCGCGCTGAAGAACGCGACGAGCGCGGCGATGGCCGCAACCGCCCACAGGTTCTGCGAGGGCGAAAAGAACCCAAAGGAGCCGATGGCCACCATCACGAGCACTTGCGTGACGAACATCCAGCCGCGCCGTCGGCCCGGACGCCAGCCCGGAAAGCGCGGAATGAAGCGGTCCATCAGCGGCGACCAGACGAACTTCCACGTATAGGGAAGCCCGATCAGCGCGAAGAGGCCGATCTCCTTGACGTTGACGCCCGCAGTCGAGAGCCACGCCTGCAACAGGCTGTAGAGCGTGAAGAGCGGCAGTCCGGACGTGAAGCCGAGAAAGACGCAAATGAGGATGCGCGCGTTGAGGAACGCGTGCAAGCCGGGATCTTCTTCGTGAGCTGTAAGAGCGGGCGCCTCGCGTGGCGTTTCGGGCATATCGATGTGGGTAATACGTCGTGGTGGTGCGTTTCGATGCGTGACGGGCCGATTCGAACTCAACGGCGCTTCACGCGATAGACCGCAAGACTACCACGCCAGTTCGCGCCCCAACGGACCGTTTGCCCGTCGTGCAGCACCACGCGGTCCAGTATCTCGATGCCCACTTCGGGCGCGAGCGCCTCGAAGTCCTTGATGGTCAGAACGCGCACGTTCGGCGTGTTATGCCATTGATACGGCAGCGATTTCGAAACCGGCATGCGCCCTTGAATAACCGAGAGCCGATGCTGCCAGTACCCGAAGTTGGGGAACGAGACAATGCATTCGCGACCCACGCGAACGGTTTCACGCAGGATCGCCGCAGTCTGATGAATGGTCTGCAGCGTCTGCGAAAGCACGGCGAAATCGAAGCTGTCGTCTTCGAAGAGACGCAGGCCGTCTTCGAGATTCTGCTGGATCACGTTCACGCCTTTTTGCGCGCATGCGAGCACGCCGGCGTCGTTGATTTCGATGCCGTAACCGTGCACTTCGAGTTCTTCGCCGAGCAGCGAGAGCAGCGAACCGTCGCCACAACCGAGATCGAGCACGGAGGAACGCGGTTCGACCCAGCGCGCGATGGCGCGAAAGTCCGAACGCAGCGCGAGGGAATCGAGAGTGTGCTGGTTCATGCGCCGATCTCCGTGGCAATGCGTTCGTAATAGGCGCGCATCAAGTTGTGATAGCGCGCGTCGTCGAGCAGGAAGGCGTCGTGGCCGTGCGGCGCGTCGATCTCCGCGTAGCTCACGGTGCGCTTGTTGTCGAGCAGCGCTTTGACGATCTCGCGGGAACGCGCGGGCGCGAAACGCCAGTCGGTCGTAAAGCTCGCGATCAGATACTTCGCCGTGGTGTTGGCGAGCGCGCGGCGCAGGTCGCCTTCGAAGGCCTTGGCGGGATCGAAATAATCGAGCGCGCGCGTGATGAGCAGGTACGTGTTGGCGTCGAAGTATTCGGCGAACTTGTCGGCCTGATAGCGCAGATACGACTCCACTTCGAACTCGACGTCGAAGTTGAAGTTGTACGCGTCGAGCGCGCCTTCGGCACGGCGCAGCGCGCGGCCGAACTTCACGGCCATGTCGTCATCCGACAGATAGGTGATATGGCCGATCATGCGTGCCACGCGCAAGCCGCGGCGCGGCTTCACGTCGTGTGCGTAGTAGTCGCCGCCGTGGAAGTCGGGGTCGGAGAGAATCGCCGAGCGCGCCGTTTCGTTGAACGCGATGTTCTGCGCCGAAAGCTTCGGCGTCGACGCCACCACGATGCAATGCCCGAGCCGCTCCGGATACATCGTGCTCCAGGCAAGCGCCTGCATGCCGCCGAGACTGCCGCCCATCACCGCCGCGAAGCGTTCGATGCCGAAGCGGTCGGCCGCGCGCGCCTGCGCATGCACCCAGTCTTCCACCGTCACGACGGGAAAGCTCTTGCCGTAGGGCTTACCGCTTGTGCGGTCGATGCTCATCGGCCCGGTCGAGCCGAAACACGAACCGAGATTGTTCACGCCGATCACGAAGAAGCGGTTGGTATCGAGCGGCTTGCCCGGACCAACCATGTTGTCCCACCAGCCTACGTCTTTCGGGTTGTCGGCATAGACGCCCGCCACGTGATGAGACGCATTGAGCGCGTGGCAAACGAGCACGGCGTTCGAGCGCGCGGCGTTAAGTTCGCCATAGGTTTCGACGACGAGTTCGTAGTCGTTGAGTGTCGAGCCGCTTTGCATGACGAGCGGCTCAGTGAAGCGCAAGGTTTGGGGAGTGACGATGCCGATTGATTCCATTCATTCCGCCTTGAAATAGCGGCTAAACGGGTGTCGGCGATGCGCGTGTGGATTGACGGCGCGGCTGACGACCTCTTTAGCCGCATTTGTATTGAACCTCCCGGCAATACCGCTTGGGAAGGTTCGCGCGCCCGCAATCGAGTCAGCAAATCGGCGCGTGTTCGAATTCAGATTGAGCGAAGAAGTATAGCGGAAAACGTAATAAAGCCGCCAATAGCGGTGCCCGGGCGTTCTGGATATGGCCCGAGTTTGTGTCTATATTGTCTAATCTGCGCGTGGGCCCTGGAGCGGAAATGAAACCGAGTCGTGTGAGGCCGCTGAGCCATCTCAAGAGCCGCGCGGCCGAAATGATCCGCAACGTCGTCGAGAGCCGCGAGCCCATGCTCATCACGCAAAACGGCGAAGGCCGGGTGGTCGTGCAGGACGTGCAGTCTTATGAAGACCTGCATCAGACCGTGGCTTTGCTCAAGATTCTGGCGATGGGGCAGAAGTACATCGAGGCGGGGCATTGCATAGACGCAATCGACCTCTTCGGCGAACTCGAACGGCTCGACAGGGAAGAAGGCGTCAAGTGAAAACCGTCTTTCTCGATCCTGTGCAGCAGGAGTTGCGCGACTATAGACGCTACGTCATCAACAAGTTCGGCAAGATGGCATGGAAGGCCACGCGCGACGGCCTGGCCGACACCATCGCCGAAATAGAAGCGTCACCGCGTCGTGGCGCGACGCCGCCCGAACTGGTCGACTTCCGCATGACGGGATACTACGAAGTGGCGAGCGGCACCAACCGCGTCATCTACAAGGTGGATGGCGAAACCATCTACGTGCATCTCGTCGTCGATCAGCGCTCGGACCTCGAAGACATGCTCGCGCGGCGCCTCTTCAGGATGTAGTCGCTTTCGCCGCTCGAAAGCCGCCGCCGCGCATGCCGAGCGTGAGCGCGCGCAACGAACGCACGGTGCGATCCACGTAATGCGGCCGGCCCGAGCCGGGCAAGCGCTGCGAAATGCCGCCGCTTGACGTGCGCGCCATCGGCAAATGGCCGACGATCCACACCGTGCGAATGCCGAGCCGCCGGTAACGCTTCAGATGCCCGCGCGTGTCTTCCACCAGAATCGCGTCTTTCAAATGCACGTGCGCGCGGCGCATCGCGCGACGAAGCATGGGCGCATCGGGCTTGGCGCGCCAGCGTTCGCCGTCGCGCATGTCCTCGATGGCGATCACGCGCTCGAACAGCTTGCCGATACCCAGTTCCGCGAGCACCGAGCGCGCGTAGAGCGTCGGTCCGTTGGTGAGCACGATCTTGCGGCCCGGCAGCGCGCGCACGATGCGCTTCAGGCCGCGCTCGGCGCGCAGCATGGACGGCAGATCGGGGAAGGTATGGACTTCGCGCAGGAAATCGGCGGGATCGATGCCGTGATGCCGCACGAGTCCGAGCAAGGTCGCGCCGTATCGCACCGTGTAGCCGACGCGCAGCCGGTTCGCTTCGTCGATATCCACGCCCAGCCGGTCGATGATGTACTGCGTCATCGCGCGATTGATCGCCGGAAAAATCTCGTGCGACGCGTGATGCAGCGTGTTGTCGAGATCGAAGAGCCAAACTGGGCCGCGCGTTTTGACATGACGGCGGCGAGCACTGCGAGATGAACTCATGCGCGATTACGTTCGGCAAATAAAAACGCCCGCGCGGAGCAAACCGCAGCGGGCGTTGGAGGAAGAGTGACGAAGCTCAATGCGAGCGGATCATCGTGCCGAACGGCTGCTCGGTCAGAATTTCGAGCAGCACCGAATGCTCGATACGCCCGTCGATGATATGCACCGAACGCACGCCGCTTTTCGCCGCATCCAGCGCGGAGGAAATTTTCGGCAACATGCCACCGGAGATGGTGCCGTCGGCGAAGAGGGCGTCGATCTCGCGCGCGGAAAGGTCGGTGAGAAGATTGCCTTCCTTGTCCATCACGCCGGGAATGTTGGTCATCATCACGAGCTTTTCGGCGTTCAGGACGACCGCCAGCTTGCCCGCGACCAGATCCGCGTTGATGTTGTAGGAGAGTCCGTCTTCGCCGAAACCGATAGGCGAGATGACCGGAATGAACGCGTCGTCCTGCAGCGCCTTCACCACCGCCGGGTTGATGGACTCCACTTCGCCCACCTGACCGATGTCGATGAACTGGCCCGGATTATCGCGATCCGGCATCATCAGCTTGCGTGCGTGGATGAGACCGCCGTCCTTACCGGTCAAGCCGACCGCCTGACCGCCGAAATGGTTGATGAGCGTGACGATGTCCTGCTGTACCTCGCCGCCGAGCACCCATTCGACCACTTCCATGGTCTCTTCGTCGGTGACGCGCATGCCCTGAATGAAGGTGCCCTGCTTGCCGATCTTCTTGAGCGCCTGGTCGATCTGCGGACCGCCGCCGTGCACGATCACCGGATTGATGCCGACGAGCTTCAAGAGGATCACGTCGCGCGCGAAGCCTTGCTTGAGGCGCTCTTCGGTCATTGCGTTGCCGCCGTATTTGATCACGACCGTCTTGCCGTGATACTGACGGATATAAGGCAGCGCCTCGGCCAGAATTTCGGCTTTCAGCGTAGGCGCGATCTGCGTGAGGTCAGGTAGCTCGGACATGGCGGCAAATGAGGCGAGGAGCGTTTAAACACGCGGATTGTACAGGAGTGACGCTACACGACAGGTGGTTTTTCCCCGCGCGCCGTCTCGTTTTCCGGCATGGCGGCCGGGCATGCGATCATCGCTTATCAATGTCGATGACACGATGATGAACGTATCGCTTCAATCAGGCTCCGACGCGACGCAACGGTGCACGCGCTGCGGCGCGGCGTTTCATTGCGGCGCGCTCGCCGGCGCTGCGACGTGCTGGTGCGCAACCTTGCCCGCGCTGCCGCGCGAACGCTTGCGGCCGGACTCGACTTGCCTGTGCCGCGCATGCCTGGCGGCCGAGATGGGCCAAGCGTCACGCTGATATCAGGGTGCGACAAATCGCGCCACGTTCGGTTTCACTATAGGCGCAAGCGGGATAATGTCGCATGGACCGCACGCACTCAATCACCCGATGCATCGCATAACCAATACCGGACGGGTCAACCTCGGTCACCTCTTCTGGCTTCGCTCGCTGGCGATCATCGGCCAGTTGACGACCATCGCCGTCGTGCAGATTTTCTACAGCGCGAAGCTGCCCTTGCCGGCCATGCTCCTCGTCGTCGCGCTCGAAATGTTTTTCAACGGGCTGACGTGGCTGCGCGTGGCGCGGGCGCAGCCGGAAACCAATGTCGAACTCTTCGGCCAGATGTGGGTCGACTTAGGCGCGCTCTCCGCGCTTCTGTTTCTCTCGGGCGGCTCGACCAATCCGTTCGTCACCTTGTATCTGCCGTCGCTGGCCATTTCCGCGGCCATTCTGCCGTGGACCATGACCGCGTGGCTCGCGCTCTTCGCGGTCTCTTGTTATGCGCTCCTGAGCTACAACTACGTGCCGCTCAACATAGAGAATCCATCGAATCTGTTCGACTACTTCCGCACGGGTCTGTGGGTGAACTTCATGGTGAGCGTCGGGCTGATCGGCTGGTTCGTCGCGCGCATGTCGCGGGCGCTGCGCGTGCGTGACGCCGCGCTCGCCGACGCCCAGCAACGTCATCTGCGCGACGAACGCGCCGTTGCGCTCGGTGTGCAGGCGGCCACCGTTGCGCACGAAATGGGCACGCCTCTGTCCACCATTGCAATGCTGAGCGAGGAATTGCGCGATTCCGCCGCGCACGACCGCAACCTCGCGCCTTACGCGGCCGACTTCGAATTGCTCGAACAGCAGATGGCGCTGTGCACCTCGGCGCTCGCGCGCTTGCGCAGCCGCGCGACGGGGCCGTCGAATCGCCAGCCGCTTCGCGAATGGCTCGCGAGCTTCATCGAGCAATGGCGGCTGCGGCATCCGCAAGTGAAGTTCGAGCACGCGGGCAAGACGCCGGAGTCCATGTCCATCGACGATTCCGTTGCCATCGGTCAGATTCTCACGATCTTGCTGGACAACGCGGCGCGCGCGAGCAGCGAGCTCGTGACCTTGCAGGCATCGGCTGAACGGGTGGAAGGCGTGCAGATGGTGCGCTTCGATATCTGCGATCGCGGGCCGGGCATTCCGCCCGCGCTGCGTTCGAGCCTCGGCGCCGCGCCAGTAGACAGCACGCAGGGCGGCCACGGCGTCGGGCTATACCTTGCGTTCGCGGCGGCGGCGCGCCTGCAGGGATCGATAGAACTCGCGGCGGATCAGCCACGCGGCACGCGCGCGATCTTGCGCCTGCCGAATTTCGGCGCATCGCCCGCCGATGATGCACGAACCGAATCAAGCGGCGCGGCGTGAGCACGACGCCGGCCAACATTGGAGAAAGAAGCATGAGCGACATGAATTTCCTGATCATCGACGACGACGAGGTTTTTTCGGGCATTCTCGCGCGCGGCCTGGTTCGGCGCGGCTACACCGCGCATCAGGCGCACGACGCGAGCGAAGCGCTGAAGCTCGCCAATCAGCACAAGTTCGGCCAGATCACGGTCGATCTTCACCTCGG
The DNA here is from genome assembly GCF_023631465.1 of Caballeronia sp. GAWG1-1. Taxonomy (NCBI): domain Bacteria; kingdom Pseudomonadati; phylum Pseudomonadota; class Betaproteobacteria; order Burkholderiales; family Burkholderiaceae; genus Caballeronia; species Caballeronia sp. GAWG1-1. The sequence goes on from NZ_JALQDB010000002.1 coordinate 34,664, forward strand.
CAACGATTCCGGTTTGCGCCTTGTCTCGCCGCTGCGCGACTTGCAGCCGGACGCGCGCATTCTCGTGCTGACGGGCTACGCGAGCATTGCGACGGCGGTTCAGGCGGTAAAGGACGGCGCGGACAATTATCTGGCGAAGCCCGCGAACGTCGAGTCCATTCTCGCCGCGCTGCATGAACAGGCGAGCGAGCAGACGGCGGAAGAAGCGATTGAGAATCCGACTTTGCTTTCCGTGGCGCGGCTCGAATGGGAGCACATTCAGCGGGCGCTGGCCGAGAACAACGGCAATATTTCGGCGACGGCGCGTGCGCTCAACATGCACCGGCGGACGTTGCAGCGGAAGCTGGCGAAGAAGCCCGTGCGCCAATAAAAAAAAGAACCGCCCAAGCCGGGGGAACGAGGGCGGTAATCGGAGAGTTACAACGACTACGTGCATATACAGGGGAATACGCACAGGGAAAGAATACGTCGACTCGTTGCGGCCAAATATACGATTATTCCGAATCTAGGAAGACTCCTAGAAAGCTGCGATTCAGCAGGAACTTGAAGGCGGCGAGCATCCTCGGCGCAGCACTGAACGACAGCGAGCGCGCACGCGCAACGCAAGCGTCCAGCGCTTGCATGACAACGCCAGGTTTCGTCCGCCTTTCGCCTCACATCTCATCCGCCGTATTCTCCGCATTCGATCTCAAGAAGGCCGTAACCCGCGCCGTAAAGCTCTCTGTGCGCGAACCTGAGTTCGCACCACGCCGTCCGTGGGCGTCGTCTGCGGGGCGTGGGACCAGACGGACCGGCGCGGAAAGCTCGACGCTCGAACGCCGGTCGATGAAGCGCTGGTCGACAGAGGAGACATCGATGAACTGGTTTGACCGCCTTTCCGTGTTTGGCAAGCTCGTACTGTCATTCGCGGTGGTGATTGTATTTACCGCATGCGTGGGCGTGACCGGCGTCGTATCGCTGGCGAAGATGAACAGCTTGATCGGCGAGATCGGCGCGAAACACATGGACGGCCTTTACTGGGTCGAGGAAGCCAACAAGCACAAGCTGAACACCGACCTCGCCGCCGCGAATCTCACCTTCGCCGACGATGCCGGCAAGGCGAAGCTCAAGGAGGGCATGACCGCCTCGCTCGCAAGCATGCATCAGGCGCTCGACAACCTGCGCCCCACGATGACGACGACGGATGGCCGCGCGCTCTACGACTCGGCGGCGCAGGCTATCGCCGGATGGGAAGACATCGTGCATATGCAGATCGGCACGAAACCCATGCCGACGGACGTCGATCAGATGGGTCTCATCGCCCGTGCGATCGATGCCAGCGAGAAAGCGCGCGCATCGCTCGAACGTCTCGCCGACTTCAAGCGTGAGCGCGCAACCGGCGCACGCAACAACGCGGCGTCCGAATACCAGACGATGCGCGTCGTGATGCTCGCACTCGTGCTCGGCGCGATGGCGGCCGGCGGCTTGCTCGCGGTCTTGATCGGCAGGCGGCTGTCGGCGCAGCTCGGCGGCGAGCCGGGCTATGCGGCGCAAATTGCGAACCGTATCGCGGAAGGCGATCTGACGGCGCGCGTGCAAACGCGTCCGGGCGACGACAGCAGCATGCTTCACAGCCTCGGCAACATGAGCGTGAAGCTGGCGGAGATCGTCGGCGGCATCCGGCATTCGAGCGAATCGATTCTGTTCGCATCGCGTGAAATCGCACAAGGCAACACCGACTTGTCGCAACGCACGGAAGAGCAGGCGGCGTCGCTGGAAGAAACCGCGTCGAGCATGGAGCAGCTCACCGCGACCGTGCGTCAGAACGCCAGCAACGCCGATGAAGCCAGCGGCCTGGCGCGCGGCGCATCGGATGTCTCGACGCGCGGCAGCGAACTCGTCGGCGAAGTGGTGGACAACATGCGCGAACTCGCGGCGGGCTCGAAGCGAATGACGGACATCATCGCGGTGATCGAAGGCATCGCGTTTCAGACCAATATCCTGGCGCTGAATGCCGCTGTCGAAGCGGCGCGCGCGGGCGAGGAAGGACGCGGTTTCGCGGTCGTCGCCGGTGAAGTGCGTTCGCTTGCGCAACGCAGCGCGATGTCGGCGAAGGAGATCAAGGAACTGATCGAAGCGTCGACGGCGCGGGTGGACAGCGGCGCGGCGATCGCCGAGCGCGCGGGTTCGACCATGGCCGAAGTGACGGAAGCCGTGCAGCGCGTGACGGACATCATGGCGCAGATTTCGGCGGCCTCGCACGAGCAGAGCGCGGGCATCGAACAGGTGAATCGCGCGGTGGCGCAAATGGACCAGGTGACGCAGCAGAACGCGGCGTTGGTCGAGCAAGCGGCGGCCGCTGCGGGCGCGATGGCCGATCAGGCCGAGCAACTGAAGGGCGCGGTCGCGGTGTTCGAACTGGACGGGCGCGGGTAATTCGGTTCGCGCTGGCCGCTTGCGATGGCAGCCAGCGTCGAATCTCGCCGACGGCAAGCAGCGGACGCGCTAGCGTTTCGGTGCTCATCGTGCGGTCGCGTTCGAGCAGGCCGCGCATGAATCTCGGCGCCAATGCGCCTTTCGCAACGATGTGTACGAAGCGCTCATCACCGCAAGCCTCCCGTAATATCACCTCGCTTGCCACCCTGCATCCCACTCCGTAAACTCGCGCCAGTTTCCAGAACACCCGCGCCGCACGAAACGGCGTCAATGTCGAGAAGGAGTTGTTTCCCATGTCCAATCCCTATTTCCCGCGCTGGCCCGTCCAGCCGGATGCGCAAGGCGGCCGCGTCGTCGGCCCCGATGAGCGCCTGCCCTGGCCGCAGATGTTCGCCATGGGCATTCAGCACGTCGTCGCCATGTTCGGCTCGACCGTGCTCGCGCCGCTTCTCATGGGCTTCGATCCCAATCTGTGCATTTTCATGTCGGGAATCGGCACGCTGCTCTTCTTCGTGCTGGTCGGAGGACGCGTGCCTAGCTATCTCGGTTCGAGCTTCGCGTTCATCGGGCTCGTCATAGCGGTGACGGGCTACAGCGGCCACGGCCCGAACATGAACATTCCCGTTGCGCTCGGCGGCATCGTGGCGTGCGGCGTGGCTTACGCGATCATCGGTGCAATCGTCACGGCGGTCGGCACGAAGTGGATCGAAGCGCTGATGCCGCCCGTCGTCACCGGCGCGATCGTCTGCGTGATCGGACTGAATCTCGCGCCTATCGCCGTGAAAGGCGTGAGCGCCAGCAACTTCGATTCGTGGATGGCGCTCGTCACCGTGCTTTGCGTGGGCGGCGTGGCCGTGTTCGCGCGCGGCATGGCGCAGCGCCTGTTGATTCTGATCGGGCTGGCGATTGCCTACATCATCTACGCGGTGCTGACCAATGGCATGAGCATGGGCAAACCGATCGACTTCTCGATCGTCGCGAACGCCGCGTGGTTCGGCATGCCGCACTTCACCGCGCCCGTGTTCGAACCGCAGGCGATGACCCTGCTCGCGCCCATCGCGATCATTCTCGTCGCCGAGAACCTCGGCCACATCAAGGCGGTCGGCGCGATGACGGGACAGAGTCTCGACCGTTACATCGGACGCGCGTTCATCGGCGACGGACTGGCGACCATCGTCTCCGGTTTCGCGGGCGGCACGGGCGTGACGACTTATGCGGAGAACATCGGCGTGATGGCCGTCACGAAGATTTATTCGACACTCGTGTTCGCCATCGCGGCATTGTTCGCCATCGTGCTCGGCTTCTCGCCGAAGTTCGGCGCGGTCATTCAAACCATTCCGGGACCGGTGCTCGGCGGCGTGTCGATCGTGGTGTTCGGGCTGATCGCGGTGACGGGCGCGCGCATCTGGGTGGTCAACAAGGTGGACTTCTCGGATAACCGCAATCTGATCGTCGCGGCCGTCACGCTCGTGCTCGGCGCGGGCGACTTCACGCTCAAACTCGGCGGTTTCGCGCTTGGCGGGATTGGCACCGCGACGTTCGGCGCGATCATTCTGTATGCGCTGCTGCGCCGGCGTGGGTCGGGCGTGGTCTGATGACAAAGCGCCTGCGCGCCCGGTGGAACGCACGCGCAGGCAAGAGAGCATGCTCTCAAGCCGACAACCCCCGCTTCCGGTTCACCAGCGCGGTCTCCGCCAGATCGATCTCCCGGATGAGCTTGTTCAACGTCTCGTCGTTGATCGTCTGAGCGGCGCGCAACCTGAACAACTCGGCACGCTCGGCGCGCATCGCGGCCATGCGCAGCCGTGTCTCGACCATTTCGCTTCTCTTCGCAGCCACGCGTGGCGCTTCCTCATCGCCGAGGGATTCCAGCCTGCGCCGGTAAATGCCCATCACACGCGCGGATGAATCCGTGCAGCGCGCCGCCGCCGTTTCGTCCATCTGCTCGATCAGCGTCTCGTGCGTGTCGTCGATAGCGCGTATCGCCGCCTGCGCGATGCGCCGCCGCGCCATGCGCTCCTCCGCCGCGTAGGGCTTGTCGATGCGCGCGGTGCCGCGCAAGAGAATAGGCAAGCCGATGACCGCAATGATGAGCGACACCAGGATCACCGCCGACGCGATGAAGATTGCCACGTCGCGACCCGCGAGCGGCGTGCCGTTATCGAGCGTGACCGGCAGCGAGAGCACGCCCGCGAGTGTGACCGCGCCGCGCACGCCGCCAATCGTGGTCATGGCGAGCGTGCGAAAACCGGGCGCCGCGCCAATGCCCTGTTTCGCGGCGTTGCGGCTCGCCACCCAGCGCAGGCAATATACCCACACGAAGCGCAACGCATACAACGCGACGACGGTCGCAAGCACATAGCCGATCAAAAGGCCTACTTGCGCGTCGCCATCGTGATGCGCTTCTATCAGCGCCTGCCCGATCACGTGCGGCAACTGCAGGCCGAGCAGAATGAACACCATTCCGTTGAAGACGAACTCGATCATCGCCCAGGTGCTCGTCATGCGGATACGCACCGCGCTCGGAATGCTGTCGCGCAGGCTCTGGATGTTCATCATCATTCCCGCCGATACCGCCGCCAGAATGCCCGAGCAACCCGCGCGCTCGGCGATCACGTAGGCGGCGAACGGAATCAGCACGGTGAGAATGACGCCCGCTGCGGGGTCGTCGTCCTCGGAAAACTTGAGGATGCGCGCGGGTATCTCCGTGATCGCCCAACTGATCGCCGCGCCGATGGCGAGCCCGCCCGCCGCGATGATGAAGAAGCTGATGGTCGCGTCGCGCAGGGAGAACACGCCGGTGAGCGCCGCCGCGATGGCGAACTTCAGCGCGACGAGGCCGGACGCGTCGTTCATCAGCGCTTCGCCTTCGAGGATATGCATGAGGTTCGGCGGAATGCGATTGCGCCCGGCAATGCCCGTCAGCGCGACGGCATCCGTCGGCGAAAGCACGGCCGCGAGCGCAAACGCGACGGGCAGCGGCATCTCGGGAATCATCGCGTGCAGGAAGTAGCCGAGCAGCCCGACCGTGATGAACACGAGGCCGAGCGCGAGCATGAGTATCGCGCGGCGCTGCATGTAGAGCTCGCGCTTCGGAATGCGCCAGCCATCCGCGAAAAGCAGCGGCGGAATGAACAGCAGCATGAAGAGTTCGGGATCGAACGTGACGTGAAGCCCGAAGCCGTGCCACGCCAGCACCGCGCCGATGGCGATCTGGATCAGCGGCAGTGGCAGCTTGACCGGAAGCAGGCTCAGTCCGAAGCCGGACAGCGCGACCACCATCAGAAGAATGAGTACGGTGAAGACGATTTCCATATGTGCGGTACTGCACGACGCAAAGAGGCGAAAGCCCTTGATGCCGTCTAGCATTGTTCGGGCGACGCGAAAGTTTATCGCGTGAGCCGGTCAGGGTTGATATACGGTGATATACGACGCTCGCACCGCGGAGGTGCGCATGCACGCGAAATCGCCTGATAGCGGTGCACATTCCACCTAAAACGCCGACAAATCCACATGCATTGCTCGCATGGAGCTTGCTTTATCGTCAGCCACGGGGGACGCAAGACTCCCGGCAGATCAACGAGGGCTGTTCTATGAAATCGGTATTGGACGGGGCCGGGGCGGGACCGGTCAGGCTTGGCCAGGCAAGAGATTCGGCGTTTTGCGGGAGGGCACGGACATGGTGATCGCGAATCCGGAAAAGGCGACGGTCACCACGCGTAGCTTCGAACTGGGCGTGACCTCGGGCTTCGACCGCTATTCCGTCGAACATGGCGACCTGACGCTCTCGAGCGTCTTCCAGCCGGTTTTCAGCCTTTCGCATATGCGCGCGGTCGGCTACGAAGGCTTGTTGCGCGCGCATGACTCGCTCGATCGTCCGGTTCCTCCGGTCGATGTTTTCGGGCAGGCATCGCGTATTGGCGAAGCCATGCTGATCGACCGGCTGGCGCAGGCGCTGCATCTGGAAAACTTCAAGATGCTGGGCGCGCAGACCGAATGGCTCTTTCTCAACGTGCATCCCGGCGCGCTGACCGAGCCGTATCACGCCGCCGCGTTGATGGCCAACCTCAAGCGGCTGCATATCGAGCCGCGCCGCGTCGTGCTCGAAGTGCTGGAGCAGAGCGCCGAAGACATGGAACGGCTCGCGCTCGCCGTGCAGCAGTTCCGCGATCAGGGCTTTCTCATTGCGCTGGACGACTTCGGCGCGGGACATACGAACATCGAACGCATCTGGCAACTCGATCCGGATATCGTGAAGCTAGATCGCGTGATGCTGTCGCACGCCGGGCAGAACGTGCACGCGCCTTCGTCGTCGCGCACGATCAAGCAGCGGCAGAACATGGAAGCGGTGCTTTCGGGCATCGTGTCCTTGCTGCACGAAGCGGGCAAGCTCGTGCTGATAGAAGGCGTCGAGACCGAACACGAGGCGCAATTGGCGCTTGCGAGCGGCGCGGACTTCGTGCAGGGCTTCTTCTTCGCGCGGCCGCATCCGGGTCTCGCGGATGGCGACCACGCGAAAACCGTCATCGGCGAACTCACCGAGCGCTACCGCTTGCAGACCGAGGCGCGCGAACGGCGCGTGGCGACGCGTCTGCAACCCTACGTGCGTGCCTTCGAGCGCGCGGCGGAGCGGCTTGCGGCGGGCGAGCCGCTCGACGAAGTGTGCTGGAACTTCCTCGCGCTCGATAACGCCGCCCGCTGCTTCCTGCTCGACGCCAACGGTCGCCAGGCGGGCCGCAATGTCGTGCTGCGCGCCGACCGCGCGGCGCACGAAGCACGATTTCTCCCGCTGATCGACGCGCAAGGCGCGAACTGGCTGCGCCGGCCGTATTTTCGGGCGGCGCTCGGCGAGCCGGAGCGCGTGCACGTGACGAAGCCGTATCTGTCGATCAACGAGGCGATGCCTTGCGTCACGTTGTCGGTGGAGACGCGGCTCGACGGCAAGCGCTGCGTGCTGTGCGGCGACATCGACTGGATCTCGGACGACGAGCTCGTCTGAGAGCCGAGGCGTCACACGTCCCGATCATTTCGCCACGACGACCGAAATTCCCTTCAGGCTCGATGCGCCCTTCATCGTTTCGATGGACGCGCGCACCGCGTCGCCCGTCGCCGCTTCAATGCCGATGCGCGCCGCGATATCGCGTTCGCCGCGCTTGACCATCGCGAGGCTGGCGAGCTTCACGTGACCGTAGCCGCGCACGCGTTCGAAGAGCGCGGCAAGCGCCAACACGTCTTGCGCGTTGTGCGTATCGCGTTTGGCGAGCGCGCGTTGCATCGTGAGTTCGTAATCGCTGGCGAGTTGACGCTCCATGCGCCGTTCGAGCGTCTTGCCGAATGGATCGAACACCGTGCCGCGCAGCGCGCGAAATCTCGACAAGCCGCCGAGCACGGACCACATCCATTGCCCGAACACCTTCTTCTTCGGCGCGCGTGACATGGCGGGCGGCGCGAGATTGAACTTCACGGTGTAGTCGTCGCCGGCCGCGCCCTCGAACTGCGCGGCGAGCGCGGCGCGAAACGCCGGGTCCGTGTAGAGGCGCGCGACTTCGTACTCGTCCTTCACCGCGAGCAGCTTGTAGAACGTGACCGCAACGGCGCGCGTGAGGGCGTCATCGCCCGATGCGGCCTCGACGAGCTTGCGATAACGCGCGACGTACTTCGCGCCGCCATACGCGAGAAGCCGTTCCTCGCGGTCGCGGATCAGCTCGCGCAAGGGCATGTCCGCCATCGCGACACGCTTGTTTTCCTTCGATGCCGCCAGCGCTTCCAGCGCGCTCGCATCCGCCGCCGCGAGCCGTCCGATGGCGAAGGCCAGCTTGTTCGCGGCCACCGCCACGTTGTTCAGTTCGAGCGCGCGCATGAGCGCCGCGTGCGACAACGGCACGAGCCCCAACTGCCACGCGAAGCCCAGCATCAGAATGTTCGCGCCGATGGTGTCGCCGAGAAAGCGCGTGGCGAGCGCCTGTGCATCGCAGCTTCGGAGCGCGTCGGCGGCATGGGGCCCGGCTGCGTGCCGCATCTTGTCGATGAGCGCATCCGCGTGAAGATTCGCCTCGGGGTTCTGCACGAAGCTCGCGTTGGCGATAGCGTGCGTGTTCACGACGATCTTCGTTCTGTCGTGCCGCACCGTTTGCAAGGCTTCGGGACTCGCGCCCACCACCATGTCGCAAGCGAGCAGCAAGTCGGCCTGTTGCGTGTCGATGCGCACCTGGTTCAGAAGCGCATCGGTCGCGGCGAAGCGCACGAACGACAGCACCGAGCCGCCTTTCTGCGCGAAGCCCATGAAGTCGAGCACCGACGCGCTCTTGCCTTCCAGATGCGCCGCCATGCTGATGAGCGCGCCCACGGTGACCACGCCCGTGCCGCCCACGCCCGTGACCAGGATGTCATAGGGCGCAGCGTCGAGATGCGCTTGCGGCAAGGGCAGGGAATCGACCTTTCGCGCGAGTTCGGCTGGATCGAACGCGTGGCCTTCCGCCTTCTTGAGCTTCGCGCCTTCAAGCGTGACGAAGCTCGGGCAGAAGCCATTCACGCACGAATAGTCCTTGTTGCACGACGACTGATCGATGCGGCGCTTTCTTCCCAACTCCGTTTCCACCGGTTCGACCGATAGACAGTTCGACTTCACGCCGCAGTCGCCGCAACCTTCGCACACCGCTTCGTTGATGAAGAGCCGCTTGTCTGGATCGGGAAATTCGCCTTTCTTGCGGCGGCGGCGCTTTTCGGCGGCGCAGGTCTGGTCGTAGATGAGCACGGTGACGCCCGGCGTGTCGCGCAGACGGCGCTGCACGGCATCGAGTTCGTCGCGATGATGAAACGTCGTGCCGCGCGGAAACTGATCTTCGTGGCCGTCGTACTTTTCGGGCTCGTCGCTGACCACGACGAGCAGCGCAATGCCTTCGGCTTCCACTTGCCGCGCGATTTGCGGCACGGAAATGCTGCCATCGACGGGCTGGCCGCCGGTCATCGCGACGGCGTCGTTATAGAGAATCTTGTACGTGATGTTCGCCTTCGCGGCCACGGCTTGACGAATCGCGAGAATGCCCGAGTGGAAATAGGTGCCGTCGCCCAGGTTCTGAAACACGTGCGGCGTTTTCGTGAACATGGAATGCGAAGCCCAATCGACGCCTTCGCCACCCATCTGAATGAGACCGGTCGTGTCGCGCTCCATCCACGAAGCCATGAAGTGACAGCCGATGCCCGCCTGCGCCACCGACCCTTCGGGCACCTTCGTCGACGTGTTGTGCGGACAGCCCGAGCAGAAGTAGGGCGTGCGCTTCACGGCATCGGCGATATTGGACAGAATTTGCGGCGCGACGAGATCCACCACTTTGTCGCGGCGATCGAGCGCGGGCTTGTGACGCGCGAGCCATTGCGCGAACACCGGCAGCACGCGCGAGGGCCGCAACTCGCCGAGCGCGGACAGAAGCGGCGCGCCATCTTGCGCCGTCTTGCCAATCACCACGGGACGCGCACCCTGCGCGCGGTTGTAGAGATGGTCCTTGATCTGCTGCTCGATGACCGGCCCTTTCTCCTCGATCACGAGCACTTCCGCGAGCCCTTCGACGAACGATTCGAGCCGCGTCGTTTCGAGCGGATACGAGAGCCCGACCTTGTAGATGCGCACGCCCGCCGCATCCAGATGTGCGATGGTGAGATCGAGGCGGCGCAGCGCTTCCATGAGATCGAGATGCGCCTTGCCGCACGTCACGATTCCCACGTTGGCGCGCGGGCTCGGCGCAATCCATTTGTCGATGCTGTTTTCGCGCGCGAAGTGCCGCGCCGCTTCTATCTTCGCGGCGAGGCGCGATTCGATGGTGAGACTCGGCAGATCGGGCCAGCGGTTGTGCAATCCGCCCGGCGGCGGCGTGAAGTCTTGCGGCGCTGGCCAGTCACGGCGGATGCCGTCCAGATCGACGGTCGAGCCGGATTCGACCGTCTCCGAAATCGCCTTGAAGCCGACCCACGCGCCCGAAAAGCGCGACAGCGCCCAGCCGTAGAGACCGAACTCCAGCATGTCGGCCACGTTCGACGGATTCACCACCGGCATGTGCCACGCGATCATCGCCTGATCGCTCTGATGCGGCATCGACGAAGACACGCAGCCGTGATCGTCGCCGGCGACGACGAGCACGCCTCCATGCGGCGAAGAACCGTAGGCGTTGCCGTGCTTGAGCGCATCGCCCGCGCGGTCCACGCCAGGGCCTTTGCCGTACCACATCGCGAAGACGCCATCGACGGTGCGCTCCGGGTCCGATTCAACGCGCTGCGTGCCGAGCACCGCCGTGCCGCCGAGTTCCTCGTTGATCGCGGGCAGAAAGCGCACGTCGTGCGACGCGAGCAGTTTCTTCGCCTTCCACAATTGCTGATCGACCATGCCGAGCGGCGAGCCTCGATAGCCGCTCACGAAACCGGCCGTGTTGAGATTCGCCGCGCGGTCGAGTTCGCGCTGCATCAGGACGAGCCGCACGAGCGCCTGCGTGCCGGTGAGGAAGATGCGGCCGCTCGTGGCGCTCAGGTTGTCGGTCAGTCGATAGCCCGACAATGCCGGTTCTTTAGAGTGCGAGGCGAATGAGTCAGCGGGAACACGCGCGTTCATGGAGTCTCCGTTCTTTTAGGTACGCGGGGCAGGTCTCCATTTTTCGCTGTCGAAGGCGGAAAGTTTTTGCGCACTTCCCGACTATCGCGTTCTCTCGGAAAGTAATCGGATTAATTTCGAGATAACCGAGCGGAATCTCCTCGATTGCCCGGGTCCTCACGTATACCCGAAGCGGGATCGCGCATGCTTTGGGTCTAACCTGAACGCCCGACGATCGCCCCAAGAAGGATGCCGATGAAGCTCTATTACTGGCCGAAGACCCGCGCTTTTCGCGCGCTGTGGATGCTCGAGGAAATGCGCGTGCCTTACGACCTCGAGTTCGTGAACATCCGCGCGGGCGTACAGAACGAGCCCGCGTTCTGCCGCGTCAATCCGATGTCGAAACTGCCCGCGCTGGAAGACGGCGACGTGAAGGTGGCGGAGTCGGGCGCGCTGCTGCTGTATCTCGCGGATCGCTATCCGGAAACGAAACTCGGCGCTTCGCCGCACGACCCGTTGCGCGGCCGCTTTCTGCAGTGGATGTTCTTCACCGGTTCATGTCTCGAACCCGCGATGGCCGAACGCATGACCGGCGCACAAGGAAACACGGTGAGCTTCGGCTGGGGCGATCTGGCGCGCGTGGAGCGCGCCATCGAAGGCGCGCTCGAAGAAGGCCCGTGGCTGCTCGGCGAACAGTTCAGCGCCGCCGACATCCTCGCGGCGAGCACGCTGCAGATTGCGTTCATGGCGAAGCTGATCGCGCCGCAGGGCGTGCTCTTCGATTATGTCGAACGGGCGGTGGCGCGCGATAGTCATGAACGCGCGGCGGCGATCGATCATCGGGAGGCGGAGCGGCTCGCGTTACGGCCGCATACCGGCGCGATCACGCCGCCCGCGCATTAAATGAGATTTAGGGAAACGTGCGCGGCTTAGGGATTCCCGCACCGGCTTCGATGTCCGCTACCGCGCGTCGATGCGCAAGCTCGACCGCGGCGGCGGAATCGGCAAGGCCGTCGCCGCCGACCGTGGACCACGCTTGCACGGGTTTGTCGTTATGACGGATTTCGTACTCCGCATCCCAGCGCGCGCCTTGCAACTCGAGCGGCTTGACGTGGATTGCGTAGACGCCATAAAGGAAGACCTGCTCCGGCATGATGCCCTCCCGATTAGGATAAGCAGCGGCGCGCCGCTGCTCCTACAGTTCGATTTCCCCGAGAATTCGATGCGCAAGCGCGCGCGCTTCTTCCAGCGCTTCGTGCTCGTTCTCCGATGCGGCTTCCACTTCGTAGAGTGTCGGCTCGGTGTCTTCGCCGTCGTCGCGTTCGAGTGAGACGAGACCCTGATACTTGTCCCCGTCGATGGCGCGCACGCCGATCGTCGCGGTATAGATGCCTTTCGTGTACGTCGTGTCTTCCATGAGCGCCTCCGGCAAGGACGAAATCATGCTAGCACGCGGTCATGGAACGCGTATGACGCCGTGCTACCGGAGCAGCTCCTCCACTTCTTCGAGCGATGGCGAATGCCCGCCCGAATGCCGGCATGCCGCCGCGCCTGCCGCCAGCGCGAACTTCAAGTGATCGGGCCATTGGCCGTGACGTGCCATCAGGCTATAGAGCAAGCCGCCGATGGACGCATCGCCGGCGCCGACCGTATCCGCCACTTCGACGCTCGGCGGCCGCGCGCGATATTCCTGGCCATCCGCATAAAGCGTGGCTTCGTCCGAACCGCGCGTGACGAGCACGGTGGCTTGCGGGTTCATCGCGCGGATTTGCGCGAGCGCGTCCGCTTCGGACAAGCCCTTGAACAGCATGTGCAGGTCTTCGTCGGAGACCTTGATGAGATCGGCGAGGGCGGCCATCTTGCGCAGCGTCGGCTCGTAGCCGTGCTCCATCAAGTTGCGATAGTTCGGATCGAAGCTGATCTTCACGCCGTGCTGACGCAGTTGCGCGGCGAGCGCGGCGAGCGTGTTGCCGAGCGGTTGACGCACGAGGCTGATGCAGCCGAAATGCGCCCACTTCACGCGCTCCATCCAGCCTTGCGGCAGCTTCGACGGATCGAACGCGAGGTCCGCGCCGTTCTCGCCCATGAAGTAGTAAGTGGGCGGCTGCGTCTTGTGGACGATGGCGAGCAGCGGCGGACGTTCCACGCGCTGCAGGAAACGCATGTCGAGGCCGGCGGCGACGCTTGCGTCCCAGAGATCGTCGGAGAAATTATCGGTGCCAAGCGACCCGGCCGCCGCCGTCGGCAACCCGAGACGCGCAACCGCGCGCGCCACGTTCCAGCCCGCGCCGCCCGGACGCGAAAGCCAGCTCGACACGTCGGTGCGGATCATGTCCGTGAGGATGTCGCCTGCGGAAACGAATTGCGGAAAGGTCTCGGATGTCTTCTCGGTTGCCATGCGCGTCACCGTTGTGTCGAATGGGACCCGAGCGCGTTCAGCACTTCGTAGCACGCGCCCATGGTGTGATAGTCGGTCTTGCCGGCAGGACTTTTCTCGTCGCCGTACTTGCGGTTGTCGCACGTGAGGATGCGATACCACGCGCCGTACTCGTGATCGACGAAGTGTTCCCAGCTATAGCGCCAGAGTTCGTCGTAGCTGTCCCAGAAGCGCTCGCGGCCCGTGCGCGCGCCGAGCAGCGCCGCCGCCGCGAAGCTTTCGGCCTGCACCCAGAAGTACTTGTCGTGATCGCAGATGGTGTCGTCGGGGCCGAAGCCGTAATAGAGGCCGCCATGACGATCGTCCCAGGCGCGGCAGAAGCCTGCATCGAACAATTCGATGGCGCGCGGCGCAAGCCACGGCAGCGCGCGATGCCGCTCCAGGATCAGCAGCAGCTTCGCCCATTCGGTCTGATGCCCCGGCTGAAAACCCCACGGACGAAAAATGTTCGAGCTGTCGGATTCGTTGTAATGCCAGTCCACCGACCAGTCGCGCTTGAAGTGTTCCCAGACGAGGCCGTGCGAAAGCTTCGCCTGCCGCAGCGTGATGTTGCCCGCGATCTTCTCCGCGCGATCCAGATAAATGACGTGGCCGGTGGCTTCATACGCGGCGAGCAGCGCCTCGGTCGCGTGCATGTTGGCGTTCTGCCCGCGATAGTCGGACAACTGCCAGTCGGGCGTGGCTTCGTCGGCGTAGAGACCGGCTTCGGCGTCCCAGAAGCGGCGCTCCATCAGCGCGAAAGTCTCGTCGATGAGCGGCTTCGCTTCGTCGATGCCCGCCATGGCTGCGTGCGCGCAAGCAAGCAGCACGAACGCATGGCCATAGCAATGACGCGTGCCGTCGAGCGTGTTCGCCTGGCCGTCGCGCCATTCGATTTCCCAGTCGTAGCCTTCGTGCTTCGCGTCCCAGTGGGCGTCGCGCAGGAACCGGAACGCGTGGCGCGCCCAGTCCAGATACGACGGATCGCCGAAATGGCGATAAGCCATCGCGTAATTGAAGACGAAGCGCGTGCTGCTGACGAGATGGCGCGTGGTGCGGTCGTAGACGCGGCCGTCGTCCTTGAAGAAGTGGAAAAAGCCGCCTGACTCGTCGCGCGCGGTGGGCGCGTAGAACGCGAGCGTGTCGCGCACGTGCGAGAGCAGGAAGTCGCGGCTGCGGAAATCGACGCTCGCTTGCGGCGCGGTTTCCACGGGGGATGCGGTCAGGTTCATGTATCGCTCATCTCATATCTGGCCGGAGCTCGCGCGGGCGATGAAATCGACGCCCACCAGCGTGTCGGCCTGCCCCGGCGGGTTCGCATTGTCCTCCAGCAACAAGTCGACGCCACGACGGCCGAGCGCTTCCTTGTCGACCGTCACGGTCGAAAGCGGCGGCGTGCTCTGCGCGGCGGCCGGGATATCGTCGAAACCGACGAAGGCGATGTCCTCCGGCACGCGCATACCGTGCGCGAGGCATACGCGCATGGCGGCGAGGGCCGCTGCATCGTTATAGGCGAAAACCGCGTCGGGCAAAGGAATGGATTGCGCGCGCGACTCGCCGATCAGCCGCTGCATGGCGTCGGCGGCGGCGAGATCCGGAGGCGATCCAGGGTGCGTGACGAGTTCCAGCATTGGGTCGAACAGCAGGCCGGCATCGAAATACGCCTTGCGATAGCCAAGCGCGCGCTGCGCGATGCTGTAATGCGCGAGCGACCCGCCGATGAACGCCACGCGCCGCCGCCCCTGCGCGAACAGATGCTGCATTGCAAGCGACGCGCCCCTTACGTTGTCGATGTTCACCGAGCGAAAGCCCGGCGCGCGCAGGTCGATGAGCACCGTGGGGCGCGCCAGCGAATGCAGATGCGCAAGCAGTTCCGGCTCGACGAAGCCCGCGACCGCGATGGCGTCGGGAGCGTGCAGGCGCATTTGCTGCGCGAGATCGAGCGTGGGACCCGCGGTCAACACCGACGGCACGAGCCGATGTTCGCGGCAGGCTTCCTCGAAGCCATGCAGCACATGCGAGAAAAACGGGCTGGCGGCGAAGTTGTTGTGCTGCCTATGCAGCAGAAACGTGACACGGCGAATGCGCGTGCGCAGTTGCGCGGCATCGTAACCGAGTTGCTGCGCGACTTCGACGACGCGCACGCGCGTGGCTTCCGACAGCCCCGGCTGGTTCTTGAGCGCGCGTGACACCGTCCCGATCGAGACGCTTGCCGCGCGCGCGACATCGCGAATGGTGGTGGCCATCGTGGTGATTCTGTCTCCGCAGATTTCCTGCGGCGCGCGCGGTGTTTAGCGCGAACCGGCTACATTCGTTTTGCGGCGATTGTATAGTAAAAAACCGCAAAACAAACCGTGAAGACAGGGTGGGGAAACCACTGAGACCAATGCTGTATGGCGTTTGAAGCCTTTCTGTTTGTTTAGTAAAAAGCAGAAAACATTTACATCGAACCTTCGCGCTCGTGTACCGAACGCTTGTCGGGCGTCCAAACGTCGAGCAGAAGGTCGTCGTCCCAGTAGTGGCACAAGAGCGGCAAGCCCATTCGACCGCGCAGACGCGCGTGCACGTCTTCGCCGGTATGCGTCCAGCCTTCCATGGGTTTTCGCCAGTGGCATGCCACGACCGTTCCGTCCGGCGTAAGCGTGCGGCGCACATGTTCGACGATATGCCACAGCTGCGGCTCGTCGAGGTAGTAGCCGATTTCGCTGAGGAGCACGAGATCGAACTTGCCTTCGGGCCACGCGTCCGGAAGCAGCATGTGCTCGACCGTCACGTTGTCGAATTGCGCGATGCGCTGCCGCGTCAGCTCGACGGCGTCCGCGCTGATGTCCGTGGCGACGACTTCGTCGCAGCGCGCGGCAAGCAGCGCCGTTAGTTCACCGTTGCCGCAGCCCGGTTCGAACGCGCGCGCGTAGCGGTCGTTGGGAAGCGTGGCTAGCGTCAACGCGCGCTTGCGGCGTTCGTACCAACGGTTCCTGATCTTCCAGGGATCGTCGTTGTCCTTGTAAAGCTGGTCAAAGTACTGCTTCGGATCGTTGATGTTGCTCATATGAGAATGACTTCGAAGGGCCTCGTCAGGCGGGCCAGGACATGCTCGGGCAGAACCGGCGCTTGTCCGGTCGTCTTATCCGGCTCGGTCTGGCTTCTGAAGGCTTGCACGGCCCGGAGCTTCCTGGTGTGCGTTGCCGCGTCCAGGGCGATGCGCCGCGCGCGGCTCCACGGCACGCGCGAATCGTCCGGCGACGCCCAATGCCAAGTCCAAAGCGGCACTTCGACAAACGGCAAACCAAGCTCGTTCGCGGCCAGACACGTGGCGCGCCCGACGGCCTCGTGATCGGGATGGCCATCGTACCGCCACGTAGTGAAAACGATGTCACCAGGCTGAAGAAATTTAGCCAGAAGTACTGATAGATCCGCTTCGATTTGTCGCGCCCCGCCATCCGGCAAGCCCAGCCGGACGACTTGCGCGTTACGCAGATGCAGCCGCTGCAAGGCGTCCCGCGTTTCTTGCGGACGCACGCTGGCAAGGCGATCCGGCGTCCATTCGGTCGATTCCGGATGGCTCGCGGTGCCGTCCGTCACGGCGACGATCAACACGTTTCGGCTTAATTCCGAGAGGCGTGAAAGTAATCCGCCCGTACCGAGCACTTCGTCGTCCGGGTGTGGCGCCACGACGACAGCGCGGCCGCCCAGCGGGACGAGATCGGCGGGATCGACTTCCGGTAGCGCGCTTAGCTTGCCCCAGTCTTGCCAGCTTTTCTCGGGCGTGCCTCGCCCTTCGATTACCCTGTCGTGCTCCGGCGCACCGGTTTCGGCGAGCGCCTTCGGCTCTTGCGTCGTCAAACTTTCCATGAGTCAGGCTCCCGTTCGAGCAGATGTTCCGCGAGCGATGCCTCGTCGCGTTCCGCGTGGCTTTGTCTGATGAAGACTGGCAAATCCGCCATCAAGTGAGCGAAGTGATCGTCGCGGCAGAGCGGCGCCGCTCCGAGCGCGCGGCCCGCATGCTCGATGACATGCGCGGCGCAGCGTTCGGCCGCCAGACGCGCGCGCATGGCGGCGAGCATGGCGTTGGCTTGCGGCTCGCGGTCGATGAATGCCGCCGTTTCGCGCAGCAGCGCGACCGTGGCGCAAAGCGTGGCGTCGATAGCGCCGAGATGCGCGAGCTTGTGCGGATCGGCGCCGCGTCGCGCGCCCTTTTCGACGAAGCGCGCAATGCCCGCCGCCGCGCCGAACCAGCACGCTGCAATGCCCGCGCCGCCTTGCCAGAAGCCAGGACGCTCGACATAGCTTCCCGGCTTGCCAATTCGCCGCGCAGGCACGTTGTCGAAGTGGACATCGACGCTCGCGCTTGCTTGCATGCCGACGGCAAACCAGCCTTCGCGCGTCACCTTGACGCCCGGCTGGCGGATATCGACGGCGGCGAGCATCGGCTCTCCGCGCTCGTTCCAAGCCGTCACGAGCGCGTGTGTCACCGAAGCCGCTCCGGAACACCACGCCTTGACGCCGTGAAGAAGCACATCGTCCGACTCCGGGTTGCCTATGGCCGCAAGGCGGGCGTTCGGCGGCTCGGCGGCCCATACGCCCCACGCTTCGTTCGAGGCGTGATGCTTTTCGTCGAGTTCGGCGAGGATGGCGAGCGCGTCCGTATGGCCTTCGTACAGTTTGACGAGCGCGAGGTCGAAAGCGGCGACGGCGCCGAGCGCGCGCCAGCGCTCACGCGTGGCGCCGCGTCCGGGCAAGGGCAGCCGGTCGAGGCGCGCGTCGATCAGCACGCGTAGGGCGCGAGCCGTGTCGTCTGCGTTGCCGCGCTGAAAAGACAAATCTCCGAGACATGCTTGCAGGGCGGATGCCGATACAAGCGGCTCGGCGGCCGAGGCAAGTGACATGGCGTGACTCACTCCCAATCTTCGCTGTGCTGGAGGGCGCTAGCGTTCCGCATGGACATCTCCTGTTCTCGTTTGCGTATTACTTGGACAAGAGTGTGGCAAGCGACATGCCCGGACGCCATTTCAGCCAGACGGGATAAGCAAAAGCGCCGGACAGGAGTCAGGCAAATCGACTTACGCCGTCCGGCCGAGTCGACGGTATCGATCAGACGGGTTCAAATGCACAAAGGCCGCACGAGGCGGCCTTTGTCGGGAAACGATGATGGACGTGTCAGCGCCGCGCGGTTGCGGCGATGTTCTTGCCTTCGCGCGGGGGTTCAGCCGCGGTCTTACGCGCGCCCCAACGTTGCGCCAGGACCGCGCACACCATTAACTGAATTTGATGGAACAGCATCAACGGGAGCACGACGGCGCCAACCGTATGGGACGCGAAAATCACCTTCGCCATTGGAATGCCGGAAGCGAGGCTCTTCTTCGAACCGCAGAAGATGATGGTGATTTGATCGGCGCGGCTGAAACCGAGACGCCGCGCGGTGAAGGCCGTTACCAGGAGCGCGACGGTGAGCAGCAGCACGTTGACGACGAGAAGGCCCAAAAGCGTGGAAGCGGAAATCGAATGCCAGATGCCTTCGTTCACGGCTTCGCTGAACGCGACATAGACCACGAGCAGAATCGAGCCTTGATCGACGAACTTGAGCACCGCCTTGCGCCGGTCGATCCACTTGCCGATAGCCGGACGTAGCAACTGCCCCGCCACGAACGGCACGAGCAATTGCATGACGATACTGCCAACCGTATGCCACGGCGAACCCGTTGTCGCGCCATTGCTCGTCACGAGCAAGCCGACGAGCGCAGGCGTAATGAAGATGCCGAGCAGGCTGGACGCCGACGCGCTGCATACCGCCGCAGGCACGTTGCCTTTTGCCATCGATGTGAACGCGATCGACGACTGCACCGTAGAGGGCAATGTGCACAGGAACAGAATGCCGGTGTAGAGAGCAGGCGTGACGAGCGGCAAGAGCAACGGCTTGAGCGCAAAGCCAAGCAACGGGAACAGCACAAAAGTGCTCAACAGAACGAGAAGATGCAGCCGCCAGTGTGTTGCGCCAGCGACGATCGCCTCGCGGGAGAGCTTTGCGCCGTGCAGAAAGAACAGCAGCCCAATTGCAACGTTGGTGATCCAGTTGAACGCCGTGGCCACGTTGCCGCGACAAGGCAAAAAGCTCGCGAGGATGACCGTGCTGACGAGCGCCAGCGTGAAGTTATCGGGAAGAAGTTTGGGCCGCGCCATCGGTTGGATCTCGCACTCGTGCTTACGGGCCGAAGTATTCGGGTACCGCGCGCGTCAAGTCAGTAAAAACCATGATTTTCGCTCGTAGGCGATTGAAAAGGCAAATTCATTTACAGGATTGATTGATTCCCACCGCGCATGAGCGCGCTTGTTTTCCTTCGATGCAGAAGCATCAACCGGGCCGCCAGACCGGTCACTTCGACAGTGCGCAAATCCTCCGTGAGCGACTTTTTTCATCGGACGATTTGTCTTTCAAATCAGCAAGATGCAGCGGAAAAACTCCGACGTAACATGGTGTTACAACCATGAATCGGGCCTAACACTTTTTGGCTCGACGGCCGACGCCGGGCGAAATAAATTGTGGAACATGCCGGTCGACGAGTGCGCGCGAGATCTCCTCGCCGTCGCCATTGGTCCGACTTTGACCGGTTGTCCGTTGGGCGTCGACTTCTCTTTTTGCGTCGCCAGCGGGCAGGGATGGTGTCGGACACTGGCTGTTTTCTCGACATGGCGCTCATCGGCATACGCACTACGACTCGCTTTCTTGCAGCCACCGCGATCTCTTCGCTGGCGGTCGCGGGTTCGCTCGCGCTCGCCGGTCCGCGTGTCGAATGGCTGTCGTCGGCGGTGTTTCAAGATTCCGCGAGCAGCCGTCAGTCGCTGCACCATACGCCGGTTGCCGCCAAGGACGGTCTCACGCCAGTGAGCGCCGAAGTGCGGCCCGTGCCGCGCGCCGAACAGGCGGCGTCGCTCAGAGGCGCGGGTTCCATTCGCGCGGACATCGCCCGCTATAACGAAGAGCGCAGCCTGCCACGTCAACCCGGCCGCCCGGTCGATGATGGCCGCACCTCCGGCAACGCCAACTTCCGCAACTGAGCTTCATCTGCTGCGACGTCTTGTTGCAATTCCGCAATGCTTGCGCGTTAACTTCGTGGTTAACTAAAAATTATTTGCGCGTCTAGTTACGCCGTGACGGTGACGCAATCACGCCACAGTTGTTCATTCGTAACCGCATAAACATTCCTCTCTTTTCGCGCTGCACGGACAATGCGCCCTGCGCGGGATTTCGCAATCCAAAGCAGTTTCGATTTCCCTTTCATCGCCTTCAAAGGCGCGCCGTTGCTCGGCTTTCTATAAAGACCGCTCGGAACGATTCGGCTTTGACGCGAGAAGCGACGCGCATCGAAGCGTGAAAAGGCGCGCCTGCCTATTCAAACCGTGATACCCGCAATAACCAAAAACATTTTTGACCGGAAAAATGGTCCGTAAAGATGGTGCCGCTCCACTAGCGACACCGCTCTCGCCGAAATCATTAGCCGACAGAAGAGGCGAGTGCACCGTTCCTCGCCCGCCAAGCATTCAATTTTTGACAAACGACAGGAGAGTTCATGAAGCCAACCGTCAACCGTGCGATGAAGACCACGGTCAAGGCCACCGTAGTCGCCGCCATGTTCGGCTTTCTCGCCGCGGGCGCGGCGCAGGCGCAATCGAGCGTCTCGCTTTACGGTCAGGTCGACGAATGGGTCGGCGCACAAAAGTTTCCCGGCGGCGATCGCGCCTGGAATGTGAGCGGCGGCGGTATGTCCACGTCGTACTGGGGCTTGAAGGGCGCCGAAGATCTGGGCAACGGCTACAAGGCGATCTTCACCCTGGAAAGCTTCTTCCGCGCGCAGAACGGCCAATACGGCCGCTTCCAGGGCGACACGTTCTTTGCACGTAACTCGTATGTCGGTATTCAAGGGCCGATCGGTACGTTCACCGCTGGCCGCCTGACGACGCAGTTGTTCGTTTCGACGATTCTGTTCAACCCGTTCGTCGACTCGTATGTCTTCTCGCCGATGGTCTATCACGTGTTCCTCGGTCAGGGCACGTTCCCGACCTACACGACGGATCAGGGCGTGACGGGCGATTCGGGCTGGAACAACTCGTTGCAGTACACGACGCCCGACTTCAACGGCTTGTCCGGCAGCGCGATGTACAGCTTCGGCAACAACGCGGGCGATGGCCGCTCGAAGAAGTACAGCGCGCAGTTCCTGTACTTCCACGGGCCGTTCGCCGCGACCGGCGTTTATCAATACGTGAACTTCAACAACACGCCGGGCGATCTGGTCACCTCGAACGCCTTCGCCATTCCCGGCTACAAGAGCCAGAGCGTTGCCCAGTTGGGTGCGTCGTACGACTTGAAGTACGTAAAGTTCTTCGCCCAGTACATGTACACGAAGAACGACATCGACCCCGGCACGTTCCACGTGAACACGGGGCAGGGCGGTGTGACGGTGCCGCTCGGCCCGGGCCTGGTAATGGCGTCCTATGCGTATTCGCGCAGCAACGGCGGTCTGGACCAGACGCATAAGAGCTGGGCCGTAGGCTACGACTACCCGCTGTCGAAGCGCACCGACGTCTATGCCGCGTACCTGAACGACAAGTACACGAGCATGTCTTCGGGCGATACCTTCGGCGTCGGCATTCGCGCCAAGTTCTGAGTCTTGCGGCAGCAAACGAAAAGCGCGTTCCGGATAATCACCGGAACGCGCTTTTTTTCATCTGAATCTCTGCGACGAGCGTTTCAGCCGATCCGCAAACGCGACTTCGCCTCGTCGTATTCCTGACGCAAGCGCGCGACCAGTTGCGCGACGCTCGGTACATCGTCCATCAGGCCTACGCCCTGGCCCGCGCCCCAGATGTCCTTCCACGCTTTCGCCTTGGCCGCGCTGTCACCGAAATTCATCGCGGTCTTGTCGGACTGCGGCAGCGCTTCGGGATCGAGTCCCGCATTCACGATGCTCTGGCGAATGTAGTTGCCATGCACGCCGGTGAAGAGGTTCGTATAGATGATGTCGGCGGCATTGGCATCGACGATAGCCTGCTTGTAGCTGTCGAGCGCGTGCGCCTCGCGCGTCGCGATGAAGCGCGTGCCCATGTAAGCGAGGTCCGCGCCCATGGCCTGCGCGGCGAGAATCGAGCCGCCGTTGGCGATGGAGCCTGACAGCACGATGGGGCCGTCGAACATGCGCCGCACTTCGCCGACGAGCGCGAACGGCGAGATCGTGCCGGCGTGGCCGCCCGCGCCCGCCGCCACGAGAATCAGCCCGTCGACGCCCGCTTCGAGCGCCTTTTGCGCGTGCCGCAAGTTGATCACGTCATGCAGCACGATCCCGCCGTACGAATGCACCGCATCGATCATTTCCTTTACCGGTGCGCGCAGGCTCGTGATGAAGATCGGCACCTTGTGCTCGACGCACACGCGCACGTCCTGTTCGAGTCGCGCGTTCGACTGGTGGATGATCTGATTCACCGCGATCGGCCCGATGACCGCATTCGGGTTCGCGGACTTGTGTTCGGCGAGCGATGCCTGAATCTGCGTGAGCCATTCGTCGAGCAATTCGGCGGGACGCGCGTTGAGCGCCGGAAACGAACCGACGATGCCCGCCTTGCATTGCGCAAGCACGAGTTCGGGATAGCTGACGATGAACATCGGCGAGCCGACGACCGGCAATGCAAGGTTCTGCAGTACGGCGGGAAGTGCCATGGCGCGAGTCTCCGGGATGTCGTACTTATTTTACGGTTGGGGCGTCGTCTTCGAGCGGCTAAATTGAGACGCACGATCGTTCGATTATAGGCACAGGCGCCGCAGCCCTGTCATCCTCCGATTCCCGAGGAAATCCTCGGTTTCACCGTTTGTGTGCACGTTGCTCATCGAGCATTCGGAATGCCGCGCCTACAATGGACCGCTACGCCACGAACAAGAAAACACCATGTCTTTCAGAGGCTACGAGCCGTTTCGCGTGAATGCGGCGGGCGTCGAGATTGCCGGCGAGAAGGGCGGAGACGGCCCGCCGCTTTTGCTTTTGCATGGTTATCCGCAAACGCACGAGATCTGGCATTCATGCGCCGATGAACTCGCGCGGCACTTCACCGTGATCGCCACCGACTTGCGCGGCTATGGCGCATCGGCCAAGCCGCCGAGCGACGAACGCCACGCGCCTTACTCCAAAGGCGCCATGGCCGCCGATCAGGTCGCGGTCATGCGTCACTTCGGCTTCGAACGATTTCTCGTGTGCGCGCACGATCGCGGAGCGCGCGTCGCGCATCGCATGGCGATCGATTTTCCCGATGCCGTCGATCGCCTGATGCTGCTCGATATCGTGCCGACGCTTGCGATGTTCGAAGCCACTGACCGCGCGTTGTTGAGCGCCAATTTCCACTGGTTCCTGATGAACCAGCCATCGCCCTTTCCGGAAAAGATGATCGGCGCCGATACGACCGGGTTCATCGAACACTTGATGGGCCGTGGCCGTGCGGGTCTTGCGCCGTTCGCGCCGCACGCGCTGCAGGCATATCGCGATGCGCTGGCCGCGCCCGATGCGGTGTTTGCGACATGCGAGGACTATCGCGCGTCGGCGGGCATCGACCTCGAACACGACCGGGACGACACCGAGCGCGGCGTGAAGATAGCGTGCCCCGTGCGCGTGCTATGGGGCGAGCAAGGCGTGCTAGAGCGCGCGTTTGACGTGCTTGGTCAATGGCGGCGCGTCGCGCGCGACGTAAGCGGCCGCGCGCTCGATTGCGGCCATTACGTGCCGGAGGAAGTGCCGCAGGAGTTACTCGTGGAGATGCGTGCCTTCTTCGAAGCAGGGTTCTGCTGACAAAGAGCCGATGATCCCAGGCGCGCGGCCTTACGCATGCTTCGAAAGTGCTTGGTTGGCTTCGGCCCGGACTTGTTCTATATCGGACGCCGCCAGCCAGTGGCAATAACCACCCAGCGTGGACCTATCGATGTCCTGCAGCGCAATGTGATCGTATGCGCCTTCGCGATACTTCAATTTCGACCAGTACTCGTCTGTTTGCCACGCATGAATATGCAGGACATCGCTGCCATGCGTAAGCGACGCGTAGGGGAAATGGTCCAAAAGGCCTATTGAGCAACGCTGCGGATACGTGCGACGTAGCGCTAGCTCTCCTGCATACATGGTGATCACGTTTCTGCACCAGCCTGGCCACTCTCCACGGAAGTCTTTGAACTCCTCGTCGAACAGGCGGATGCAACAGTCCATTTGAGCCGGCAAAAAGTCGCACACCATTGTCGATGGCCCCAGCACCGACGCACCGATATTGTGTAAGCCGGAATGAGGAAATCCCCACCGGGCACTGCATTCGTTAAGTTTCTGTCGGACCGACGCCTCATATGCATACGCTCCGAAACCAAAGCAAAGGCCGGCAGGATGAAACTTCGACAGCGCGGGCGTCACAAAGGTGTCGCAATCTGTTTTCAGAATGTAATCGAACTGCCGACAAACGTCTAAAACGGCTTTATCGCAGAGATTGGCGACAGAATTAATGTATCCATAATCCGACCATTCGCTGTTTTTCTGAGAATAAGGAACGCTCGGAATAACGACTATATTACTGTCTCGCGGCAGTTTAAATGTTGCTTCCGGATGGCACGCAACGATTAACGTGCTTCGGTCAAACAAGCCTGTATGGATGATGCTCTTATAGAGCCAGCCAAATTCCTCGATGTTACTCGGAACATTGTCTACATACACCAGTATGCCGATATCTTTTCGTGCTTGATTCAAGAAAGACCTTTTTAACGATACATGTATTTAGTGCCAGCGGCGAAGTTGGCCCGCGCTTGCTGGCACTTACTACTTTTGTTCGCTTAAATCACGGGAAAGATAGACAGCGTAGTGCCGTACTGCAGGGAGACGTTGGTCGAAGTGTAAATTGCAAAATCGGTCCAGGTAGTCAACTGAAGCATGCCGCTGAAAGGAATAATAACATTGCCAGCCTTGCCCCCATGATCGGTGGCTACCTTGAAGTAGTAAGGGTCGTCGTAGAATGCATCCTTGCCGCTTGCGGCCAGGTTCGGCTCGCTTCTGTTAATCGAGACCTGAGCCAAGTTCGCGTCCGCCACCGAAACGACCATTTGCCCCGCGACAGCATACACGCCATTTGGCAGGCTCAATGAACCATCGGGATTAACGTGGCTTACCTGGTCATACGGCAAACCGAAATGCAAAAAATTCCATCTTTTTGCGTTCGAAATCTGCGTAATGGGTAGCAGCTCCGAGTCTCTCAAACGAATACTGAGATAACGCCCCTGTGCCGTTGTCGTCTGTGCTTGACTTGACGTGGATGTCATTAACCCCGCTAGTAACGGGACCGCTACAGTGGAGGCAGATACGAGTTTTCTACGATTAATGTCCCTTATGATTTGTAATGAGTTGTAAAAATGGAAGCTCGAAATGACTTAAGGTTCAGTGATTTCGGGCGTATTTAATCGTAGCGGAAATTTTTACCTGTATCAACGCCGATTTTTCTTATTAATTGAGGAAAGTCACGTTGATTTATTCTCAAGCTCGCGGCTTCATGTAGCGCTTCGCTGACGTGTAAAGACGCATCAAACGGCATTAAAAATGAGTGTCGATAGCGCGAACATGGTTGCCTTTAGTGTGCGCTTGTCGTCAACTTACTGTAGGGAAAGCACCGATGCACGTGATATAGCGGCGGGTTACGATGGCGTCGACGTTGATCACGTCCATACTATTCCGCCGCTTGCCGTAGCTGACAAGCGGCTTTCTTTTTGCGCGCGGAGTTCATACCGCCGAGAGCATGTCGCCTTCCACGTTGAGCGATCCGCTGCGCGCCAATTCCCCGACGATCTTCTCCAGCAATGCGCGATGCTGCGCGGGCGCGGCAAGCGCGTTCGCGGCGGCGCGCATGGCGCGGGCAGATGCGGTCATCGCGAGCAAGGTGTCGAAGGGCATCGAACGCACGTCCATCAACTTGAAGACGATCAGCACTTTCAGCGCGTTCTTTGCGTTGCGGGCAGGGTCGGCACGCAGATAGTCGAGCCGCGACGCGGCCACGTCGAGTGCGCGCGCGACATCGGTGAAAGGCGCGCCGTGGCCTGGAACGACGACATCGACATCGAGTTGCGCGATGAGATCGAGCACCGCGCGCTCTTCCGCAAAACCGCTTTCGCCTTCGAGTTCCGGAAAAATCACGCCAAAGCCGTTTTCCCACAACGCGTCCGCGCTAATGAGGATGCGCGCCTCGGCGCAATACAGCATGAGCGAGTGCGGATCGTGGCCCGGCGCGCCCAGCACGGACCATTCGAAGCCGCCGAGCATGAGCGTGGCGCCATTCTCGACCGTGCCGTCGAACGTGAACCGGTCACAACGCTGCGCCGTGGCGTGAAACGTCAGCGCCTCTTCGTCCCAGACACGCACCGCGTGCGCTTCACTTTGCGGGATCAGCGTATTGCACGCATAGGTGCGTTGCAGCAGTGCGTTGCCGCCGCAGTGATCCGAATGCAAGTGCGTGTTGACGATCAGATCGAGCTTGCGCGCACCGAGCGCGTGCCGCACGAGCGCCAGCGTTTGCGGCGCGTGCGAGACGTAGCCCGTGTCGATCAACGCCGTGCCCTCATCGCTCGCGAAGAGCACGTTGTTCGACGACAACCAGCCGCGCTCGAACACCGTCATGGAAGCGGGCAGCGCGATCACGCTTGCTCCTTCGGCATGACGACGATAGTCGCCGTCGCCTCGATCACCGTCTCGCCAAGCTGATTCACCGCGCGGCCCGCGAGCTTCACCAGGTCGCCGCGAAGGCTCGTCTTCCACTTTGCATCGAGCACTTGCCAGCGCATGGCGAGCACGTCGTCGGCCTTCACCGCGCGCGTGAGCTTGATGCCGAACTCCAGTCCGAGCGGTTGCGCGTAAGTCGAGAAGTGTTCGGCGATCATCGCCATGAGATGCGCGGTCGGTTGCGTGCCCGACGCGATCAGCGAGCCGAAACGGCTGGCGCGCGCATACGCTTCGTCGTGATGCAGCGGGTTGGTGTCGTTGACGAGCGTGGCGAAGTGGCGAATGGAGTCCGCCGGCAAGGCAAGCGTCGCTTCGAACGATTCGCCGATACGCACCACGCGCGCGCCGCGACGACGGCTTTCGCCACGCGCGAGCACGTCGCGTTTCGCGTTATCGTCAATGGATGACCACGCCGCGATTTCGTCGATGGTGCGCAGGCAGCCGTCGCAGAAGCCCGTCTCCGGATTCATGCGACAGACGTCCACGCACGGCGACGCGACTTCGCCGTTCATGGTGCGCGCAAGGCGACATCGACAACCGGCGCGCCCGTCAGCGACACGAGTTCTTGCGGCGTCAGATTGAACACCGCGTGCGGATGACCCGCCGCCGCCCACAGGCTTTCGAGCGTGAGCAAGTCTTCGTCGATGAGCGTCACGGGTTCGGTCGCATGACCGATCGGACATACGCCGCCAATGGCATAGCCGGTCTTTTCGCGCACGAACTTCGCATCCGCGCGCGCCAGTTGGCCGACGCGCGCCGCGACCTTCGCTTCGTCCACGCGATTCGCGCCGCTTGCGATCACGAGCACGGGCGCGTCGTCGTCGCGGCGCCGGAAGAGAATGGACTTGGCGATCTGCGCCACGGAACAGTTCAATCCCGCCGCCGCTTCCGCCGATGTCTTGCCGGTTTCCGGCAGCATCACGACGGGCCGCGCGTGACCGCGTTCCTGCAACAGAAGCGCGACGCGGCGCGCGGAATCGGGAAGGTCATCGAGATTCTGTACTTCGGTCATTGCTTTCCTTTCCATCGAACGATCAACAGGTCAGACGCAGGCGGCAACGGCGTCACGCTGCTTGGCGAGCAGCGCCTTGCCCGCACGCGACGAACTCGGCTTGCCGATGGCGCGCGAAATGAAGTCGCCTGTCTCGACCAGTCGATCCAGGTCGATGCCCGTCTGGATGCCGAGTCCATTCATCAGATACACGACGTCTTCGGTCGCGACGTTGCCTGTCGCGCCCTTGGCATACGGACAGCCGCCGAGCCCCGCAACCGACGCATGAAATATCTCGATGCCTTCGAGCAGCGCCGCATAAATGTTGCCGATGGCCTGCCCATAAGTATCGTGGAAATGTCCTGACAGGCGTTCGCGCGGAAACGCTTTCGACGCCGCCGCCAGCACTTCGCGCGTGCGCTTGGGCGTGCCGACGCCGATGGTATCCGCGATATCGATTTCGTCGCAGCCGAGCGCCTTCATGCGCTCGACGACATCCACCACCGACGCCACGCTCACCTCGCCCTGATACGGACAGCCGAGCGCACACGAGATGCTGCCGCGCAGACGCAAGCCTGCGTCCTTCGCGGCTTTCGCGACCGGCTCGAAGCGCGCGATGCTTTCCGCGATGCTGCAATTGATATTCTTTTGCGAGAACGCCTCGCTTGCCGCGCCGAAGATGACGATCTCGTCGGCCTTTGCTTCGAGCGCGCCCTCGAAGCCGCGCAGATTCGGCGTGAGCACGGAGTAAATGGTGCCCGCGCGACGCTCGATGCCCGCCATCAACGCGCTGGCATCCGCCATTTGCGGCACCCATTTCGGCGAGACGAACGAAGTCGATTCCACATTGACGATGCCCGCACGCGCGAGCCGGTTCACGAGCTCGATCTTGGTTTCCGTGGCGACGAATTCCTTCTCGTTCTGCAAGCCGTCGCGCGGCCCGACTTCGACGATTTTTACTTGAGTGGGGATCATGCCTGTCTCCTGTTCCGTGACTTCCTGACTTCCCTGACTTACTGATGTCCCGATGCCCCGCATTCAATACCCTCGCGAAAAGTCCACGATACCGCCAATGGTTTCCCCGCGCGACAGCGCCTTGATCTTCGCCGCGATCTGCACGATGCTCTCCTCGCGCAACGTCTCCGCCGAGATATGCGGCGTGACCGACACGCGCGGATGCTTCCAGAACGGATGCTCCTTGGCCAACGGCTCGACATGAAACACATCGAGCGTCGCGGCGGCGAGCTGGCCGCTATCGAGGGCGGCGAGAAGGTCGTCATCGACGAGATGCGGACCGCGCGCCACGTTCACGAGATAAGCACCGCGCGCGAGCTTCGCGAAAGTGCGCGCGTTGAGAATGCCTTCGGTGTCCGGTGTATGCGGCAGCAAGTTGACGAGCACGTGCACGCCATCCAGAAACGCATCGAAGCGCTCGGGACCCGCATAAACCTCGACACCTTCTATTGTCTTCGCCGTGCGGCTGTAGCCTCGCACCGGCACGCCGAGCTCGAGAAGCCCGCGCGCCACTTCACCACCGAGAACGCCGAGACCCAGCACACCCACCGTGAACGATGCGCGCGCATGCTGCGTAAGTTTCCGCCAGCGTCCCTCCCTTTGCAGCGCTTCGTATTCGTCGAAGCGGCGCAGGTAGCGCAGAACGGCATACGTCGAATACTCGACCATTTGTTGCGCCATGCCGGTGTCTTCCAGACGCACGAGCGTGGCGTTCGGCGGCAACGTGCCGGGTTCCTTGCGCTCGACATCGAGGATTGCATCGACGCCCGCGCCGAGATTGAAGATGGCCTTCAATTCCGGCCGGTTCGCGAAGAGTTCGCGCGGCGCGCGCCAGACGATGGCGTAATCGGCGGGCGCGGTGTCGCCAGGCTGCCAGATGCGCAGATCGGCGTCCGGCAGTTCGCGGCGCAAACCGCCGAGCCATGCGTCGGTGTCCGCGTGCTCTTCGTAGAAGATGATTTTCAACGTCCGCCTCCGTCGTTCGATCCACCCATTCTAAAGGGTGCAAAAGCGTGCGGTTGCATCCGCGAGCATATCGACATGACGATTGATTCGTTCGTCCTTGCCGCGCGCCACGCGAAAATGCAAGGTGGACAATGTCAGCGAGAACCGCACATGACGACCAGCAATCGAACACCGCGCCCCGCGCTGCTGACGGTGCCCGGCTTGCACGGCAGCGAGGGCGCGCACTGGCAAAGCTGGCTCGAGCATCAGTATGCCGATACATCGCGTGTCGAACAGGCAGACTGGGACGCACCGCATCTCGACATCTGGGCGAACGCGGTGCTCGCGCAACTAGCGACCATTCGCCGTCCTGTCGTGCTCGCCGCGCATAGCTTCGGCTGTCTCGCGACGGCGCACGCGCTCGCGCAGAATCGAACCGATGCCGAAGTCGTCGGCGTATTGTTCGTCGCGCCCGCGAGCCCGGAGAAGTTCCGTTTCGCCGGTCACTTCGAGCCGACGCGTCTTGCCGTGCCTTCCATTCTCGTCGGCAGCGAAACCGATCCGTGGATGCCGCTCGACCACGCGCGCGATCTTGCAGCACGGCTTTCGAGCGCGTTCGTGAATCTCGGCGATGCCGGTCATATCAACACGGCGGCGGGTTTCGGTCCGTGGCCGCGCGCGAAATATTTCATCGACACGCTGGCTCAATATGCTTACCCTGCTGAAAGTTTCGCGGGCGAAGTCTCCTTGCACGAGCACGCGTATGGCTGATGCGCCCGGTTTCATCGATGAACATGAACCATCCGGCCGCCATCGCGCGGCCTTTCTTTTGCAATCGCATTCTTGAGGACGATATGGCGGGATACAGTAAGCGCGTGCTGATGGCAGCCGCGGCGCTCTATATGACGGCGGGCATCGCGCATGCCGATACTTCGTTGCTCAACGTCTCCTACGACGTGACGCGCGAACTGTACAAGGACATCGATACGGCGTTCATCGCCGACTACAAAAGCCGCGCGGGCGAAACGGTGACGGTGAAGCAGTCGCATGGGGCGTCGAGCGCGCAGGCGCTGTCGGTGCTTCAGGGACTGCAAGCCGATGTCGTGACGATGAATCAGCCCAACGACATCGACCTGCTTGCCGAACGCGGTCAACTCGTTCCGGCCAACTGGCGCACGCGTCTTCCGAATGGCAGCGCGCCCTACACGACGACCATGGTGTTTCTCGTGCGAAAGGGCAATCCGAAGAACATCAAGGACTGGAGCGATCTCGCGCGGCCGGGCGTGCAAGTGATCATCGCGAATCCGAAGACTTCGGGTAATGGCCGCTACACGTATCTCGCGGCGTGGGGCTACAAGAAGCAGCAGGGCGCAACGGATGCGCAGGCGCTGGACTTCGAGAAAGCGATCCTCGCCAACGTGCCGACGCTTGACACCGGTGGGCGCGGTGCGACCACGACCTTCACGCAGCGCAATATCGGCGACGTGCTCGTGACTTTCGAGAACGAAGTCGGTCTGATCGAAGCAGGCGTCGGCGCGAAGGACTTCGATGCGGTGTATCCGTCATCGAGCCTGCTGGCGGAGCCGCCGGTCTCCATCGTCGACAAGGTGGTGGACAAGCGCGGCACGCGCAAGGAAGCGCAGGCGTACGTGGACTTTCTTTACACGCCGCAAGCGCAGGAGATCATCGCGCAGCATCATTTGCGGCCGCGTAACGCGGAGGTGCTGGCCAAGCATGCAAGCGAGTTCAAGCCGCTCAAGACGTTCACGGTGGAGCAGATCTTCGGCAGCTGGCAGAAGGCGCAGCAAACCCATTTCGCCGATGGCGGGACTTTCGATCAGGTGGTCGAGAAGAAATAACCGAAAGGGCTCGCCACGCGCGAGCCCTTTTCTTTTTACTCTCCGCTCAGTTCGAGCAGCCGCGTTCTTCCGCGCTGACGTTCTGCGCCGATTCCGCGCGCATTCCCAGACGCTCGATCAGCTTGCGGTCCGCTTCGGCTTGCGGGTTGCTCGTCGTGAGCAACTGATCGCCGTAGAAGATCGAGTTCGCGCCCGCCGCGAAACAAAGCGCCTGCAACGCTTCATCCATCTGCTCGCGTCCGGCCGAAAGACGGACCATCGCCTTGGGCATGGTGATACGCGCCACCGCGATCGTGCGCACGAACTCGAAGGGATCGAGCGGCGCGGTGCCCGTGAGCGGCGTGCCGGCCACTTGCACGAGATTGTTGATCGGCACCGACTCCGGATACGGCTCCATGTTGGCGAGCTGCGAGATCAAACCGGCGCGTTCACGCCGCGACTCGCCCATGCCGACAATCCCGCCGCAGCACACGTTGATGCCCACATCGCGCACGCGTTCGAGCGTATCGAGCCGATCCTGATACGTGCGCGTCGAAATGATCTGGCCGTAGAACTCGGGCGACGTATCGAGATTGTGGTTGTAGTAATCGAGGCCGGCATCGCGCAAGCCTTCTGCCTGATGCGGCTCCAGCATCCCAAGCGTCACGCAGGTTTCCAGTCCCATTGCCTTGACGCCGCGAATCATGTCCTTGATCGGCTCAAGATGGCGATCCTTCGGATTGCGCCACGCCGCGCCCATGCAAAAGCGCGTCGCGCCGTTGGCCTTGGCGGCTTCGGCGGCCTTCAGCACTTCATCCACGGCCATCAGCTTGTCGGCTTGCAGGCCGGTGTCGTGATGCACGGACTGCGGACAGTATGCGCAATCTTCCTCGCAGCCGCCGGTCTTGATCGACAGAAGCGTGGAAAGCTGTACCGCGTTCGGATCGAAATGTTCGCGATGCACCGTTTGCGCGCGATACAGCAGGTCGTTGAACGGCAGGTCGTAAAGCGCGACGATATCGGCGACTTTCCAGCGCGCCTGCGCGGGCGTTCGCGTCGGCGCGGAGGTTTGCGCGGCAGTTTGCAACGATGCGTTGGCAGTGATGGTCTGCGTCATGAATTCAGTCCTTGAGTAAAAGCCGGTCGAGCAGAAGGCGCGTGTCGAGATGATCGGCGGCGCGCGCGGCGTCGGATGGCGCGAAATGCGGAATCACGCCGATGAGCGGTGCATCGAGCCGGTGTTGCAGCGAATGAATGTTTTCTTCCGGATAAAGCATGTGCGGATCGACGCGATTCGCCACCCAGCCCGCGATGCGCAAGCCGCGCGACGTGATCGCCTCGGCGGTCAGCAACGCATGGCTGATGCAGCCGAGCCGCATGCCGACCACGAGCACGACCGGCAGCTTCAGCGCGACGGCGAGATCCGCGGTGTCATGGGTATCGTCTAGCGGCACGCGAAAGCCGCCCACGCCTTCCACGACGACGATATCCGCATGATCGCACGCCACGCGATGCGCCTTTACGATGCGCCCGATATCCAGCGCAATGCCTTCACGCGCGGCGGCGATATGCGGCGCAATCGGCTCGCGCATCATGAACGGCGTGCGAATGGCGGGCGGCAGCGCGACGTTGGCGGCGGCATCGAGTTGATCGGCGTCTTCGTTATGCAGCACGCCGTCACGTTCGATTGCGCCGGACGCGATGGGTTTCATCGCGGCGGCGCGCAAGTTCGCGCGCGCGAAGCCATGCAACAGCGCGCACGAGACGAAGGTCTTGCCGATCTCCGTATCGGTGCCGGCGACGAATAGCGATAAAGCGGTCATGTCGTTTCTTTACTGAGCGTGCCAAGTGCTTCGTCGAGTCGGGCGAGGTCGTCGTCGCCATGCGCGGCCGATAACGAAATGCGCAAGCGCGATGTCCCCGCGGGCACGGTCGGCGGGCGGATCGCGGGAACCCAGAGGCCTCGTTTGTCGAGCGCGGCGGCGAGCGCGAGCGTTTCGTCGTTGCCGCCGATGACGAGCGGCTGCACCGCCGTCTTCGATTCGACCGGCAACCAGCGTGTGCGTTTCAACATGCCGCGCGTCGTTTCGATGAGCGATGCCAGATGCTTGCGTCGCGCATCGCCGTCTTCGCTGCCGATCAACCCGATGCTCGCGGATACGGCGTGCGCCACGGCAGGCGGCGACGCGGTCGTGAAGATATAAGGCCGCGCGCGCTGGATCAACCATTCGATGACCGTCTCGCTTGCCGCGACGAACGCGCCGGAAACGCCCGCCGCCTTGCCTAGCGTGCCGACGTAGACGAGATGCGGCGAGCGCAGCGCGAATTGCGCGAGCGCGCCGCGACCTTGCGGACCGAGCACGCCGAAGCCGTGGGCATCGTCGACGACGAGCCACGCACCGTATTTCTCCGCGAGTTCCACGAGACTTTGCAACGGCGCGATATCGCCGTCCATGCTGAACACGGTATCCGTCACGATGAGCTTCGTCGTCGCGTCCGCTTGCGATGCATCGAGCATGGCGTCGAGCGCTTCCATGTCGGCGTGCGGATAAATTTGCACCTGCGCGCGCGAGAGCCTGACGCCATCGATCAGCGACGCATGATTCAGCGCGTCGGAGAACACCATCGTGCCGCGTCCGGCGAGCGTCGAGATCACGGCGAGATTGGCCATGTAACCGGTGCTGAAGTAAAGCGCGCGCGGGTTGTCGACGAAGCCGCCGGAAAACGCGGCGAGATCGTCTTCGAGTTGCGCGTGGGCGCGTGAATGGCCGCCCAGCAGATGCGAGCCGCCGCTGCCCGCGCCATACAGCGACGCGCCTTCGGCAAGCGCTTCCCGCAGCGCTTCGTGGGCGGCGAGACCGAGATAGTCGTTGCTCGCGAAGCCGATCATCGCGCGGCCATCGACGGTCATATGGGCCGAACACGCGCTGTCGATGGTTCTGCGACGGCGGCGCAAACCGCGCGCGTCGATATCGGCGAGTCCTTGCTGCAGCGTTTCGTAGAGCGCTTTCGATGTATCGCTCATGCGGAGGCCTCGGCGGCGGCCAGCGTGGCATCGAGCGTTTCGCGCGTGCGCCTGGCGAGCAGCGCGAGTTCGTCGTCGGTGAGCACGTATGGCGGCATCAGATAAACCGTCTTGCCGATAGGACGCAGCAACAGTTCGCGCTGCAGCCCCAACTCGAAGAAGCGACGCGAGAACGCGCGATCTTCGGTGACGACATCGAACGCGAAGATCGTGCCGCGCTCGCGCAGATTGCGCACGCGTTCATGCTTCACGAGCGGCTGCAAGGCCTCGCGCAAAAGCGCGGCTTTGCGGCGATTCTCCGCGAGCACGTTGGCGCTTTCGAACAGATCGAGCGTCGCGAGCGCGGCGCGGCATGCAAGCGGATTGCCCGTGTACGAATGCGAATGCAGAAAGCCGCGCGTGACGTCGTCATCGTAGAAAGCGGCGTAGATGTCATCGCGCGTGAGCACGATGGAAAGCGGCAGATAACCGCCGCTGATGCCCTTCGACAAGCACACGAAGTCCGGCCAGATGCCCGCTTGCTCGCACGCGAAGAAAGTGCCGGTGCGGCCGCAGCCGACCGCGATCTCATCGGCGATCAAATGCACGCCGTGTTCATCGCACAGGGCGCGCAAGCGGGTGAGATACGACGCGTCGTACATCGCCATGCCGGCCGCGCATTGCACGAGCGGCTCGACGATCACGGCGGCGAGATGCGCGGCGCGTTGTTCGAAGAGCGCGCGCATGGCGTCGATGGCTTCGTCTTCGCCACTCGCCGCCGGCGATGCGACCACATGCGCGTGGCGGATCAGCGGATCGTATGCGTCCTTGAAGAGCGCGACATCGGTCACGCCGAGCGCGCCGATGGTTTCGCCGTGATAGCTGTTCGCCATGCACACGAACTCGCGCTTTTCACTTTGCCCACGGTTGCGCCAGAAGTGAAAGCTCATCTTCAACGCGATCTCGACGGCGGACGCGCCATCGGACGCAAAAAAAGCATGACCGAGCGTGTGCCGTGTGAGCGCGGACAGGCGTTCGGCCAGTTCGACGGCGGGCGCATGCGTGCAGCCCGCGAGCATCGCGTGTTCGAGCGTATCGAGTTGATCCTTGAGCGCGCGGTTGATGTCGGGATTCGCGTGGCCGAACAGATTGACCCACCACGAACTGATGGCGTCGAGATAGCGGTTGCCCGCCGGGTCGTAGAGCCACGCGCCCTTGCCGCGCGCGATGGGCACGAGCGGCATGCGCTCGTGGTGTTTCATCTGAGTGCACGGGTGCCACACCGCGGCGAGCGAGCGCGCGACCCAGTCCTGATTGTCTTCTGTGTTCAAAAACGGCTCCCAGGCGGCGCATGGCGCCAGCCGGATACATCGGGCAAGCCGCGAGGGCCTGCGCTATTCGAGGATTGCGCCTGACTTCGCGCGCTTCGATTATGGCGAAAATATCCGGAAGCTTCGCTTTTCGGCCGGGTCCTGGATCGCCTGCGCACGCTTCCACGAAGTCGTGAAAAGTGCGATCGCGGCTAACTTCGCCGAACGGACCGCCAACACGGGCGAAAGAAGCAAAAACGCCGGCGCGAGGCCGGCGTTCAAAAAATTTTGGAGGGAAGAAGCGTATCAGCGCGATGCCGTCTGCGTTTGCTCGCCCGCTTCGTTCCACACGACGGCGTTATCCACCGCGTAGAGCTTGCAGGGATCGGCGCTCTGCTTCTGGCAACTGGCGAGCGCGACGGACATCGGGTCGTCGCCGCCTTCGGCCCACGACCACGCGCCCGAGTTCGACACGGCGAACGCGCGGCTCGAATACTGGCTCAGGAAGTTGCGATAGCCGTTGCGGCCGCTTTCATCGATGAAGGGCACCGACTGCACGGCATCGAGGTTCGCAAAGTCGGTGGCCTTCGGCGAATGCGGCTCGGCGACCTGATATTGCACCGTGGTCGGCATGCCGACTTGCGCGAGGAACGCCTTCACGCGCGGCCACCAGACCTGCACGCCGTCGCGGTCGCCGACGAGCCGATGCGCGTCGTTCTTGTAGGTGCCGAAGTCGGTCATCTGCGCGCGTGCGCCGTGCGACACGAATGCGGCATACATCTGCGTGGACAAGTCGCCTTGCCACACCGAATCGTTGTCACCGTAGAGCCACAGCGAAGGCAAACGAACGTTCTCGCCATAAGCGCCGAAGGCATCGACGAGATTCTTCTGCCAGCCGGTGCATTCGTCCTGACGCAGACCGCCCGAGAAATTGATGAGACCGCGCACGCCCGGCGCCGCGACCGCTTCGCGCGCACCGTAGGCCATGGTCGTCAAGCCGCCGTGCGAAGTGCCGCCCACGACGATATGCGTCTTGTCGACATAAGGCTGCTGGCTCATGTACGCGACCGCTGCGGCAACGTCTTCCGCCTGCGCGAAGCCGTTGGCTTCGACATCGCAACCATGGCCGGCGTAGTCGCCGCCCGAGCCCGCGAAGCCGCGGCGATTCGGCACGACCACGACATAGCCATGACGCACGAACTCGCGTGCGAGCGCGACCGGCCGATTGCGCGGTTGGGCGTGCGAGTCGCCGGGGAGCTTGCCGTGGTTGAAGACGATCATCGGGAAAGGACCCGCGCCGTCCGGTTTGAAAACGGTCGTTTCGAGCGAGATGTCGGCTTCGGGAATTTGAACGATGCTTTCGTTCAGACCATTGCCGACGACCGGAAGGTGAGCGTCGAGCGCGTCGGGTATTTGGCCGAAGACGGGGGCTGAAAGCCCTTCGGAGGGGCGAACGCCGCCGATCGGTTCGGCTTTCACGACAGTCGTGATGAACGATGTCGCAAGTGAGCACACCATGCTGCATCCGACCAACCAGGTTCTGATCGCCATCCCTTAACTCCGCCTCGCTCCGATTAAGGCTTGATTGGCTTGGCCCCAAATGCACGATTGAAGTCACAAACCTATCTCGCTGCTCATGATGAGCAGTATCGAATGCGGGTTCCGGGAGCCATGCCCAGAAAAGGCATGACAATTGGCTTCAATACGGGGCTTCGCTGCGAACATCGGGGCGCGGTAATGACAGCGCCCTGACGTGAAGAGAGATTAACTGTTCAAAATTGCACTGCACAATAAGCGTAACCCCGTAACCATTTAATTTGAAAGGAGAAATCAAGGAAATTAATACTGAATTGGATTTATATGTTTTAAAGAGACATTTACTTTTCTTTTACGTCACCGTCGATATAGACCCAGTGGCCGGCGTTGTCGCGGCAAAAGCGGCTGGCTTCGTGCAAGCGATGCGCTCGCCCTTCGACCTTGTAGCGCGCGACGAATTCGACTTCCTCGTGTTGTGTATCGATCACAGCGTGACGTTTGATTTGCAAACCGAGCCAGCGTGTGTGCGTGTCGTTCGAGACATCGAGATCGGGCGGGCGGGTTTTGTCGTCCCAGGTCGCGCGCAGGTAGGTCGTATTGCCGAGGACGTAAGCGGTATAGCGCGAACGCATGAGTTCCATGGCGTTCGCCGGAAAGGCGCCGGCTTCGATAAAGCGCCCGCAGCACGCTTCATAACGCGGCGCGCGGGCGTTCGGACGTTGATTGGGCGATGCTCCGCCGCAAGGACATTCCACCGGCTTCATTGATCCACGCTCGGCATGTCGATGCGCCCCGGCTGGTTCTTCACGCGCGCAAGCCACGCGCGAATGGCCGGATAGCTAGCGAGATCGAGACCGGCTTCATCCGCGACATGCGTGTATGCGTAAAGCGCGATATCGGCCACCGTGTAGCGCTCTGCGGCGAAGAACGTGCGCGTGGCGAGATGCTGCTCCATCACGTCGAGCGCGCGGTACGAACCAGCGATCTTGTCGGGCAGCCGCGGATCGTCGTGCTTCTTCAGGAACTGCTTGATGAAGCGCGCCACCGCGACATATGGCTCATGACTGTATTGCTCGAAGAACATCCATTGCAGCACGCGCGCGCGTTCGAGCCGGTCGGCGGGCAGGAGCGGCGTGCCATCGGCGAGATAGCAGAGAATGGCGTTCGATTCGGTGAGCGCCGTTTGTTCGTCGATGACGAGCACCGGAACCTTGCCATTCGGATTGAGCTTCAGGAACGACTCGGTGCGCGTGGCGCCGTTCATCATGTCCACTTCGTGCCAGACGTAGGGCAGATTCAGTTGTTCAAGCGCGAGCCGCACCTTGTAGCAGTTTCCCGATGACGAAACGCCATGTACCTGATAAGTCACGTGCAATCTTCCCTTGTTATGGATGGTCGTGGCACGGCGCCAACTCTTTAGACCAGTTCGATACCCATGGCCGTCGCTTCGCCGCCGCCGATACACAAGCTCGCAACGCCGCGCTTGAGCCCACGAGCCTTCAGCGCCGCAAGCAAGGTCACGAGAATGCGCGCGCCGGACGCGCCGATAGGATGTCCGAGCGCACACGCGCCGCCGTTCACGTTGACCTTGTCGTGCGGCAGATCGTGCTCGCGCATCGCGGCCATGGCGACTACGGCGAAGGCCTCGTTGATTTCGTAGAGATCGATATCGCCGGAACGCCAGCCGTTCTTCTCGAACAGCTTGCGAATGGCGCCAACCGGCGCGGTCGTGAACAACGCGGGCTGCTGCGCGAACGTGCTGTGACCCACGACTCGCGCGAGCGGCGTCACGCCCAACCGCTTGGCGGTGGATTCGAGCATCATCACGAGCGCGGCGGCGCCATCGGAGATGGACGACGAATTCGCGGCCGTCACCGTGCCGTCCTTGGCAAACGCGGGCTTGAGCGATGGAATCTTCTCGATGTTCGCTTTGAACGGCTGTTCGTCGCGCGCGATGACCGTATCGCCCTTTCTGCCTTGCACCGTGACGGGCGCGATTTCCCAGGCGAAGGAACCGTCGTCGTTGGCGCGCTGAGCGCGTCGCAACGACTCGACGGCAAACGCATCTTGCGATTCGCGCGAAAACTCATACGACGACGCGCATTGCTCCGCGAACGCGCCCATGAGACGCCCCTTGTCGTAAGCGTCTTCGAGGCCGTCGAGGAACATGTGGTCGAGCACCTGACCGTGACCCATGCGCATGCCGCCGCGCGCCTTCGGCAACAGATACGGCGCATTCGTCATGCTTTCCATGCCGCCCGCGACGATCACATCGGCCGAGCCTGCCAGCAGCATGTCGTGCGCGAACATGGCCGCGCGCATGCCCGAGCCGCACATCTTGTTGATGGTCGTGCTGCCGGTGGAAAGCGGCAAGCCCGCGCCGAGCGCCGCTTGCCGTGCAGGCGCTTGACCTTGGCCCGCAGGCAGCACGCAGCCCATGATCGCTTCGTCGATCCGCGCGGGTTCGAGACCCGCGCGTTCGCATGCCGCGCGAATCGCGACCGCGCCGAGCTGCGGCGCGGTCATCGCGGCGAAATCGCCCTGAAATGCGGCCATCGGCGTGCGTGCCGCCGATACGATGACCACGGAATCCTTCGATGTCTCACTCATGTTTCAGCTCCTTGATAACGCCTTGAATGACGGCGGGAACGTCGCCGAGCCGCGCCGCATCCGACGCGATCACATCGTTCGCCGCGGCATGCGCGCCGCCGCGCGTCAACGCGGCGAGGCATGCCTGATAGGTTGAATCCACCTGGTCTTGCGCGCTGATCATCATGCCCATGTTGCGCAAGCGGCCATCGTGCACGCCATAGGTCCAGCCGTGCACGGTGAGGTCCTGACCGCGCGCCCACGCGTCGTTGACGATGGTCGTGCGGCACACGTTGAGCGTCTGCTCGATGGTATTGAGTTCGACCAGACGCCGGTGCCGCGCTTCTCCAACCGGCCATTCATCGAGCAGCGCCGCGTGTTTTTCGCGCACGTCCTCGACGTGCCGCAACCAGTTGTCCGCGAGACCCACGCGCTGGCCGACGAGCGCCGCACCCACGCCCGAGCAGCCGTAGTGGCCGACGACCATGATGTGCTTCACCTTCAGCAAGTCCACCGCGAACTGAATGACGGACAGCGCATTGAGGTCCGAGTGAACGACCACGTTCGCGATGTTTCTATGCACGAACACTTCGCCGGGCGGCAAGCCGATGATCTGGTTCGCCGGCACGCGCGAGTCGGAGCAGCCGATCCACAGATACTCCGGCGCCTGCTGGTGCGCGAGGCGCGTGAAGAACTCCGCGTCGTCGGATAGCTTGCGTTCGACCCACGCCTGATTGTTGTCGAAGAGATGGGCGAGGGGATGGAAGGCTTGGTCGTTTTGCTCAGTCATGGTGATGGTCGTGTTTCGGGTACTTGCGCGCTCGATGATGTATCAAGCCGCGCGTATCGATGCCGTTGCCTTGTCGAAACGCTCCGGATAGCGGATGCAGAATCGCAGGGCCCGGTCGTAGGGGAAAAAATCGGCGAGTTCGCCTCGTTGTAGCTGCTCCTTGTGACGCTGCCACAGCGCGGGATCGAAAAAATCCGCGTGATGACGCATGAATGCTTCGCGCACGCGCGGATCGCCGAGCAGGAACGTGCCGTACGTCTCCGGAAAGATGTCGTGCGGCCCGACGGTATACCACGGTTCCCCGGACAGCTCGTCTTCCTCGTAGCGCGGCGGCGGCACGCTACGCACGTTGCAATCGGTCAGATACTCGATTTCATCGTAATCGTAAAACACGACACGCCCGTGGCGCGTCACGCCGAAATTCTTGTACAGCATGTCGCCGGGAAAGATGTTCGCCTGAATCAACTGCTTGATTGCGTCGCCATATTCGCGGATGCCGTGATCGACGTCCGCGTCGCTGCCGCCTTGCAGAAAGAGATTGAGCGGCACCATGCGCCGTTCGATATACACGTGCTTGATGACGAGCTTGTCGCCTTCGTATTCGATCATCGAAGGCGCTTCTTTTTCCAGTTCGCGGATCAGCGCATCGTCGAGGCGCGCAAGCGGCAGCGCGACGCTCGAATATTCGAGCGTGTCGGCCATGCGGCCCACGCGGTCGTGACGCTTGACGAGTTGATACTTGCCCTGAATCTTCTCGCGCGTGGTTTCCTTCGGCGGCGGAAACGCGTCCTTGATGAGCTTGAACACGTAAGGAAACGAAGGCAGCGTGAACACGATCATCACGAGCCCCTTGATCCCGGGCGCCACGATGAAGCGATCGCTCGAATGTTTCAGATGATGCAGCAGGTCGCGATAGAACAGATTCTTGCCCTGCTTCTGCAAGCCCACCGAGGTATAGATTTCGGCCTTCGGCTTGCCCGGCATGATGCTGCGCAAGAACTGCACATACGCGGACGGCACTTCCATGTCGACGAGAAAGTACGAATGCGAGAAGCTGAAGATGACGAGCAACTGCTCCCGGTTCAAGAGCACGGTGTCGAGCGCCAGCAAGTGCGGCTGCGTGTGACGGATGGCAACCGCGAACGGAAGTAAGGCATCGCCATTGATGATGCGCCCGACGACATATGCCGCCTTGTTGCGAAAGAACAGCGACGAGAGCACGTGAATCTGAAAGTTCGGCGCGGGCGTGAGTTGGCCAAAGGCCTCTTCGATTGCATCCACCACGCAATGCACGTCGCGCGGCAAATCCTCGAACGAAGGCTCCAGCTGAAAGTTCGTGACGATGCGTTCGAGCGTGGCCTGCAGCCCGTCTTTCTCGGGGTAATACGCGCGATACGTCGGCTTGGCGGCGGGCTCGTCGTTCTCGATGTATT
Organism: Caballeronia sp. GAWG1-1; assembly: GCF_023631465.1. Taxonomy (NCBI): domain Bacteria; kingdom Pseudomonadati; phylum Pseudomonadota; class Betaproteobacteria; order Burkholderiales; family Burkholderiaceae; genus Caballeronia; species Caballeronia sp. GAWG1-1. The sequence continues at coordinate 77,292 of NZ_JALQDB010000002.1, forward strand.
CGGTCGAAATGGCGGGCCGCACGAAGATGAAATCGTTGTTGAAATACGAGCGATGCAGGATCTTGCAGCACACCGAGTTGAAGAACGTCTCCGCGCATTCCGGCTGCCGATGCGTCGTCAACAAGCCGATGAAGTGCAGCTTGATCTGCTGCCAGATTTCATCGTCGATGGTCTCGGCGTCGTACTCGTCTTCCAGCGATGTCACGCATTCCGCGACGCGATCGTCATAAGACGCGATGCGGTCGCGTGCGCGTTGCGCGAGCGCTTGCCAGTTGCCTTCCTCGAACAGATGCTTCGCCTCGACTGCCGCTTCGCGAAAGACGCGGTAATGGCGATCGAAGCCTTCGAGTATCGTCTGCGCGACATCGAAGCCTATTTGCGACGAGAGCAGCTTGGGGAAGTGATTCATGTCGGCTGGGCGTCTCGTTGGCCATCATGCGGCTTTGGCTCTGCGGGCGCGCTTTTCGACGCCAGCGGCAAGGAGCGCGCGGCCTTGCTTCTCGTATGTTTCGAGTTCGGCAAGCGTCGTGGTGAGATCGACGAGTTGCCGCTCAAGCACTTCGCGATGCGCCGCGATGGTATCGACAAAAGCCTGCAACTGCCGCGTGCCGCCCGTGGGCGAGTCGTACAAGTCCAGCAGCGTGCGAATCTCCGACAACGTAAAGCCGAGCCGCTTGCCGCGTAGCGTGAGTTTCAGGCGCGTGCGATCGCGTGACGAATACACGCGCCGCAGGCCGTTCGCGCCTTCGCGCTCGGGCGCGAGCAGACCGTGGTCTTCGTAGAAGCGAATGGCGCGCGACGTGATGTCGAACTCGCGCGCCAGTTCGGTGATGGTGTAGTGAATGGCTTGAGTCATTGCCGGCGCCGGAGCACGTGATCACACATGCGACGTTAGAATGAGGTTTACGTTATCGTCAACCTGGCGAAATTGCAACGTGGCTTGAACCCGCATTCATGCTCACTTCAGAGGCGCAAAAGAATGAACGCACTCGAACATCAACTCGATTATGTTTTTGCCGACGAATTGCCCGAAGCGGGGCGCGTGAAGGAAGTCGCGCCTGGCCTTTACTGGCTGCGCATGCCTTTGCCGTTCGCGCTCGATCACATCAATCTGTGGCTATTGCGCGATGAGATCGATGGCGTGCAGGGTTGGACCATCATCGATTGCGGCATCTCGAACGAAAATATTCGCGCGAACTGGGAAAGCGTGTTCGACAGCGCGCTCGACGGCTTGCCTGTGCTGCGCGTGATCGTCACGCATTGCCATCCGGATCATCTCGGTCTTGCCGACTGGATCTGCAAGGGTGGCGACAAGGCACGCTGGAACGTGCGTCTCTGGATTGCGCTCGGCGAGTATGCAATGGGCCGCGTGATGGCCGCGGGCGATGGCTCGAACGCGGGCGGCGAGCGCGCGGCGAAGCACTTCGGGGCGCATGGTCTAACGGACGAGGCATCGCTCGATGCATTGAGAAAGCGCGACAGCTATTACCCGACGCTCGTGCCTTCCATCCCCGCCGAGTTCCGCCGTATCCGCGATGGCGACCGCATCGCGATTGGCGGACGCGAATGGCAAATCATTTCGGGCTACGGTCATTCGCCCGAACATAGTGCGCTGTATTGCGCGGCGGACAAGTTGCTCATTTCCGGCGATATGGTTTTGCCACGCATCTCGACGAACGTGTCCGTGTTCGCTATCGAGCCGGAAGGCAATCCGCTTGCGCTATATCTCGAATCGTTGGGACGCTACGAACACTTGCCCGCCGATGTCCTCGCCTTGCCTTCGCATGGCAAGCCGTTTCGCGGCGTGCTCACGCGTATCGGTCAGTTGCGGGACCATCATCGCGCGCGGCTTGCGGAAGTGGTCGAGGCGTGCACGCAGCGTCCGTGCAGCGCGGGAGATATCGTGCCGATCATGTTCAAGCGCAAGCTCGATATCCATCAGATGACCTTCGCACTTGGCGAAGCGCTCGCGCATCTGAACTTGTTGTGGCTGGATGGCACGCTTACGCGCGAGACGGGCGAGGACGGGGTGATCCGGTACTCGCCCGCGTAAAACCCCTCACTGCACCGACACAGCCCCGAAGTTCTGCCGCCCGAACGGACTCACGTTAAAGCCGCTGACGTTGGCACGCGTGATTGCCGCCGCAGTCGGATAAACGAGCGGAATCCACAGTGCCTGATCGTGGATGATCTTCTGCGCGTCCACATAAGCCTTCGTGCGTTTCGCGACGTCGGAGGTGACCTTGCCATCCGCGATGAGCTTATCGAGTTGCGGGTCGCAGAAGCGCGCGAAGTTGATGCCCGACTTCACCGCATTGCAACTGAAAAGCGGCGAGAGGTAGTTGTCCGGATCGCCGTTATCGCCGGCCCAGCCCATGAAGAGCATGTCGTGCTGGCCCTGCTTGGCTTCCTTGATGAGTTCGCCCCACTCGATGATCTTCACCTGCGCCTTCACGCCGATCTTCGCGAGATCCGCCTGCAGCAGTTCGGCGCCAGCTTTCGGATTCGGATTCAGCACACTGCCGTTCGGGCGCACCCAGATGGTCGTTTCGAAGCCATTGGGCAAGCCTGCATCCGCGAGCAGCTTCTTCGCGGCATCGGGCGAATACTTGTACGCCGCGATGTTCTTGTCATAGCTCCACGTGTTCGGCGGATACGGGTTCACAGCGGGCGTTCCCGTGTTTTCGAACACCGTCTTCGTATAGGTGGTGCGGTCGAACGCCATGTTCAACGCCTGGCGCACCTTCGGGTTATCGAGCGGCTTCTTCTGCGTGTTCAGCGCGACGAACGCGGTCATGAATGCGGGCGTCTCGCTAACCTTCAGCGACTTGTCCTTCTTCGCGTCGAGCACGTCCTGCGGCTTCGGCGACAACGCGATCTGACATTCGCCCGCCTTGATCTTCTGCGCGCGCACGGCGGCGTCCGGCGTGATGGCATAAATCAGGCGATCGACTTTAGGCTTCGGCCCCCAGTAGCTCTGATTCACGTCATAACGGATCACCGCGTCTTTCGTATAACTCTTGAGCACGAACGGACCGGTGCCGACAGGCTTGCTGTTCAGATCGACTTGCTGGTTCGCTTTCAGCAGCTTGTCCGCATATTCCGCCGAATAGATCGATGCGAAGCCCATCGTGAGGATCGGCACGAAGGTCGCGTTCTGCTCGTTGAGTTCGAACTTCACCGTTTTGTCATCGACCTTGGTCACGGCCTTGATGAGCTTCACGAGACCCATCGATTGCGCATGCGGAAAGCCGCTCGCGCCCGCGATCTTGTGCCAGGGGTTGCTGTCCGACAACATGCGCTCGAAGGTGAAGACGACATCGTCGGCATTGAGCGGACGCGTCGGCTTGAAGTAGTCGGTGGTCTGGAACTGCACGTTCGGACGCAGATGGAACGTGTAGGTAAGACCGTCGCTGCTGAGGTCCCACTTCTCGGCGAGCGCGGGCGCGACTTTCTTCGCGGCCTCGTCGTATGACACGAGCGTGTTGAAGATGACATCCGCCGACGCGTTGGTCGTGACGAGCGAATTGAACTGCACGACATCGAAGCCGTCCGGGCTCGATTCTGTACAGATGGTGAGCGGCTTGGCCATTGCGATAAGCGGCGCGGCGGCGAACGTCGCGGCGATGGCGGCAGCGAAAAGTGTGTTGCGCATGAGATCTCCCGTGACCCGGCTGGTCACATTACGATTGTTCTTGTGGCTGGTTTTACCCTGTGCGCGTGTGGCAAGCAAGTAGCGCATCCGCGCGGCTAGGTTAGCGAAGCGCTCGCCGCTCGACAACGAATCGTTGCGCATACGCTTATGCCTCGAACGCGCCGTGCGGGTTGCCGAACCGGGCGGCTCAGGCTACACTGCCCCGGTCTTTGGGGAGTAGCCTTCCTTCCATCAGCGAAGGAGAACGCGTCAACATCCTCGGCCTTGCTGCCGTGGCGCGTTCGACCGGTCGGTGCTGTCGCATTCCGGCGGTTTGGCGAGACCATCGATGCGCTTTGTCGTTCTTGGTCGGACGGCGCATGGCGCATCGTGGTTCGCTGAACGTCCGACCGTGGAATCATCGTGTCCCCACAACTACAAAAATCCCTGTCTCGCTGCGCGCTCATTCGCGCCCGCGCGTTGCATCGTTTCCCGCGAGGTGCCGCATGACGATGCTTTTCGTCGAACTCGCGTTGATGCTCGCCGTCATTCTTATCGCATCGGAACTCTTCACCAATGCGCTCGAACATCTCGGCGAACGGCTCGGCATATCGGAGGGCGTGACTGGATCGCTGTTCGCGGCGGTCGGCACGGCGCTGCCGGAAACGACCGTGCCGATCATCGCGCTGCTGGGCGGCACGGCGAGCCGTTCGGTTAACGAAGAAATCGGTGTCGGCGCCATTCTTGGCGCGCCACTCATGCTCGCGACGCTTTCCACTTTCCTGATGACGCTCGCGGTCATCAAATCGCGTGGCTTGCGCGGCCGGATCATGCCCGAGCGCAGCGGCTTCACGCGCGACCTGAACTTCTTTCTCGTCGCGTTCCTGATTGCGGCCGGCGCCATGTTCGTGCCGCATCATGCGTGGCAGGTGCGGGCGATGTTCGCGGTCGGCCTCGTCGGCTTATACGTGATCTACGTGATCACCACGTTCAAGGCATCGGCGAGTCTTGTCGAAAGCGGACACGGCACGGAAGCGCCCGAGCGTCTCTTCATCACGCGCGTGGGTTTGCCGAACGGTATCGGGTCGATCATGCTGCAGTTCCTGATCGGCATCGTGCTGCTCGTCGGCGGGGCGAAGGGCTTCATCCACGGTGTGGAAGGCGTGTCGGCGGCGCTTGGCATATCGCCGCTCTTGCTCTCGCTCATCATCATTCCGATTGCGACCGAACTGCCGGAAAAGGTGAACAGCATTCTCTGGGCGCGACGCGGAAAAGATACGCTCGCGTTCGGCAACATCACAGGCGCGATGGTATTTCAGGGCACCTTGCTGCCGGGCATCGGCATCATGCTGACGCCGTGGGAGCCGCGCGTGGAAGTGCTGACCGGCGTGCTGATCACGCTCGCGGCGGCGGCATGGCTGCGCTTCAACGCGCGCGGCAATGGCGTGGTGTTGTGGGCGTTGCTTGGCAATGGCATCTTGTACGCGGCTTATCTCACCTTAACCCTCAGCCGCTGAAGCCTTCGAGCGACGCAAATAAAAAATGCCCGCGCGAGGCGGGCATCAAGAGCGAAGCGCCGCGTCATGTCTGACGCGTTCTTCTCGTTGTTCTTATTAAGGTTATCGGCGCGTGCCGGAAAAACTTTAGAAGCGCGCGGCTTGTTGATATCGTCCGGCGGCTTTCGCCTGATCCATCGACTTGCGGTACGCGGTCGAAAGCATGGCTTGCGCGGCGTTCGCACGGCCCATCGTTGCTTCGATGCTCGCCTGAATCCGGCGAATGGTCGCGAGCGATTCAGCCGGCTGATTCGCTTCCACGGCCATCAGGAGCGGCGTGCGCGCCTCTGTGAGTTCGGCCGCGCGCGCCCAGTTTTCTTCGTTGACCGCTGCTTCGATCGCCTCGGTCAGTGCCCAGGCGTGTTGAATCATTTCTTGCTGGTTCATGTTCGTTCCTTACGACTTGTTGCTTGCCAGCGCGCCCGCGCTGTTGGTGCCGCCGAAGAGCGCGGTCAGGTAGCTGCCCTGCGTCGCCATCTGCGACATCAGCGTGTTGAGCGCGGTGAACTGATCGTTGTAGGTCGTGGTCAGTTGCGCCGTGTAGGAAGCGAGCGCGGTTTGCTGGTCCGTGATGCTCGAAAGATCGGCGGTGAGCGCGGTCGTGCGCGTATCGACAATACCGCCTGTCGCGAGAAATCCGGTCAGGCTGTTGTTCAGTTGCGCGGCTACGCCCGTGCTCGAATTGAAGAGCGATGCCACCGCGCCCGAGTTGCTCGACAATGCTGCGGTCAACGCGTCTTCGTCGGTCTTGAGCGTGCCGTCCGGTTGCAGCGTAATGCCGATCGATGCGAGGTTCACCTGGCTCGTGCCGGAACCCACGCCCTTGGCAATCGTGCTGGAAAGGGCGTTGCGAATGGTGTTCATCATCGAGTCGCCGAGCAGCGCGCCGCCTTGCGAACCGGCTGCCTGGGTCGAGTCGAACGAAGTCAGCGACGCGGCCGTCGTGATGAAGTTGTTGTACGCGGTGACGAAACCATCGATGGCCGTCTTCTGCGTGGCCGTGTCCTGCGCGATGGTCAAGGTCTGCGTCGTGCCGACCGCGTCCGACGTGAGATTCAGCGTCACGCCGGACAGCGCCGTCGTGACCGCATTGGTCGAGCTGCTGGCAGGCGTGCCCGCGATGGTGAAGTTGGCGTCCATGCCGGCCGTCGTCTGCGTCCAGTTCGACGAGCTGATGGCCGTCTGCGCCGGAACCGCATTGCCGTTCGAGTCTGTCGTGGCAGCGCTCAACGTCGATGCCACGTTGAGTTTGGACAAACCATTGTCGTCGGGCGTCGTGCCGTCGGACTGCATGTTCGGCGTGACCGCCACGGTAATGCCGTTGGCCTGGCCCGTCGACGCCGAGCGCAGCACGAGGTGCGCGCCATCGGTGCCGTTGACGACCGCCGCCGTGATGCCGGGGTTACCGCTTGCCTTGTTGATCGCGGACGCAATGCCCGCGAGCGTGTTGTTCGAAGAGTCGATGCTGATCGACATGTCCTTGCCGCCCACCGACAGCTTCATCGTGCCCGTGCCGAGTTGCGCGGTGCTGGTGAACGCGGTGGAGGTAAGCGATTGCGAGGTGGCGATATTGCTGACCGCGACGGAATAAGTGCCCGCGACCGCGCCGGTGCTGGCCGTGCCGGTCAGACCCTTGCCGCTGCCGGTCGCCGTGAAGGCGCCGAGCGTCGTGCCGTCCGCGAGCGAACTCACCGAGCTTTGCAAAAGCGACAGCACGGACTTGAGCGTGCCGACCGCGGTGAGCTGGGTGTTGTCCTTGGTTTGCTTGGCTGTCAGCGCATCCGTCTGTCCGGCGACCTTCGCGTTGACGATGGCGGTGACGAGCGAGTTCACATCCATCGTGGAGTTGGTCGAGCCACTGATGATCGACTGCGCGGCTTGCTGGACGGCGCTGGTCGGATCGACCGTGGATGCCGAAGTGGTTGCTACCGTGGACATGTATGGCTCCGTTTCTGGCTTCTTGCCGTGAGCGGTTGAAGATGCGTTTTACTGCACCGTCAGCAGGCGACTCGTCATGAAGGCGCCTCTGGCGGAAATGCAAATCGGGAGGCAAGCCTCCCTGGGTACGTCGCCGGCGCGCCGTGATCGAGACGCGCCGGTTACTGCGTCGGCGATGCTTAGCCGAGGAGCTTCAGAACCTGCTGGGGCATCGAGTTCGCTTGCGCCAGAACCGAGATACCAGCTTGTTGCAGAACCTGAGCCTTCGAGAGGTTCGCGGTTTCTTGCGCGAAGTTCGCGTCGGTGATCTGCGACTGAGCGGACGACAGGTTGGTCGACTGCGCGGTCTGGGTAGCGGCAACCGAGCTGAAGCGGTTCTGCACGGCGCCCAACTGAGCTTGCAGCGAGTTCACTGCGTCCAGTGCGTTGTCGACTGCCTCGATTGCGGACGATGCGCCGTTCGCCTTGCTGATGTCGATTTGCGACACTTGCGGCGGCGTGTTGTTCGCGGTCAGCGCGCCGACTTCGGACGTTTGAGCTGCGGTTGCCGAAGGAACGTTGGTGCTGTTCAGGCTGATGCTCGTGCTGCCTGCGGACAGACCCGTGAACACGTTCGACGAGGCGAACGAGCTGCCAAGTGCCTTGTTGTCCTGGTCGGTGAACGTGTAGCCGCCGGAGCCGTCAGCGATGACGTTGACCGACGTGATCGTTGCCGCGGTGGAAGCTGCGGATGCACCCGTGTCGCCCAGGCTCAGACCGTCGACCGTGCCGATGACCGTGCCCTTCTGCGGGTTGCTGCCGCCGAGCGACAGAGCCGAGACGTTTGCTGCCGAGCCGAGGTCGATCGTGATCGACTGGCCGACGTTCGCGCCAACCTGGAACGTCTTGCTGCCGGCGGTGCCGTCGAGCAGGTTCGTGCCGTTGAACGTGGTTTGCGACGAGATACGGTTGATTTCGCTGATACGCTGCGTCACTTCTTGTTGCAGCGAGGTCTTGTCAGCCGTCGACAGCGAGCCGCTCGATGCTTGCACGGCCAACTGACGGATACGCTGAAGGTTGTCCGTGATCTGCGACAGACCGCTCGAAGCCGTCTGAACCATCGACACGCCGTCGTTCGCGTTCGAAACGCCTTGGTTCAGGCCGTTGATCTGCGAGGTCATGCGCGAAGCGATTGCGAGGCCAGCTGCGTCGTCTGCTGCGCTGTTGATGCGCTTGCCCGACGAAAGACGCGTGATTGCCGACGACAGTGCGCTTTGCGTGCCGTTCAGGTTTTGCTGAGCGACCAGCGAGTTGATGTTGCTATTGATACCGATCATTTTGTTTCTCCGATGAGGCCTGGCGCATTTATCTGAGTTGATAACGCCATCGTTTGGCGGAAGCGTCCGTCGTTTGTTTGTTTGGCCGCTTGTTTAGGTTTTCGGCCCGTGCTAGGCAAACTTTAGTGCTCGATTCGATTTGCCTGATAAATACCTGGAAATACGTGCTAAAGCTTGCCCAGCGGGGCTCTGCTGCCGATGCTCGCGGTTTTTTAATGCCCCGTCTGAGAGCTTTAACGGCAGACGGAGCGACTTCTTTCGTTAAAAATTCGCTTCAGACGTCGAACGTGGCCGCAGCCTTGCCGGCGCACCAGCGCTGCCACATCTGGCGCATGCTGGCGGAGAGCGCGCGGGCCACCGTGTCGGGCTGGAACCCCGGCGACTGCAGGCAGCGCTCGCGCATGCCGGCGCGGATCTGCGCGAGTTCTTCGACCCGGCCCGCCCATTCGATGCCCTTCGCGACGAAGTCCGCGCGGTCGCGAGCCACGAAGTCGCCGAGGCCCGTGTTGGAAAGCACCGACGTGCTGCCTCGGCTCGCGATCAGTTCGCCGGGCAAGGTGAGCGTGGGCACGCCCATCCACAGCGCCTGCATGGTGGTGACGCCGCCCGCGTAAGGGAACGTGTCGAGCGCGATATCGGCGTCGAGGTGATGCGCGAGATAGCGCACGAGCGACGAGCGCTGACGAAACTCGAGCCGGCTCACATCGATTCCTTCCTTCTCGAACCAATCGATCAGAATCGTGTGGCTGTTGTCGCGCGGCACGCCTGCGATCAACATGCGCGCATCCGGCACCGCGCGCAGCAGTTCCGACCACAGCGCGATGGTGCGCGGACGCAGTTTGTTGAAGCGGTTGAAGCTGCCGAAAGTGATGTGGCCGTTGGTGAGCGCGGGCAACGCGTTGAGCGCCGGCGCATGTTCCGAGGGCTTGAAAGGCGCATACGCCGGCAGATAAGCCAGCTTTTCGACGAACTGACCGTCGATCTGTTCTTCAGGCACATAGTGGCGATCGCCGATGTAGTAATCCATCGCGGTCATGCCGGTCGTGCCGAGATAGCCCATCCACGTCGCCTGGATCGGCGCGGGTTTGCGCGCGAAAGTCAGCAGGCGGTTATAGGCCGTGTGCCCCGAAAGATCGATCAGCACGTCGATGCCGTCCGCGCGAATCTTGTCGGCGAGCGCGGCATCGCTATAACCCGAGACGTCGTGCCAGCGCGGCACGATATCGCGCAGCGTGCGCGTGACCTCGTCGGTCACCGAGCGGTTGTAGTACGCGTGCACCGTGACGCTGGGATCGTTCACGAGATAGCGGAACACCGGCTCGATGAAGACAGCCACCGGATGCTGGTTGTAGTCGCCCGAGACGAAGCCCACGCGAATGCAGCGGTTCGGGTCCGGCTGGTTCCGATGCTTCTTCCACGTTGATTGCAGCGGCTTCTCGCATTGCTCGGCGAAGTACAGATGCTGCTCGAAGTACGCCTTCCGGTCGATTTCTTCCTTGTGCGACAAGCAGAACAACAGGTTCTCGTGCGCGCTGTCGCAAGTTGGATCGAGTTCGATCGCGCGACGCGAATGCATCTCCGCGTCGTCGAACCGCGTCTGGTCCATCAGCACCACGCCGAGCGTTTCGTGCGCTTTCGCCGACAACGGCGCGAGTTCCACGGCGCGACGGCAAGCAGCTTGCGCGTCGTCGAGGCGCATCAGCGAGCGCAGCGTCACGCCGAGAATGCGGTGCGCTTCCGGATAGTTCGGGTCCTGCTCGATCATGCGCCGGCATTCGGCTTCCGCTTCGAAGAACTTGTCGAAAAGGCGCAGGGAGTCGGCCAGGATTCGGCGAACGTCGATTCCATCCGGCTTCAATTGCAGATAGCGGCGCAGCGAGGGAATGGCCGACTGCAGGTCCATCAGGCGAACCTGGGCCACGCCCATGACTTCCCATCCCAGCAGAAAAGTGGGGAAGCGCTGCGTCAGGGTCTTCGCGAGCGCCACGGCTTCTTCGAGTCGCCCGCCATTGAAGTGCGCATGCAACTGCTGTACTTCCTGCGGCGTCGGCGTCGTGCGGCCGTTTGGCGCCGTGATGCCTTCGCGCGACTTTGTCGCATCGCGCAGTTCGGCGGCCAGTTTCTCGATTGCCGGCCCGCTCATGCCTTGCGCGACCGCGACTTCGAACACGATATTCGCCGCCGCGACCTGACCGCTGCGCGTCAGCACGTCGATATACGTAGCCCAATAGATATGCTGCGTCGGGTCCGTGCCGATCGCGGTTTCGAAGAACGGCACGGCTGCCTCGTATTGACCGCGCTGCGCCATCAGCATGCCGAGGTTGAAGTTGGCGTCGGCGTGTTGCGGCCGCGCGTCCAGAACGAGGAGATAGAGCTTCTCGGCCTCGTGCAGGTTGAGCGTCTGATGCTGCAGGATCGCGGCCTGCAGCACATAGGCGAGATCGGCCTCGAACTGCTGGTCGGCGTTCGGCGCGACGTGTGCGGGAGTTTGGTCCAGTGCTTCGAAGGTGTTCATGGTCTCGGCATTTCGGTAGCGTTGCACGGATTATCGAGCCGTCCACCTTGAGCCGAAGGGCGGAACTGGCGGGGAAAAGCCGCTCAGTTCGGCGCTTTTGCGCGAGGCACCGAAAAGCGCCCCGAGCGCACGGGCGCGTTCCCGCGTATCCTTTTCGATCCGTACCCATCAAGCATCCGGAGCACACATGCAGACACGCACCATCGGCAAATCGGATCTCAAAGTCGCGCCGCTTTCTTTCGGCGGCAACGTGTTCGGCTGGACCGCGGACGAGCGCACGTCGTTCTCCATCCTCGACGCGTTCGTTGATCACGGCCTCAATTTCGTCGATACCGCCGACGTTTACTCCGCGTGGATCGACGGGCACCAGGGCGGCGAGTCGGAGACGATCATCGGCAAGTGGTTCAAGGAAAGCGGCAAGCGCGACAAGATCGTGCTGGCGACCAAGGTCGGCATGCTGAGCACGCGCTCGGGGCTTTCGGCGGCGAATATCGCGGCGGCGGTGGACGACTCGCTGCGGCGCCTGAAGACCGATTACATCGACGTGTACTACTCGCATCGCGACGACGAAAACACGCCGCTCGAAGAAACGCTCGGCGCTTATCAGAATCTCATCGCCGCAGGCAAGGTGCGCGTGATCGGCGCGTCGAACTATTCGGGCGCGCGGGTGGAAGAGGCGCTGAAGATCTCGAAGGAGTCGGGACTGCCCGCATACGAGATCCTTCAGCCGGAATACAACCTCTACGATCGCGAAGCCTACGAGACGGATCTCGAACCGGTCGTCGATGCCAACAAGCTCGCCGTGGCGACGTACTTCAGTCTTGCAAGCGGCTTTCTGTCGGGTAAGTATCGCTCGAAGGAAGACACGCAGGAAAAGGCGCGCGGCTCGCGTGTGGAGAAGTATCTGAACGACCGCGGTTTGAAAATTGTCGATGCGCTCGTCGAAGTCGCCAAACGCAATGACACGGCGCCCGCGACGGTCGCGCTTGCGTGGATCATCGCGCGCCCGAGCGTGACCGCGCCTATCGCCAGCGCGACGTCCGTGCAGCAACTGGAGAGCCTTGCGGAAGCCACGCGCCTGCAACTTACGCCGGAAGATGTCAAAGCGCTCGACGAAGCCAGCGCCTGGCAAAAATAATTCCGCTGCATCAAAGGCTTGCAGTGAACCGAGGTGTTGGCACGGGCGCGAGGTTCTGGTAACATCGCGCCCGAATCGAGAAATGTGTCCGATTTTTGCCTTTGCCGTCGAGCGTGAAAATGCTCAATGTGCAGCAGACGGCTCCAAATGCGCGTTCACGTCGTTCCAGCGAGCGCGCAACTGAATCTCAACTCTCTCTCTTTTCCGGCCTCCGTGGCCGCTTTGCTCGTGTCCGCCGTGTTGGGTGGACGATCGGAGTGCCGGCGCGCGGCGGGTTTGTCCGTCGTGCAGTTAGAAATACGTTTAGCGAAACAGGATTTACATGACCACCATTACCCTTAAAGAAAACGAGCCGTTTGATGTCGCGATTCGGCGTTTCCGTCGCACGATCGAAAAGAATGGCCTGATCGCGGAACTCCGCGAGCGCCAGTCGTACGAAAAGCCGACCACCGCGCGCAAGCGCAAGAAGGCAGCAGCCGTTTCGCGTCTGCGCAAGCGCCTGCGCAGCCAGATGCTGCCGAAGAAGATGCACTAAGCGTCTTCGCCTCGGGCCGGGTGCGAATCTGGTTCGGCAAAGGCAAACGGCGGTGCGACCCGTAAGGGCGCACCGCCGTTTTGCTTTCTACCGCCGGTCTTTAGACGAACGCGTGACGCTTGCCGAGTACCGCGAGCCGATGTGGCCATTCCTCGACGCTCGAGTCGTCGTGAATCTGCTCCAGCTCCATCAATAGATCGATCACGTTCGGATCGTACGCATTCACATTCGACGCATACAACGCGCGCAATAGTTTGCCGTCGTGCGCGTGCCGGTAGTACGAAATTCCCACGCCTTCGAGCGCCGGGTCGTAATGCTCGTCGCGCACCAGCGAACCGATTGCGCACTTGCGCCCGTTCGCGCTGCGCAGGCGGCAGGAACCGTTGTCATCTTCCGATACCGCGCCTTGCTCCAGCAAATGCCGGCTGACGCGTTGGTAGATGTCCTTTGGACTCAACATCGTGATTGGGCTCAACATCTCGACACCCGAAGCGCTTATGCAGCCGTTTTCAGGAGCTCGGCCGACAGACCGAACTGGCGCGCGATCGAAGCAAGACGCTCGCGCCATTCCCATTTGCCGAAAACGTCATGCACGTTCTGCAGGCAGGAGAGCAACTCGACGGTGTTGGGATCGAACACGTTGATACGCGCGCGCAAGAGCGCACGCTTGAGACCCGCGACGCCTACATCCATATACGCCGGCACCACTTCGGGCGCCTTCGCGATGTAGCGAATGGGAATGCCTTCCATCGCCGTGATGTAGTCGCGCGGCTGAATGAAGCTGCCGATCGGGCAGCCGCCGCAGTATCCGCGATACGCGCCGCCGCCGTGTGGCAGCAATGCGGCTTGTCCTTGCACGAGAAGATGCTGGACTGCGCGGTTGAAAATGTCCTGATGGGTCAGGAAGTTAAGGCTTTTCATATTCATTCTCCCCTGCGCCCCTGCGCAGCGGCCAAGCGTTGAGTAGTTCGAGCAACCTGCACTTGCGGCACCGGAACAGCGGCGTTGTTGCGACTGCTGTCCGGGTACTGCTTCGAGCATGATGGTTTTCCCGGCCTGGACGCCTGGGTCTCATAGCGTCCTTATGCTCGCGTCGGATTCTTGATTCCTTGAACGATCCGCTTACCGACAGTTATAACGGTTCGGCTCGGTAAAAAGGTGCGGTGGCGCACGCGAGGACGCCATTTTTACATGAACCGCACGTTCGTGCAGTGCGGAAGAAGCATCGGAAACCCTTATCCAGTAAGGTTTTCGAGCTGCTTCACTGCAAAAAATCGTCAGCTATAAGGATCTTCCCTGATGCGTAGTTTTTGCACTCAGGCATGTTGCCAAAAAGCAAAGATTTTCCATATCGGACTGGGCTCATTGCTTGGTCTTGGCGGGCGCTTTCCGTTTTGTCTTGATTTTTTGCCGCGCCTGACACGTCACCGCGTGGTCGTTGACCATGCCGGTCGCCTGCATGAACGCATAGCAAATGGTCGTGCCGATGAACTTGCAGCCGTACTTCTTGAGCGCGCGGCTGAGTTCGTCCGACTCGGGCGTCGATGCTGGTGTTGGATTGTCCGCGCTCCGGGGCGTGTCGATCGGCGCGTCGCCGACGAACGACCACACGAAGCTGGCGAACGACCCGTGCTCCGCCTGAATTTGCTGGACCGCGCGCGCATTGAGCACCGCCGATTCGATCTTCATGCGGTTACGCACCACGCGCGCGTCGCCGACGATCCGCTCGATGTCTTTTGCAGTGAAGCGCGCGACTTTCTCGATATCGAAGTCCGCGAACAGCGCGCGGTAGCCCTCCCGTTTGTTGAGAATGGTCGACCACGAAAGCCCGGCCTGCGCGCCTTCGAGCACCAGCATTTCGAAGAGGTGACGATCGTCGCGGGAGGGCACGCCCCATTCGGTGTCGTGATAGTGGACCATTGCGTCCGTCGTGGCGGTCGCCCAGGAGCAGCGGGTTGCGTCGGTATCGGCCATTGCGTTTCTCGGTTTTCGGATCGCGTCAGGATAGCCGAAGGGCCGCTTTCCGCCACCTCGGCCATTCGGCCAATTGGCGCGCGCCGCCAGCACCGGTAAGCTTGCGGCCATGACTACCTCGACTCTTATTTCTTCTGACGGCTTTCTGCTGGGCATCGACGGCGGCGGCAGCGGCACGCGCGTGATTCTTGCCGATGCTGGCGGCGCCGAACTCGCGCGCGCGAGCGGCGGTCCCTCGGCGCTCGCGCTCGGCGTGGAGCGCGCGTGGCAGGCTATCGGCGATGCCTGCCGGCGCGCCTTCGAAAGCGCCGGTCTGCCGTTCGACTGGAACGCATGCTCGCTCGGCTGCGGTTTGGCTGGCGTCAATAACGCAGACTGGCTCGCGGGCTTTCTTGCTCACGCGCCACGCGTGCGCGCGTTGAGCGTCGAGAGCGACGCCTACACCACGGTTCTGGGCGCGCACGGTGGCGACGCGGGCGTGATCGTCGCGCTCGGTACGGGCAGCATCGCGGCATCGCTCGATGAAGCCGGTGTATGCCGAATCGCCGGCGGTTATGGCTTTCCGAGCGGCGACGAAGCCAGCGGCGCGTGGCTCGGCCTGCGCGCGGTCGTGCATCTTCAGCGCGTTCTCGACGGTCGCGCGGATGCCGACGGCTGGTCGCGCGCACTGCTCGAACGCACCGGCGCAAGCGATCGCGACAGCCTTGTCGTGTGGCTCTGCGCCGCCAATCAGACGGTTTACGCCACGCTCGCGCCGCTCGTCTTCGAGTTCCGCGATCATCCGGCGGCGGCGCGTTTGCTCGCGCAGGCCGCACGGGAGATCGAGACGCTCGTCGGCGCGCTCGATCCCGCGGGCAAGCTGCCCGTTGCGTTGTGCGGCGGACTCGCCGCGCTTTACGAGCCGTTCGTGCCTGCCGCCTTGCGCGAACGCGTGCGATCCCCGCGCGCCGATTCGGCCGCTGGCGCGTTGGAACTGGCGAGACGTGCGCATCGTCGGGCGCGATAAAATAGCCCGCTTCGCGGCAGCTTCGATCCGCTCACACAGGGCAGTTCATGTACTCGGCCATTGCAACCGATCTCGACGGCACGCTTCTCAATAGCGACCACCAGCTCGACCCCTTCACCGCGACCACCGTTCGCACGCTCGCGTCGCGCGGCGTGCCTATCGTGATCGCGACGGGGCGGCATTATCGCGACGTCGCGGGTATTCGCGATGTGCTCGGCGTCGACGCCTATCTGATCACGTCGAACGGCGCACGCGTGCACGCGCCCGGCGACGAACGCATCTACTCGCGCGATCTCGATCCCGCCGCCGTTCGCCGTCTGGTGCAACCGGATCTTGCGGGCGGCAATGGGCGCGTGATCGTCAACCTCTTCGCCGACGACGCGTGGCTGATCGACCGCCACGCGCCGCAATTGCTCGTTTTCCATCAGGATTCGGGCTTCAAGTACGAGGTGATGGATCTGCGCGAGCACGACGGCGAGAACATCGCGAAGGTGCTGTATATCGGCGAGCCGGCCGATCTGAAAGAGACAGCGGCAAATCTGGAGCGCGAATTCGGCGACTCGCTGTACGTCACCTATTCGCTGCCGGACTGTCTTGAGGTGATGACTTCGGATGTATCGAAGGGACGCGCGCTGCGCTACGTTTTGCAGCGACTGGATATCGATCCCGCGCAATGCGTCGCGTTTGGCGACAACATGAACGACATCGATCTGCTCGAAACGGCGGGGCATCCGTTCATGATGAACAACGCGAATCCCGATCTCATCAAGCGGCTGCCGGATGTACCGCGTATTGGCAACAATTTCGAGGCGGGCGTCGCGCATCAGTTGCGTAAGCTTTTCGGGATTCGCGACGAAATTGCGGGTGCCTGACCTGTTGATGGAGCGTGCGGGGCGGCGGTGGCTCGTGCTGTGACTTCGAGTGCCGTCGCAACTGCGAAGGCAACGGCGACCGCGAGTGCCATCGCAACTGCGAAGGCGACTGCCACCGTAAGTGCGACTGCGACTGCGACTCCAACTGCCAACGCAACTGCGACGGCAATGGCGACCGCGAGTGCCATCGCAACTGCGAAGGCAACTGCCACCGTAAGTGCGACTGCGACTGCGACTCCAACTGCCAACGCAACTGTGACGGGCAACGGCGACCGCGAGTGCCATCGCAACTGCGAAGGCGACTGCCACCGTAAGTACGACTGCGACTGCCACCGTAAATGCCACCGCGACTGCCGCCGTAAATGCCACCGCGACCGCCACCGCAGCTCCGGCAGCCGCAACCGACTGCGCCACTCTTATCCGCGACGTCCCCAGCCATTGTGATTGCCGTTGTCATGCCAGCCGGCGCGATTCCATCGGCCATTGTCGTGGCCGTAGTTGCCATGCCAGCGCGGTTCCTCATGACGATAATAAGGTCCGCCATACACCGGCGCCGGGCGCACATAAACCGGAGCCGGCGCCACATACGCGGGTGCGCCGAGCGAAACGCCGATGTGAAGATCACTGTGGGCCTGAGCCGCTCCAACCGCACCGATCGCGAGGCCGGCAGCTACGAGCATGTGGGTAACGATGCGCTTCATGGTGTTCTCCTTTAGAGCGACGCGTGTCGCATGAGTCCAATGTAAGCGCCGCGCGTCTTACAAGCCTCGACGAGTTGTTACGGTATGAAAGCGCGTCGTAAAGACGATAAAACAAGCCAGAGCCTTGTCCAGCAAGGCTTTCGAGCGAGGGAACGGCGCGCAAAACGAAGATAGTAAGCATGCTTCGTAATTGTCCATTACATTTGTCTCGCCGCTTTAATCTAAGAGCACAGAATTCGCGCTGGAAAAGCAAAACGGGCGCACGAGGCGCCCGTTTTCGAAGCATGATCAAACGTACTTAGGCAGTGATCAGTGCCTTTCTGCGTTCGCTCGTCAGGATCGGGTACACCACGCCCGCGACGATTGCACCGGCCAACGGCGCGATCCAGAACAGCCACAACTGGTCGAGTGCCCAGCCGCCGACGAACAATGCCGGGCCAGTCGAACGCGCCGGATTCACCGACGTGTTGGTGACGGGAATCGAGATCAAATGGATGAGCGTGAGGCACAGGCCGATGGCGATTGGCGCGAAGCCCTTCGGTGCGCGGTCATCGGTGGCGCCGAGAATGACGAACAGGAAGAAGAAAGTCATTACGCCTTCGCAAACCAGTGCCGCGAGCATCGAATAGTTGCCCGGCGAGTGCTCGCCGAAACCGTTCGCCGCGAAGCCGCTGGCAACCAGATTGAAGTCGGGATTGCCCGTGGCGATCAGCGACAAAACCCATGCGCCGAGCGTCGCGCCGATCACCTGAGCGATGATGTACGGACCGAGATCACGTACCGGAAAGCGGCCCGCAACCGCGAGACCGATGCTGACCGCAGGGTTCAGGTGGCAACCCGACACATGGCCGATGGCGTAAGCCATGGTGAGCACGGTGAGACCGAACGCCAGCGAAACGCCAGCCAGGCCAATGCCGACATGAGGAAAGGCCGCGGCAAGCACGGCGCTTCCGCAACCGCCCAGCACAAGCCAGAAAGTACCGAAAATTTCAGCGCCGAGACGCTTCGACAATTGCATGATCCTGCCTTCGTGAAAAATATGAACAACCGTTGACAAAATGCAAGAAAGCTCAACTCCTCTTGCGCAGCGGAGTTTAAGCGCGATTCTTTGGCAAAACTGTCAAAAATGGTTGATTTGCAGTCAATTCACGCGATAACGGCAGAATCTTCGGAATATCCTTAGCGGGTCGAATTGGGCTCACACAATGAAAAACCGCCCGTTGTCGGGCGGTTTTTTAAACGATACCTAAGGTCTGGCGCGCCGCGTATTAGCCCACTGCGACCTGACGAAGCACCGGACGCTTGGCCGCCTGAAGCATGGCCGTGTAGCTATCGACGTAATTTTGCGCCATGGTCTTCGCGCTGAAACGACGCTCGAACTGCGCGCGGATTTCCGTGCGCGATAGCTCATCTATCCGATGCAGCGCGCCCACTGCGCCTTGCACGTCTTCGCAGATAAAGCCGGTCACGCCATGATCGATCACTTCCGGCACCGAGCCGCGATTGAACGCGATCACCGGCGTGCCGCATGCCATCGCTTCGATCATCACGAGGCCAAAAGGCTCGTTCCAGTCGATCGGGAACAGCAGCGCCTTCGCGCCCGACAAGAATTCCGGCTTCTGCGCTTCATTGATCTCGCCGATGAACTCGACATGCGCCTGCGACAAGAGCGGCTCGATGGTCGACTTGAAATATTCCTGGTCGACCTTGTCCACTTTCGCTGCGATCTTCAGCGGCAAACCGCTTTGCGCCGCGATCTTGATGGCCAGATCGGCGCGCTTTTCCGGGCAGATACGGCCGAGGAACGCCAGGTATTCCGGCTTCTTGTGCGGCTGCGGCGTGAGCAAATCTTCCGGCAGACCGTGATAGACCGTGTTCAGCCAGTTCGCTTGCGGCAGCGGCGTGCGTTGATTGTCCGAGATCGAGATCACGTTCGCCTTCGTGAACGTGTTGAAGATCGGCTGGAGTTCAGGCAGGTCGAGACGGCCATGCAGCGTCGTCACGAAAGGCGTGTCCATCTGCGTGAACAGCGGAAACGGCATGTAATCGAGGTGGAAGTGCAGCACGTCGAATTCATGCGCGCGGCGGCGGACGGTTTCGAGCAGGAGCATGTGCGGCGCGAGCGCGTCGCGCACGGTCGGGTCGAGGCGCAGCGCGCGCGGCCAGGCCGCATCGAGAGTCGCCTTGGTTTGCGAATCGCCGCTGGCGAACAGAGTTACATCGTGGCCGAGGTCGACGAGTGCGTCGGTCAGATACGAGACGACGCGCTCGGTGCCGCCGTAAAACTTCGGGGGAACTGCTTCGTGCAACGGTGCAATTTGTGCGATTCGCATAACGTGACTCTCCTGTTATTTAAGGCATTGCAGTCACGCTCCGGTCGAGCGCTCGACGCATGCCGTTCGGGCGGGCCGCGTTCGTGTAGAAGACGCCGCCCGAGACTGGCCCGGACAAGAAACTGTTCAACCGGGTTATCCCTTACTGCTCATTATCGGGATCGAGCGCGGCATTACACTTCATTTTTCAAACGCTTAACCTTGTTACAGCGCGAAACAACGGCTGTTACGAAGTCAAAAAGTGCATCGATATCAATGACGTAGACGAATTCGACGCACGCAGGGCATTGCCGCGAGGCATTGAAGTAGCACGGATCGGGCCTAAGGCATATGGGCCGGTTCTGCGCATGGCACGGAGCGATCCGTGCTCGAGGCATTTCAAGTCAGATGAGAAGCAGCCGATACTTGAGTTTGGTGCTCCCGATTCGCTCAAACAGCCGTTCAACTATTTCGCGTAGGAATTTTTCTTACACGACGTCGCGGGCTTTTCCGTCGGTAAATCGGTCGATTTATCCGATTGGCGCGCGCTCGAAGCCTCATCGACAATCGAATCCACACCATGAGCGGGGCCGAATCGCCGCAATCCAGAGCGATCCGAGCAAACGTTTCCCGCACGGCCTGACGAGCCGGGTATCGATTCGGGTAAAAGATGACGGCCAGCACAACCACCACGCTCGCGGAGATTCGCGAGCTTAATCTCGCGTACTTGCTTCTGGCGCAGCAGCTATTGCTTGCGGACCGCGCTTCGGCCATGGCTCGGCTGGCGCTTTCGGACGACGTGGCGCAGTTATTGGCTTCGCTTTCGCCCGCGCAGGCGGTGAGGGTGGCGTCGTCGAGCCATTTGCTGTGCCGCTTTCGCTTCGACGATCACGCCATCCTTTCTTCACTCGACGGAAAGGACAAAAGCGCCGCGCCGGACGCGACCCTCCTCGCGGATGCATTGGCGATAGAAGCCGGCTGATCTGCGCGTTGATTCGAGCTGATCACGGCGGCGTTTGCGTTGCGCGCTCACAGCGCTGACCGAACGCAACGGCGCGCAGCCGGCATGAACCGATCGGACGAGCGGCCGCCGTGCCAACACCTCGTAAGTTGGTCGGCATACGTCTGCTGCCCATGGCAGGCCATTCATCGCGGTGAGCCAGCTCGCTGCCAGATCGACGCACGTCTCGCGGTCAACTCGCCTTCTACCACGAACAACTGGCTTATCGCGAAGAGCTATACGCCGCCATCGCCCGCACGAAAAGGCACTCGCACCGTAGCTTCCCCGCGCGCCATGCGCCATTGCGCCGCATGTCGTCAGAGCCCCATCCCACGCGGGTTCTAGCGTTTGCCTCACCTCCCGGTCATGCACCAAAGTTTTCCCTTGCCGTGCCGTAAACCCACATAACGGCGGTCATCCCGCAACTACCTTGAGGACTCGACTGTGCTGATTTTCGTTGGAACGCTCGTGACATTGCTGTCCGTATTCGGCGGTTACGCGCTCGAAGGCGGCCACCTTGGCGCGCTCGTGCAACCGGTCGAAATCTTGATGATCGCGGGCGCGGGTGTCGGCGCATTCATCCTCGGTAACGGCATCAAGACGATCAAGTCGACGCTGCGCGTCATTCCCACGCTGTTCAAGGGCTCCAAGTACAACAAGGATGTGTACATGGAACTGATGGGCCTGCTCTACGTCCTGCTCGCCAAGGCGCGCAAGGAAGGCACGCTCACCCTCGAAAGCGATATCGACGATCCCCATAAAAGCCCGATCTTCGGTCAGTACCCGAAGATTCTCGCGGACGAGCACATCGTCGAATTCCTGACGGATTATCTGCGGCTGATGGTCGGCGGCAACATGAACGCGTTCGAGATCGAAAGCCTCATGGACGAGGAAATCGAGACGCATCACGCCGAAGGCGAAGCGCCCGCACAAGCGCTGCACAAAGTGGGCGACGCCATGCCCGCGTTCGGTATCGTCGCGGCCGTCATGGGCGTCGTGCACACGATGGCTTCCGCCGATCAGCCGCCCGCGATTCTCGGCGAGATGATCGCGCAGGCGCTCGTCGGCACCTTCCTCGGCATTCTGCTTTCGTATGGCTTCATCGGCCCGCTCGCGGGCGTGGCGGAGCAGCGCGTGGCCGAGCAGACCAAGATGTTTCAGTGCATCAAGGTGACGATCCTTGCGAGTCTGAACGGCTATGCGCCCGCCATCTCGGTGGAGTTCGGCCGCAAGGTGCTGTTCTCGACCGAGCGCCCGTCGTTCTCCGAACTGGAAGAACACGTGCGCCGCGTCCGCGCGAAGTGAAGCGAGGAACGACGCCATGAGCTCACCCGACAAAGACCGGCCAATTTTCATCAAGCGTATCGTCGCGGGCCGCAAGGGACATCACGGCGGCGCGTGGAAGCTCGCCTACGCGGACTTCATGACCGCGATGATGGCGTTCTTCCTGCTCATGTGGCTTCTGAGTTCGACTTCGCCGGTGCAACGACGCGGTATCGCCGAATACTTCAACACGCCGCTCAAGGCCGCGATGGTCGGCGGCAAGACCGTCGGCATGGACTCCAGCATCATCATGGGCGGCGGGCGCGATCTGTCGAGCCCCGAGCCCGGCACGGTACGCACCACCGAAGGCAACACGCCGTTCGCGGTGCGTTCGTCGGCAAGACCCGATGAAGCCGCGTTGAGACAAGCCGAAGGCGAGATCGAACGCCGCGAGCAAGAGCGCCTGCACGACCTCCAGGTGAAGCTCATGTCGGCCGTCGAGGCCAACCCGACCTTGCGCCAGTTCAGGCAGCAGATACGCATCGATTCGACCCAGCAGGGCTTGCGCATCGAGATTGTCGATACCCAGAAGCGGCCCATGTTCGCGCTCTCCAGCGACTCCGTGCAGCCGTACATGCGCGACATTTTGCGCGAGATAGGCAAGACGCTGAACGACGTACCCAATCGAATAGTCGTGCAAGGACATACGGATGCCGTGAAGTACGCCGGCGGCGACAAGGGCTACAGCAACTGGGAACTATCGGCGGACCGCGCGAACGCGTCGCGGCGCGAGCTGATCTACGGCGGCATGGACGAAGCGAAGGTGCTGCGCGTGCTCGGGCTTGCATCGACGCAGAACCTGAATCGCAAGGACGCGATGGACCCGGAAAACCGGCGCATCAGCATCATCGTGCTCAACCGGCGCGCGGAGAGCGCCATGTTGCGCGACGACGGCGCGCCGCCCGCGACATTCGACAACGCGGCGGGCGCGGCTCCCGTGCTGGACAAACTCGCGCCCGTATTCCAGGCGCGACCGCAATAAAAGCGAAATCCGCGCGAAAGACTCTCAAGACTCCACACGTTTTAGCCGTCAACCCGGCAAGACCGCAAGAGACACACATGATCAAGAACATTCTGGCAATCGACGATTCCGCCGCCATGCGGCAGATTCTCTCCGCCACGCTGACGACGGCGGGCTACGAAGTGACCGTCGCGTCGGACGGCAACGAAGGGCTCGAATGGGCGCTCGCCGAGCGTTTCGATCTCGTCCTGACGGACCAGCACATGCCCGGCAAGAGCGGGCTCGATTTGATCGCGGAGTTGCGGGTGAATCACGCCTACCAGGCAACGCCGGTGCTCGTGCTGACGACCGAGGACAGCGAAGCGTTCAAGGACGCGGCGCGCGCGGCGGGAGCGACCGGCTGGATTCAGAAGCCGCTCGATCCCGAGCTCTTGACCGAGTTGGTGGCGGCACTGTCGGAACCCGAAGAGCAGCACTGAGCAAGACGAAGCAAACCTCGACCGAATAACGCGACTGAACAGCATTTCTGCGGTGACTCAAGCATGACACTCGACATTACCCAGTTCTATCAGACCTTCTTCGACGAAGCAGACGAACTGCTCGCGCAGATGGAGCAGCTGCTGCTCGTTCTGGACATTGCGAATCCCGATCCGGAAGACCTCGCGGCGATCTTTCGCGCGGCGCATTCGATCAAGGGCGGCGCGGCGACCTTCGGCTTCACGGCGCTCACGGAAACGACGCACATCCTCGAATCGCTTCTGGACCGCGCGCGCAACAATGAACTCGTCCTGCGCCGCGACATGATCGATACCTTCCTCGCGACGAAGGACGTGCTCTCGGACCAGCTCGCCGCGTATCGCGCGAGCGCCGAGCCGGATGCGGCCGCGGCCGCCGCGATCTGCGCGAAGCTCGAGCGTCTGAAGCACGAAGACCCGGAAGCGCCGGCGGCACCGGTGATAGAAGAAGCCGCCGCCGTCATCGAGAAGGCGCAACAACACGAACCCGCCTACGAAGGCCCGAACGCTCCGCCCGCGCATGTCATCGCGCAGGCTGCGGAAGCGATCGAGGACGACGGCACGTGGGACGGCGCGTTCGAAGTCACGGACGGCGCACCGATTGCAGGAACCGCTGCGGCAGCATCGGCAGCGGAAGCAGGACCCCACCTGAAAATTACGCTACGGGGGGTGGGCGAGAAGGACCTGGCGACTTTGACCGAGGAGCTAGGTAACCTGGGAAGTATCGTCGGAGAAAAGAAGACTGACGCCGAACTCGTGCTTTGGCTCGAGTCGGACGTGAGCGCCGACGACATCGTGGCCGTGTGCTGCTTCGTGATCGATGAATCGCAGATCGGAATCGGCCGTGGCAATGCGGCGGATCAGTCGGCGCAGTCGCCGGCCGCATCCGTCGAAGTACCGCCGGCAACGGCGGCGCATCACGCGCTACAGCAACAGCCGGACGCATCGCAGGCGCTCGACGCGTCTGCATCCACGGCGCAACAAAAACAACAAGCGGCGACGGCGGCGGTCCCGGAGACTGCCGCCCAGCCGTCACAGAAACCGGCCAACGCCAATACGAACGATGCCGATAAAAAGGCGCGTCCGGCAGCGGCCGCATCGGCGGAAGGCAGCTCGATTCGCGTCGGCGTGGAGAAGGTCGATCAGCTCATCAACCTGGTGGGCGAACTGGTCATCACGCAGGCGATGCTCGCGGAAACGACGAGCACGTTCGATCCCGCATTGCACGACCGTCTTTTCAACGGCATGGCGCAGCTCGAACGCAATGCGCGCGATCTGCAAGAAGCCGTCATGTCCATCCGCATGATGCCGATGGATTACGTATTCAGCCGCTTCCCCCGGCTCGTGCGCGATATCGCGGGCAAGCTCGGCAAGGACGTGGAACTCGTCACGTTCGGTCAGGCGACCGAACTGGACAAGAGCCTGATCGAACGCATCATCGATCCGCTCACGCACCTCGTGCGCAACTCGCTCGACCACGGCATCGAAACCGTGGAAGCGCGTCGCGCGGCGGGCAAGTCGACGACCGGCCAGCTCGTGTTGTCGGCGGCGCATCACGGCGGCAACATCGTGATCGAAGTCAGCGACGACGGCGCCGGCCTGCGCCGCGACAAGATTCTCGCGAAGGCGCAGAAGCAGGGCATGCAGGTTTCCGAGTCGATGAGCGACGAGGAAGTGTGGCAGCTCATCTTCATGCCGGGCTTCTCGACCGCCGAACAGGTGACGGACATTTCCGGCCGCGGCGTGGGCATGGACGTGGTCAAGCGCAACATCCAGTCGATGGGCGGCCACGTCGAAATCAAGTCGCGTGAAGGCGCGGGCACGACCACGAAGATCGTGCTGCCGCTCACGCTCGCGATTCTCGACGGCATGTCGGTGAAGGTCGGCAGCGAAATCTTCATTCTGCCGCTCAACTTCGTGATGGAGTCGCTTCAGCCGGTGGCCGAAGACATCTACACGGTCGCCAACGGCGAGCGCGTGGTGCGCGTGCGCGGTGAGTATCTGCCGCTCGTGGCGCTGCATGCCGTGTTCGACGTGGAGAACGCGCGCACCGAGCCCACGCAAGGCATCGTCACCATCATGCAGACCGAAGGCCGGCGCTTCGCCATGCTGATCGACGAACTCGTCGGCCAGCAGCAAGTGGTCGTGAAGAATCTCGAAACCAATTATCGCAAGGTGCACGGCATTTCAGCCGCGACCATTCTGGGCGATGGCAGCGTCGCGCTGATCGTCGACGTGGCCGCGCTCAACCGCGAATCGCGTGTGCAGCACAGCGCGCACGCTCATTAACACCCGCATCGAAGGAGTTACCGTGGCAGACATTCAAAACATCCATTCCGCGACGTCTTCGCGTCGCGACGCGCAACACGCGGAAGCCGCCGGACAAGAGTTTCTGGTGTTCACGCTCGGCGCCGAAGAGTACGGCATCGACATCCTGAAGGTGCAGGAGATTCGCGGTTACGACAACGTGACGCGCATTGCCAATGCGCCTTCGTTCATCAAGGGCGTGATCAATCTGCGCGGCATCATCGTGCCGATCGTGGACATGCGCATCAAGTTCAATCTGGGTCGCGTCGAGTACGACAACCAGACGGTCGTGATCATTCTGAACGTCGCGCATCGCGTGGTCGGCATGGTGGTCGACGGCGTCTCGGACGTCCTCACGCTCACGCAAGAGCAAGTGATGCCCGCGCCCGAATTCGGCGCGACGCTGACCTCCGAATATCTGACGGGCTTAGGCACCGTGGATGGCCGCATGCTGATTCTGATGGACATCGAGAAGCTCATGACGAGCCGCGAGATGGAATTGATCGACTCGGTTGCCGCTTAAAACAACCGCGTTCGTGTACCGAAGCGCGGGCTCAGGGAAGAAAGACATGTTCAAGAAGTTGTCGATCCGCACGATGCTCACGCTCGTCGGACTGCTATTCGTCAGTTGCGCGGCCGTGATCGGCGCGCTGTCGCTCGTCGGCCTGAACTCGGCGAGCCATTCGCTCACGTCGCTCGCGCAGGAAGACATGGTCGCGATGCGCGCGCTCGCGGAGACCTCGTCGTATCTGCTGCGCTCGCGCATCACGCTCGACCGCGTGCGTTCGCTCGCCGAAGCGGGCAACGACGCGGAAGCGAAGAAAGCGCTGAACCGCGGCCAGTATCTGCTCGACAAGAGCAACGAGAACTGGAAGCTCTATCTCGACACCCATAAGCCGATGCTGCCGAAGACCACGCTCGATGAGCTCGTGGCGCAACACGACACGCTCGTGAAGACGGGCGTCGAGCCGGAATTCACCGCGATCCGCGCGAACGACATGGCCGCGTATCACGCCATCGCGGATACGAAGATCAGCCCGATGTTCGTGTCCTTCGATCAGGCGGTAGTCGCGGCGGTGGCGTTCCAGCAGAAGCACGCGGAAGAATCGCGCTCGAACACGGCGTCGCACATCTCGACGCTTAGCCTGACCATCGGCGCGCTGCTCGCGTTGTCGGTGCTCATTCTCATCGGGACGCGCATCGCGTTGCGCGGCCTTATCGTGCAGCCGATCAACGACGCCGTCGATCACTTCGACCGCATCTCGCGCGGCGATCTCACGAAGTCGGCGCATACCGACAGCACGAACGAGATCGGGCGTCTGTTCGCGGGCATCGAACGCATGCGAACGGACCTGACGCATATGGTCGGTGCGGTGCATCGCGGCGCGGAATCGATCGATGTCGGCGCGCATGAAATTTCGAGCGGCAACACGGACCTCTCGCAACGCACGGAAGAACAGGCAGCGTCGCTGCAGGAAACGGCGTCGAGCATGGAAGAGTTGACGAGCACGGTCAAGCAGAACGCGGACAACGCGCGTCAGGCGAGCCAGCTTGCGGTGAACGCGTCGGATATCGCGTCGCGCGGCGGCCAGGTCGTCGAGCAGGTCGTCGATACGATGAACGCGATTGCATCGAGTTCGAGCAAGGTCGTGGACATCATCGGCGTGATCGAAGGCATCGCGTTCCAGACCAACATTCTCGCGTTGAACGCGGCCGTGGAAGCGGCGCGTGCAGGCGAGGAAGGACGCGGCTTCGCGGTCGTGGCGGGCGAAGTGCGCTCGCTTGCACAACGCAGCGCGGCGGCGGCGAAGGAAATCAAGGCGCTGATCGGCGACTCGGCCGGCAAGGTGCAAAGCGGCTCCGAACTCGTCACGCGCGCCGGTGAAACCATGGGCGAGATCGTGCAGGCGGTGCGCCGCGTGACCGACATCATGGGCGAGATCAGCGCGGCATCGGAAGAGCAGTCCGATGGCATCGAGCAGGTGAATCGCGCCGTCACGCAGATGGACAGCGTCACGCAACAGAACGCGGCCCTCGTCGAGGAAGCGGCGGCAGCCGCGGCATCGCTCGAAGAGCAGACGCGGCAACTGAAGGACGTGGTCGGCCAATGGCGCATCGAAGCAGGCACCAAGACGGTTGCCGCGCCCGCTGCACGCGTGGCGCCGAAGGCTGCCGTCTCGAAGGCGAAGACGTTCAAGCGCGCCGAACCCACAAAAGTTTCGCACGAGGCTAACGTCGCGCGCGAACCGGCCGTTATCAAGGTAACGGCAAGCGAAGCGCAACAGCCAGCGAAGAAGCCCGCGCCGCGTATGGCAGCGAAAGCCGCCGTGAGCGCACCGCGCGCCAAGGCGACGACCGCGGACGACGGCGACTGGGAAACCTTCTAAGCCGGGTTTGCAAACAGCAGCGACCATGCAGGCTTTAGACACGAGCTCCGTTCGCGGAGAACAGCAACGACGAAAGCCACGCAAGGTCGCATTTAACGACACAACGGCGCGCGTCGCCGAAGAAGACGCCAGGGAAGCACGAAGCATCATGACGGCAACGCGCAACGCACGCATCGACCCGGCCGCCGGCACGCGCGGCTCCGAAGTCGAACGCGACTTCGAATTCACGGCAGCGGACTTCGCTCGCATTCGCGGACTGATCCATCGCCGCGCGGGCATTTCGCTCTCCGACCACAAGCGCGACATGGCGTATAGCCGTCTCGCCCGCCGTCTGCGCGCATGCGGCATCGACACGTTCAAGCTGTATCTGGACCGGCTGGAAGCCAACGAAGACAGCAACGAATGGGAAGCCTTCGTCAATGCGCTGACCACGAACCTCACCGCGTTTTTCCGCGAGTCGCATCACTTTCCGATTCTCGCGGACTTCGCCAAGCGCCGGCAGCAACCCGTGTCGGTGTGGTGCTCGGCGGCATCGACGGGTGAAGAGCCTTACTCGATCGCGATGACGCTCGTCGAAGCGCTCGGCGATCACGCCGCGCGCCAGTGCACGGTGTTCGCAAGCGATATCGACAGCCAGGTGCTCGCCAAGGCGGACGCCGGCGTGTATTCGCTCGATCAGGTGAAGACGCTGCCGGCGGACCGCCTCAAGCGTTTCTTCCTGAAGGGCACGGGCGCGCATGCGGGCCTCGTGAAGGTTCGTCCCGAGCTGCGCGCGATGGTGAACTTCGGCCGCGTGAATCTGACGGATGCGCGCTACGACATCAAGGGTCCGTTCGACGCGATCTTCTGCCGCAACGTGATGATCTATTTCGACAAGCCGACGCAATCGCACGTGCTGTCGCGCTTCGATCCGCTGATGAAGCCGGGCGGCCTGCTGTTCGCGGGACACTCGGAAAACTTCACGTACGTGTCGCAGGCGTTCCGTCTGCGCGGCCAGACTGTGTACGAACTGACGCGCGACATGAAGAACGCGGGCGCGGCGAAACAGACGAAGGCGCTGGCGGGAGAAGTGGCATGAGCGGCCTGCCGATCGCGTCGAATCTGTATTTCGACAATCACTTTCAGAAGCCGGGCGTGAAGCTCCTGCCGAACGAGTTTTACATGACGAGCGAAGACATGGTGCTCGTGACCGTGCTCGGCTCGTGCGTGGCGGCGTGCATCAACGATCGCACGGCGGGCATTGGCGGGATGAATCATTTCATGTTGCCCGACGACGGTTCGGATGCGTCGGCGGCGGCGTCCGATTCGATGCGCTACGGCGCCTATGCGATGGAAGTGCTGATCAACGAACTCATCAAGCGCGGCGGACGGCGTGAGCGTTTCGAAGCGAAGGTGTTTGGCGGCGGCGCGGTGCTCGCGGGCATGACGACCATCAATATCGGCGATCGTAATTCGGAGTTCGTGCGGCGTTATCTCGCGCTGGAAAAGATTCGTATCGTCGCCGAGGATTTGCAGGGCATGCATCCGCGCAAGGTGGCGTTCATGCCGCGCTCGGGACAAGTGATGGTCAAGAAACTGAAGGCCGCGCACGAGCCGGTGGTGGTGGAACGCGAGCAGGCGCTCGTGCAGCGCACGCCGGAAGAACGCGCGGAGCGGCTCGCAAAGGCACGCTCGCGGGTCGAGTTATTCAACACGAAGCCGGGTGCGGCGGGCGCCACGGGCAAGCCGCGCGTGGAACTGTTCGGCGCATCGAGTGCGGCGGGCGCAAAGCCCCGGGCCGAGCTTTTCAGCAGCGGCCTGGCGCGGGCGCCGCGCAGCATTAGAGCGGCGGAGGAAGCATGAGTATCGTCAACGCGAACAACAAGCCGGCGACGCCGAAGATCAACGTACTGTGCGTCGACGATTCGGCGCTGGTGCGCAGCCTGATGACCGAGATCATCAACTCGCAGCCCGACATGCACGTGTGCGCGACCGCGCCCGACCCGCTCGTCGCACGTGAGCTCATCAAGCTGCATAACCCGGACGTACTGACGCTGGATGTCGAAATGCCGCGCATGGACGGCCTCGACTTCCTGGAAAAGTTGATGCGCCTGCGGCCGATGCCGGTCGTGATGGTGTCGTCGCTGACCGAGCGCGGCAACGAAATCACGTTGCGCGCGCTGGAACTCGGCGCGGTGGATTTCGTGACGAAGCCGAAAGTCGGCATCCGCGACGGCATGCTCGATTACGCGGAGAAGCTCGCCGACAAGATTCGCGCGGCCTCGCGCGCTCGCGTGCGGCAGACCACGCATGCGGCAAGCGCGCCCGCCAGCGCGGGGTCGGCTGCCGCCGTGCGGCCCGCGCCGCATTTGAACAACCCGTTGGTATCGACGGAAAAGCTGGTGATCGTCGGGGCATCGACGGGCGGAACGGAAGCGATCCGCGAAGTGCTCGTGCCGCTGCCGCCCGATGCGCCCGCCGTGCTGATCGCGCAACACATGCCGCCCGGCTTCACGAAGTCGTTCGCGCAGCGTCTGAACGGACTGTGCCGTATCACGGTGAAAGAAGCCGAACACGGCGAGCGTGTCTTGCCGGGCCACGCGTATATCGCGCCGGGCCACGCGCATCTGGTGCTCGCGCGCAGCGGAGCGAACTACGTGGCGCATCTGTCGGACGCGCCGCCGGTCAACCGGCATCGTCCCTCGGTGGATGTGCTGTTCCGCTCGGCCGCGCAGCACGCGGGCAAGAACGCGATCGGCGTGATCCTGACCGGCATGGGCCGCGACGGCGCGGCCGGCCTGCTCGACATGCAGCAGGCGGGCGCTTACACGCTTGCGCAGGATGAAGCGAGTTGCGTGGTGTTCGGCATGCCGCGCGAAGCAATTGCAATGGGCGGTGCGAGCGAAATCGCGCCGCTCAACGAAATGAGCCGGCGCGTCATGGCGCGGCTTGCCTCGATGGGCGAACGCGTGCAGCGCGTCTGATTTTTCACTTTGGATTCGCGGCGTCGCGCCGCATTGAAACAACCGGGAGTAGTGATGGACAAGAACATGAAGATCCTCGTCGTCGACGATTTTCCGACGATGCGCCGTATCGTGCGCAATCTGCTGAAAGAGCTCGGCTATTCGAACGTCGATGAAGCCGAAGATGGCGCCGCCGGTCTCGCGCGACTGCGCGGCGGCGGCTTCGACTTCGTCATCTCCGACTGGAACATGCCGAACCTCGACGGCCTCGCCATGCTGCAGCAGATTCGCGCGGACGCCAACCTCTCGCATTTGCCGGTACTCATGGTGACGGCGGAATCGAAGAAGGAAAACATCATCGCGGCGGCGCAAGCCGGTGCGAATGGTTACGTCGTTAAGCCGTTCACGGCCGCCACGCTCGACGAGAAGCTCAGCAAGATTCTCGAGAAGATGGCCAAAGCGGGGAGCTGATCGTGAACGATCTGACTACTGATTTTGCCGCCCCGCTCATGCAGGCGGAGATCGAGAACGATCAGTCCACTGACCGGATTCTCGCCCGCATCGGGCAACTGACGCGCACGCTGCGCGACTCGATGCGCGAACTCGGCCTCGACAAGCAGGTGGAAGCGGCAGCCGTTGCCGTTCCGGACGCACGCGATCGCCTGAAGTACGTCGCCACGATGACCGAGCAGGCTGCCGAGCGCGCGCTCAACGCGATCGAACTCGCGAAGCCGATGCAAGAAGCGATGCAGCACGAAGCGCAGGCGCTCGATGCACGCTGGGAGCAATGGTACGGCGCGCCGCTCGGACAGGGCGAAGCGGGCGAATTGCTCGCGGATACGCGCACGTTTCTGCAAAGCGTTCCGGCGAAGACGCAGGCGACCAATGCGCAACTGCTCGAAATCATGCTCGCGCAGGATTTCCAGGATTTGACCGGACAGGTCATCAACAAGATCACGGATGTCGTGTATCTCATCGAACAGCAATTGCTTGGCGTGCTGCTCGAAAACATCGCACCGGAGCGGCGCGAGCAGTTCGCGGCATCGGCGGCGGCGCTCGTCTCTTCGAGCGGCAGCCCGGAAGCCTTGCTCAACGGTCCGCAGATCAATCCGCAAGGCCGCAGCGATGTCGTGCAGGATCAGTCGCAAGTGGACGACCTGCTGGCGAGCCTGGGTTTTTAAGCTCCTGCATCGGCGGCTTTCTCGCCCGCGAATGACGCGGCGCGCACGAAGAGTGCGCGTCGCGTTTTTTCGCGCGCGTCTTAAATTCGTGTGAATGAATCGCACTGTTTCCGGTCCAATTCGCCAAAACGCAAACGGCGCGTGCTGGCGAACGTTCGGACAATTCCGAGGACTTTGGCATACTGACGGTTGTGCGGCACCCTGGCGGTGCGCAAATCGGCGGTTCTTGCGTCACCGGAACGTCATGAGCCGGCCGCTTGCGAGTGCGCCGGCGGCGTCAAACATCATGGACAGCGAATATCAGGAGGCCCAGTGAAGGCACTGAAGCAACCCCGTCTTGGGCATCTGCAAAGACACTTCGTTCTGCTAGCGGGAGCGTTCGGCATCTGCGCCGCGGCACCGGCATTGGCCGCGCTTGGC
Source organism: Caballeronia sp. GAWG1-1 (assembly GCF_023631465.1). Classification (NCBI taxonomy): domain Bacteria; kingdom Pseudomonadati; phylum Pseudomonadota; class Betaproteobacteria; order Burkholderiales; family Burkholderiaceae; genus Caballeronia; species Caballeronia sp. GAWG1-1. The sequence goes on from NZ_JALQDB010000002.1 coordinate 109,825, forward strand.
GGCGATCCGCTCACCGCGCCACCGGGCGCCACGGCGACGAATGCGGTCGTGCGCGCAGCCGTGGCCGGCTCGGGCGCGTCGTCTGCCAGCGCTTCGAGTTATACGGTCCGGTCGACCACGCTTGCGAGCGGCACCATCGTCAACGAGTATTTGTCCACGGAAGGCACGGTGTTCGGCATCGCCTGGCGCGGACCGCGTGTGCCCGACCTGGCCACGCTGCTCGGCAGCTATTTCCCGCAGTATCAGCAAGGCCTGCTCGCGCAACGCGCCGAGCGCGGCGCACGCGGTCAGGTGAGCGTGCAGGATTCGGGTCTCGTCGTGCGCTCGGGCGGACACATGGGTGCATTTGCCGGCAGCGCCTATCTGCCGCAATCCTTGCCCGCCGGCGTATCCGCCAGCGATATTCAGTAAGCGACGGGAGAACCCAGTATGCGTAGAACTACACTCGGCCTCGGCGCTTCCTCTTCGAGCGCACGCACCTGCGTGCGCTGGCTCGGCGCGCTGTTCCTCGCGTTCGCGCTCGCCGCATGCGGCGGTGGCGGCGACGACAACAAATCCAGCTCGAACGGCGGTTCGAGCGGCGGCTCATCCGGCGGCTCGGTTGGCGGCGGCGGTTCCACCAGCACGGCGAACGCGCAGCCCGTTGCGGCCAACGGCACCAATGCCGTGCCGATCAGCGTCAACGCGGGTGTGGCGGGCTTCGTCAATATTCCGAACGTGTCGGTGACGGTATGCGCGCCGGGCACGAACGTATGTCAGACCATCGACAACATTCAGCTCGATACCGCTTCCTACGGCCTGCGTATCCTGAACACGGCGGCGCAGTCGGTGCTGGGCAGCCTGCCTGTCACGAGCGCGGGGAACGGCGGTCAGCTCGCCGAATGCGCCGGTTTCGCGGATGGCTATACGTGGGGCACGGTGCGTCAGGCGGATGTGCGTATCGGTACCGAAGTCGCGAGCAACGTGCCGTTGCAGATCATCGGCGATCTGGCTTCGACCTCGGCGCCGTCCGGCATGAACGGCTGCCCGTCCGGCAATGACGAAGCGACGACCGCTGATATCGGCGCGAACGGCATTCTCGGCGTCGGTCCCGCGACCTACGACTGCGGCACGTCCTGCGTGAGTTCCGCGCTCAACGCGACTTACTTCTCCTGCCAGAACGGCACGAACTGCACGGGCACGGCAGTGCCGCTCGCGCAGCAGGTCGTCAACCCGGTCATGCGCTTTCCGACCGACAACAACGGCGTGATCGTGCAGTTGCCGCCCATTCCAGACAACGGCGCGGCGAGTGCCGCCGGCACGCTGGTATTCGGCATTGGCACGCAGAGCAATAACTCGCTTTCGGGCGTCACGAAGTACGGCACGGACCAATTCGGCGATCTGACGGGCTCCTACAAGGGCACGACGTATCAGACCTTCTTCGATACCGGCTCGAACGGCAACTTCTTCCAGGACAGTTTCACGCTCTGTTCGAGCACGAGTTCGTTCTATTGCCCGAGTTCCGAGCAACAGTTGTCGGCCACGATCACCGGCAGCGAGGGCAATACCGCCACCGTGCCGTTCAGTCTCGTAAGCGCGCGCACACTGACCTCGGGCGGCGGGAAGTACGCATTCGACAGTCTTGGCGGTCAGTTGGGCATGACAGGCTTCTTCGACTTCGGCATGCCGTTCTTCTACGGACGGCACGTGTATGTCGGCTACGATCCGCAGGGAAGCTCGCCTTACGTGGCGTTCTGACCGGCCAGTAAGTTCGAAGCAAAAAAATCCGGCAGCGTTGAGCGCGTTGCCGGATTTTTTATTGGCCGTCGCGCGGCTTGCGTGGCGCGCGTTCGAAGATGAAGTCGTAAAGCCAGCGCGGCATGACATGCAGCAGCATGCCTGCAATGCGCATTTGCCATGGAAAGGTCGCGTAGCGCACCTTGCGCGCGATGGCGTCGGCGGCCTTGCCGGCGAAGCGGTCCGCGTCCATGAGAAAGGGCATGGGATAGGGATTGTGCGCCGTCATTTCCGAGCGCACGTAGCCCGGCGCGATGGTCACGACCGCGACGCCTTGTGGCCGCATTTCCACACGCAACGCTTCCAGATACTTCGCCGCCGCCGATTTCGACGCACTGTAGGCGCCCGATCCCGGCAGCCCGCGCACGCCTGCGACGCTCGCGATACCGACGAGCGTGCCGCTTCGCGCCGCCGTCATCGACGCGATGAACGGCTCGAACGTGGCCACCATGCCGAAATAGTTGGTGTCCATGACGGCGCGGAAGGCTTCGAGATCGCCGTGGCCGGTGAGGGCGCCACGGCTTACGCCTGCATTGGCGATCACGATATCGGCGGGACCGTGTTCTTCGATGAAAAGGCGCGCGGCATCGGCAAGCGCGTTCGCGTTGCGCACGTCGGCGGGGTAGATCGAGATGGAGGCTTGCGGATGGCGGGCGGCGAATGCCGCGAGGGAATCGACGCGACGGGCGACGAGGCCGAGTACGGCCCCGCGCTTGACATACTCTTCGGCTAAAGCGAGGCCGATGCCACTCGACGCGCCGGTCAGGAAAACCTTGAGACGAACTGCGTTCATGCCGGCCCGTGTCAATTACATCTTCTTGTCGCGAACTTGCTGAACGAGAAAGTCCATCACGTCGGTCGTGCCTTGCAGACTGTTGGTCGCGGCCGGACCCGTGACGTACTTGCCCTGCACGATGACGGTAGGCACGCCGTCGATCTTGTAGTCCTGCAGCAACTTGGCGTCGCGCTTGATGTCGCTTTGCGTCGAGAACGAGTTATACGCGTCCATGTACTTCTTCTTGTCGATGCCCTGCGTCGCAAGGAAGGTCGCCTGCGCCTCGGGCGTCAGCAGATAGTTCTTCTTCACGTGGATCTCGTTGAACACGGCCGGCGTGACCTTCTCCGCGACGCCCAGCGCGACGAGCGCGTGATACATCTTCGAGTGCGGGATGAAGTCGTCGCGGAAGGCAACCGGCACGCGCTTGAACACCACGTCCGGTCCTTGCTTCTTTTCCCACGTCTCGATGTACGGCTCGAATTCGTTGCAATGCGGGCAGCCGTACCAGAAGAATTCGATGACTTCGACCTTGCCCGCGGGCGCGCCGACCGGTTGAGGCGCCGAAAGCACCGTATAGTCCTTGCCCGAAACGGGCGCCGCCGATGCGACATTGGCCGCACTCAGCGAAAGAGCCGCGATGCCGAAAGAAAGAGCGAGGGCGCTAAGCAGTTTTTTCATGATTTGAGAGGAAGCACAGAAGGTCCATAAGTGGGACATACGACGCTTAAGCCGAGCTTAAAGTCGGCCCGCATCGCGTTGGTTACGACGCGGGCCACGCCCGTCATTGTTTCGAGAACCGGATGACGGCGGTATCGACGCCTGCATCGGACAGACGCTGGCGTGCCGTGTTCATGTCCTCGAACTTCGCGAACGGGCCGACGCGCACGCGATAGTACGTCACGCCGCCCGCGTCGCGCTGCGTCACCTTCGATTCGAAACCCTGGAAGCCGAGCCGCGCGCGCTGCTGTTCCGCGTCGGCCTGAGTCTTGTACGCGCCGACCTGCAGGAAGTAACCCGTGTTGACGTCGCCAGGAGCGGGCGGCGTGGTCTTGGCCGTGCCCGTCGTCGAGCTCGGCTTGGGCGTGGCGGCGGCGGAACTCGTCGCGTTGTCGGGCGTCTTCGGATTCGCGGCGTTGCCGTTCCTCGGCGTGGACGCGGCCGAACCGGAAGGCGGCACTTCGACGATCTGCGGTTCGTCCAGAATGCCCGACGATTGCGTCTGATTGGTGCTCTGGCCCGGCGCGGTATTGGGCGGCGTGGGTTGCGCGGCTTGCGGCACGGCCTGCCCAGGCGTCTTGCCTTGCAGCGGACGGTTCGGATCGTAAGGCTGCGCGGCGGGCGCGGAATTGGTGTCGGAGGGCGGCGGCGCAACCTTCGCCACGAACGGCGTTGGCGCGCGGGTGATATATAGCGCGACGATCACGGCGATCGCGAGCCCGACGATCAGGCCCAGCACGATGCCGAGAAAAGTACCCCCGGTTTGCTTCGACTGCGACTGCTTCGACGTGCGACGTGGTTTTGCCATCGTATGAATCACCTGCAAAAAGTCTTCGAGTTGGCCGACGATTATAACGGTGGCTTAAAGCCAAGTCCGCGCCAGGCAGCCGTCCGCGCGCGTCGAAAGTCGTGTTTTCGGCGCGACGGACGTCTTCTGACCATTACATCTTTTCGGGAGCCGACACGCCGATGGTCGCGAGACCGTTGGCGAGCACCTGACGCGTTGCGGCAAGCAGCGCGATGCGCGCGTCGCGTTCCTTTTGTTCGTCCACGAGCACGCGCTCCGCATTGTAGAACGAGTGAAATTCGCCAGCGAGGTCGCGCAAATAGAAAGCGACGGCATGCGGCGCCAGTTCTTCGGCGGCGTGCGCGAGCATTTCCGGATACTCGGCAAGCTTGTTGAGCAACGCCATGGCGCGCGGACTCGACAGCGGCTCGAGATCGGCGTGCGCGGCTTGAGCCAGATCGCCGCCGTAGCGCTCCTTCCAGTCGTTGAGAATCGTGCTGATACGCGCGTGGGCGTACTGCACGTAATAGACCGGATTTTCGTCGTTCTGCTTGAGCGCGAGGTCGATATCGAAGACGAATTCGGTATCTGCCTTGCGCGAAATGAGGAAGAAGCGCACGGCGTCGCGGCCGCGGCGGATGGTGTCTTCGTCCAGTTGATCGGGCGCGGCTTCGTTGCCGGGCGTCATGCCGCCCGACCATTCGATCAGATCGCGCACGGTCACGTAGCTTCCGGCGCGCTTGCTGATCTTGACTTCCTGCCCGTCGCGCATGACGGTGACCATCTTGTGCAGCACGTAGTCGGGGTAGCCTTTCGGAATACCGATGCCGAGCCCTTGCAGCCCCGCGCGAACCCGCGCGATGGTGCCGTGGTGGTCCGAGCCCTGCACGTTGATGACCTTGGTGAAGCCGCGCTGCCACTTGGCGACGTGATACGCCACGTCCGGCACGAAGTAGGTGTAGGTGCCGTCGGTCTTGCGCATGACGCGGTCTTTGTCGTCGCCGTCGTCGGTGGTGCGCAGCCACAATGCGCCCTCTTGCTCATAGGTCTTGCCGGCAGCCACGAGCGCCTCGACGGTCTGCTCGACGCGTCCTTCCTTGTACAGCGACGACTCCAGATAGAACTGATCGAACTTCACGCCGAACGCGGTCAGATCCATGTCCTGTTCGTGACGCAGATAAGCGACCGCGAAGCTGCGGATGGCTTCGAGATTCTCGACATCGCCCACGCCCTTGACCGGCTCGCCATCTTTCGCCGCAACGGTTGCGCCCGCCAGGTAATCACGCGCGATATCGGCAATGTATTCGCCGTTGTACGCCGCTTCCGGCCACTCGGCGTCGCCTGGCTTGAAGCCGCGCGCACGCGCTTGCGTCGAGATGGCGAGGTTGCCAATCTGCACGCCCGCGTCGTTGTAATAGAACTCGCGATGCACCGCGTAACCTTGCGTGCCGAGCAGGTTCGAGAGCGCGTCGCCGAGCGCGGCCTGACGTCCATGACCGACGTGCAGCGGTCCGGTCGGGTTCGCGGAGACGAATTCGATCAACACTTGCTTGCCTGCATCGCGCCGCGAGTCGCCGTATGCGGCGCCTTCGGACAGCACGGCCGGGATCACGGCTTGCTTCGCCGTTGCCGCGAGTCGCAGATTGATGAAGCCCGGACCCGCGACTTCCGCGCCTTCCACGAGCCCCTTGGCTGCTGCGTTGCCGAGTAGCGCATCGACGATTTGTTGCGCAAGCTGACGCGGATTGGCGCGCAGTGGCTTGGCGAGTTGCATCGCCACGTTCGAGGCGACATCGCCATGCGCCGCGACCTTCGGTCGTTCGAGCACGATGGTCGGCGCGACGAAGGCCGCTTCAGTCGCGCCCTGCGTGGCTTGCGCGACCTGCTTGACCGCGTCGGTGAGGAGCGTTTCTAGGGTTTCTTTGTGTGCGGGCAGCATGCTGAAAATGATCCAGTGGAGCGAGTCCGATGTGGTGTGGCGTAGGCGAGGGCGGTGCGCGCGGATGCGCGACGCGATGCTGGTCCGGCCGTAAGAGGCCTCGACAGGCCGCGGGAATCAAACTACGCGTAAAGCGGGATTTTAGCAGGTGCTAATATGTCGAATCAGGGTGCATACCGGGCAGTCGGCGCGACTCGCGGCAATATCGTGCAGCTTCCAAAGCTGCATATCAACATAAAGAAAAGGACCTAACCATGCTGATCACTTTCAAAACCAGCGCGGCTCCGGACGTCATGATGCTGCAAAACCTCGCCGAGTATCTGCTTGGCATCATTGGTAAACAGCTGAACGAACGGGGCGTCATCACTCACGACGAACTGCCTGCGGCTATCGAAAAACTCGAAGCCGCCGTGTCGACGGACAAGAAAGAGCGCGCCGAGCACGACGGCCACTTCCACGAAGGCGAGGACGGTCACGAACCGCACGAGATTCCCATCGGGCTTGCGCAACGCGCTTATCCGTTTCTCGACATGCTGCGTCTTGCGCAGAAAGAGCATACGGACATTCTCTGGGGCGTCTGAACGTTCGTTTGCATTGGCGAATAAAAAAACCCGCATCGGCGACGATGCGGGTTTTTACTTTGCAGCGGACATAACGTCAGACGGCTGAGTCGCGATGCTTCCGCTTACTGCGACTGACCGCCTTCCGCCGGAGCAGGTTTGGCGGACGCTCTCGGCTTCTTGGGCTTCTTCGGCTTCTTCTTGTGCTCGGTAACGGGCGGCGAGTACGAAGACGCCGTGGTGGTGCTGGCCTGCGCGAACGCAGCCGAACTCGATGCTGCAAGTACGGCTGCCGCAAGCGCTACGGTTACGGCGGACGTCATCTTCTTCATGCGACTTTCTCCGTGACGAAAAGAAATGCGTGGCCGTCGTGGTGACGACCTATCGCGGCTACAAGTCTACGGAAATCAAAATTTTCCCGCCGATAGCGTGCATTTTTTTCGTTATCACAGATTGCATATGTTGTTTTGCAGCATTAGCGCTGCGACGCGAGGGCGCGTTCCGCATCCGCGTTCGAGATCGCCATGCGTTCGGCGAAACTCGCAAGTTGGTCGTCGCCGATCTTGCCCACCGAAAAATATGTGCTCTCCGGGTGCGCGAGATAGAAACCCGACACGCTCGCGGCCGGCAACATGGCAAGCGACTCCGTCACGCTCATGCCGATTTCGCCTGCCTGAAGTACTTCGAACATATCGCGCTTGACGAGGTGATCCGGGCACGCCGGATAACCCGGCGCCGGGCGAATGCCGGCGTATTTTTCCGCGATGAGCGATTCGTTGTCCAGCGTTTCGTTTGCCGCATAGCCCCACAGATCGCGACGCACGCGCGCGTGCAGTGCTTCGGCGAATGCTTCGGCGAAACGGTCGGCCAGCGCCTTCAGCATGATTGCGCTGTAGTCGTCGTGATCGGCTTCGAACTGCTTTTCCTTCTTGTCGACGCCAAGGCCCGCCGTCACCGCGAACATGCCGATGTAGTCCGCCACGCCGGAATCTTTCGGCGCGATGAAGTCGGCAAGCGAGCGATTTGGCCGCTGCACGCCATCGACAATCGGACGCACGCTTTGTTGACGCAGATTGCGCCATGTCATTGCGACTTGCGAGCGTGAGTCGTCCGTGTAGATTTCGATGTCGTCGTCGTTCACGGTGTTCGCGGGCAGCAGCATGACCACGCCGTTCGCCTGAAGCCAGCGGCCCTGGATGATGCGCGAGAGCATGGACTTGCCGTCCGAGAACACGCGCCGCGCCGATTCGCCGACGATTTCATCGTTGAGAATCGCGGGGTAGGGGCCCGCGAGATCCCATGTCTGAAAGAACGGCGCCCAGTCGATATAAGTCGCCAACTCGGCTAGATCGTAATTCTTGAACACGCGCCGCCCGATGAAGCCCGGCTTCTTCGGCCGATACGCGCTCCAGTCGATCTTCGTTTTGTTGGCCCGCGCCTGGTCGTAAGTGACCATGGGCAGCGCCTTCTTGTTCGCGTGTTGCGTGCGGATGCGGTCGTAGTCGGTCTTCAGGTCGTCGAGATACTTCGCCGCACCCTCGTCCGACAGCAGGCTCGACGCCACCGAGACCGAACGCGACGCATCCGGCACATACACCACCGGCCCTTCGTAATGCGGCGCGATCTTCACGGCGGTGTGCACGCGCGAAGTCGTCGCGCCGCCGATCAGAAGCGGCGTCTGCTTGCCACGGAAGTAGTCGTCGCGCTGCATTTCGGACGCGACGTACGCCATCTCCTCGAGACTCGGCGTAATGAGTCCCGAGAGCCCGATGATATCCGCGCCTTCTTCCTTCGCCTTTTGCAGGATGGTCGCGCAGGGCACCATCACGCCCATGTTGACCACTTCGAAGTTGTTGCACTGGAGCACGACCGAGACGATGTTCTTGCCGATGTCGTGCACGTCGCCCTTCACGGTCGCGATGACGATCTTGCCCTTCGGGCGCACGTCGGCGCCTGCATCGGCGAGACGCTTCTTTTCTTCTTCGATGAACGGAATGAGATGCGCAACCGCCTGCTTCATCACGCGTGCGGACTTGACCACTTGCGGCAGGAACATCTTGCCCGCGCCGAACAGGTCGCCGACGACATTCATGCCGTCCATGAGCGGCCCTTCGATCACGTTGATCGGCCGGCCGCCTGCCTTCTCGATCTTCGCGCGCACTTCTTCCGTATCTTCGACGATGAAGTTCGTGATGCCGTGCACGAGCGCATGCGACAGACGCGCCTCGACCGGCTGATTACGCCATTCGAGGTTCTCCTCCTTTTTTGCCGCGCCGGTCTTGAACTTGTCGGCGACTTCGAGCAGACGGTCGGTGCCGTCGTCGCGACGATTGAGCACGACGTCTTCCACGCGTTCGCGCAACTCGGCGTCGAGATCGGCATAAACGCCGAGCTGGCCCGCGTTGACGATGCCCATGTCCATGCCCGCCTGAATGGCGTGGTAGAGGAACACGGTATGGATGGCTTCGCGCACGGGGTCGTTGCCGCGAAACGAGAACGACACGTTCGACACGCCGCCGCTCACCTTGGCGTGCGGCAGATTTTGTTTGATCCAGCGCGTGGCGTTGATGAAATCGACCGCGTAGTTGTTGTGCTCTTCGATGCCCGTCGCGATAGCGAAGATGTTCGGATCGAAGATGATGTCCTCGGGCTCGAAGCCCACTTCGTTCACGAGGATGTCGTAGGAGCGCTTGCAGATTTGCGTCTTGCGCTCGAAGGTATCGGCTTGCCCTTGCTCGTCGAAGGCCATGACCACGGATGCCGCGCCGTAGCGACGGATCAGGTTCGCGTGATGACGGAACGCGTCCTCGCCTTCCTTGAGCGAGATCGAGTTGACGATAGCCTTGCCTTGCACGCATTTGAGACCGGCTTCGATCACCTCGAACTTCGACGAGTCGATCATGATCGGCACACGCGCGATATCCGGCTCAGAGGCGATCAGATTCAGAAAGCGCACCATGGCGGCTTTCGAATCGAGCATGGCCTCGTCCATGTTGATGTCGATGACCTGCGCGCCGTTCTCGACCTGCTGACGCGCGACGGCGAGCGCTTCATCGAACTGGCCGTTCAGGATCATGCGCGCGAACGCCTTCGAGCCGGTCACGTTCGTGCGCTCGCCGACGTTGATGAAGAGCGAGCTGTCGGTGACGTTGAATGGCTCGAGGCCGGAAAGGCGCATGGTGTGGTCGGTCATGGTGTCTTTTATCTTGTCGTCGGTCGATGTCGGTATCGTCGTCAAGCAGCGTCGCGATACTGCGAAGGAAACGCGCGCGGCTTCACCTCGGCAAGCGCCTTCGCGATCTCCGCAATGTGCTCCGGCGTCGTCCCGCAGCAACCGCCCGCAAGGTTCACGAGCCCCGCCTGCGCAAACTCCTTCAGCAAGCCCGAGGTCACATCCGGTGTCTCGTCGAAGCCCGTATCGCTCATCGGATTCGGCAGGCCCGCGTTCGGATAGCACGAAACGTAGGTATCGCAGAGCTTCGCCAATTCGGCGATATACGGACGCATCAGCGCCGCGCCCAGTGCGCAGTTGAGGCCGAAAGTCAGCGGCTTCGCATGACGCAGCGAGTTCCAGAACGCTTCGACCGTCTGTCCCGACAAGATGCGGCCCGACGCATCCGTTACCGTGCCCGAGATCATGATCGGCAGGAGTTCGCCCGTGTCCTCGAACAGCTCGTCGAGCGCGAAAAGCGCGGCTTTCGCGTTCAAGGTGTCGAAGATGGTCTCGACAAGGAACAGATCGCAGCCCGCGTCGAGCAACGCCTTCGCCTGATCGTAATAAGCCTCGCGCAATTCGTCGAAGGTCACGTTGCGCGCGCCGGGATCGTTCACGTCGGGCGAGATGCTTGCGGTCTTGGGCGTCGGTCCGATCGCGCCAGCCACGAAGCGCGGCTTGTCGGGCGTGGAGAAGGCATCGCAGGCGGCACGCGCGAGCTTCGCCGACTCGACGTTCATCTCGATAGCCAGGTCTTCCATGCCGTAGTCGGCCTGCGCCACGCGTGTCGCGCCAAACGTATTCGTCTCGATGATGTCCGCGCCCGCCGCCAGATACTTGTCGTGAATCTCGCGGATGATCTGCGGCTGCGTGATCGAAAGCAGTTCGTTGTTGCCTTTGATGTCGCGTGCGTAGTCCTTGAAGCGCTCGCCACGGTACGCGGTTTCGTCGAGCTTGTAGCGCTGGATCATCGTGCCCATCGCGCCATCCAGGATGAGGATGCGTTTCTGCAAGAGCGCGGGGAGCGCGGCGCCGCGCGTGTAGACGCGCGAAGGAGCTTTGGATGTGGCGTTCTGGTTCATGACGGACGGGCCCTGCACCAATGTGAAATAGTCTGCATTGTAGCCGCAGCGCGGCTCGATCGCCGTGTGCGGGAGCGCTCGCGGACATGGCGCCGATGCAAAAAAAAACCCCGTCTGGTTGCCCGGACGGGGTCTTTCGTGTCGCATGCTGCCGTGATCACCGCTGCTGGAGCGGGCGCGACGCGGCACTCAACCGCGCGCGCAGTCGAGTTTCAGTGGAGCACCACCGGCTGATTCATCAAGATATCGAACTGACCGAGGAATTCATCGACGTCTTCGAGCGACGGTTCTTCTTCGATCAGTTTCTGCACGTGCTCGCGAAACTTGGCGGCAAGCGCACCGTCGATGAAGATTTCCCGCTGCGTATTTTTGTCGACGATCTCATAGCCGCCCGACATCATCGCGAGATGATTGTCCTGCGGCGGGAACTCGACGACGCAATAGTTAGGGCTGTTGTAGATCATTTGCATGGCGACACTCCTTATTCCTGTTGCTCCTGGCAATCCTGCACCGTAATTGGAGCGCTCGGGTGGGAATTCAAGGGGTGGCCTCGACGTGATGCCGGTTTATCGAGGCTTTCTTGTGAAGCTTTTGACGCGAAAAGCTTATGACGCGGACGTGCGCAAGACGTCATTCAACAATGCGCAAAACCGTTGCGACTCCTCGACCGGGCTTAGGTGCGCTGCGTTGAGTAGTTCGAATCGCGCGCCTGGTACGGTATCGGCAATCACCTGAGATGCAGCATGTGGCGTGCCACTGTCGTGCTCGCCGGCAATTACCAGCGTGGGTTTGTCGATGGCTGCAAGCTTGTCCCGGACGTTGAAACGGCTGATTGCTTCAGCCGCGCGGGCGAAACCTTCGACGGGCGTTTGCGCAATCGTTTCGCCAATTTGCTCGACCACTTCCGGATGCGCCTTGCGAAATTGCGGCGTCAGCCAGCGTTCGAGCGTTGCATCCACCATACTCGCTACGCCGTTTTCGCGCACGGAAGCTGCCCGTTGACGAAAGGTAGGCTGCGCTTCTTCTGGAATAAACGCCGGCGCACCGACGACCGTCAGCGAATCCACTTTATCCGCATGGTTGATCGCAAACGTCTGCGCGACCATGCCGCCAATGGATAAGCCCACAAGGTGCGTGGTCTTTGCGCCGAGCTTGTCGAGCAATTCGGCCAGGTCATCGGCGAGGTCCCTGATACTGAACGCGTCCTGCGATACCGCAGTCCTTCCATGTCCGCGCAGGTCATAACGCAACACGTTGTAGCCATGACGGAAGTATCCCGCCATCTGGTCCCACACCGAGAGATCGCCTCCAAGTTGGTGGATGAAGGTGAGCGTCGGGCCGCCGCCTTCGTTGTCGAGAACATACCGTGTGTCGATGCCATTGATCGTCAACTGCATATCGGCTCCGTGGAGAATGCGGTTTGCGCTGCTGTCTCCGTTTTTCGTGCGCACAGCGGTGTCAGTTCGAGGTCCGGGCCACTGCATTGCCGTGACGCGGATTCTTCATACGCATCCGGCATGCCTGAATCGTCGTCTTAGCGCGCATCGGGAGCTATTTCCAATTTATCCGCCCATAGCATTTCGATCTGCATGCCATTCGGTTCGGTTTGCAGGATACGCACAGGCAGCCAGCCGAGCGCGGGCGCGAGCCAGATGTCGAGCTTGCGTTTGTCCCCTTCGCGGCGCGGCAGGCGCGTGAAGTGGCGCGCCGTGGTGAATCCGCCGCGCGACTGCACGTTTTCGTCGCCGACGGTTTCGAGTGCCCAGACTTCGTTGCTGTCGTTATCGGCGACGCTGAACTGGCGCGTCACGCCAGGCTTGTATTGATCGGGCGATCCGCGCACCAGACTGGACAATTGCATGACCACGCTGAAGCGGTCCTGCGCACCATCGGCGAGCGGCTGGCTATTGGGCGTACGCGTATAGACGATCTGTCTGGTCTCGCGATTGAACACGGCGATATCGGCGGCGCGGCGGCCGCGTTGTTCGGAATACTGGTCCGGCGCGATGCCGAAGGTATCGATGTGACCTTTGCTCGAATAGACGTATGGACCGACGAAGGGCAGCGGAATGGAAACGACCATCTCGTAATGCTGTCCAACGTTCGTCCAGTGAATGGTGCCGGTCTGATTCATGACGCCGTTCACGAGCGTGTCGTAACGAAGCTCGCCGGATGGCGGCACGCTGAATTTGTCGCCGGATGCGACGACTGGCTGCGATGCAGGCACGGCAGCTTGCGCGGATGCAGAAGCGGCAGAAGCGGCAGAAGCGGCTGCAATCGCGGCGGCTTGTGCTTGGGCGGCGTCGTCATCGGCAACGACTGGGGTGACAGGCGGCGCGGGTGTTGTTGAAGGTGTGGGAGTTGGCGCCGGTGCGGCTGGTTTCGGCTGGGGTGTGGGCTTCGGTGGTTCGACAGCCTTCGTCGGTGCAGGGCTGACGGGCGTCTGTGCAGGCGTGGGAGGCTGTGGCGCAGGCGGCGCAACCGGTTTCTGTGTCAACAGTTCGACCTGCACGGGTGGGTTTTCCGGCGGCGGATTAACCGGCCGTTGCGCACGGCCAACCCAGCGCATCGCGCCCAAGTGCAGACACACGACGATCAGAATGACCAGCGCCCAGCGGCCCCAGCGGCGCGGGGGGTTTTCGGCATCGGATGGCTCGCCGGATGCGAAAGCAGTACTTCGACGGCGAAACGGGAAAAGTGGCATTGAACGAAGCGACGGAAAGGCGCGTGTTACGGAACACGAGGAACGTTTTCGACACATTTGAACGAAACGATGTTCCTTGAATGCGCCTCGCACGCGAAGCTTTTACAAAACGCGTCAAAGCGAGCGCTCGTCTTCCGCATAACCCAGCTCATACGACAAACCGCGCGCGCATTCACGCAGCGCGGAATCGATTTCACCGCCCCAGCGCGTGTCGAACGCGCCTTCGTGACCCAGTGCGATCAAACCCAGTGCGAGTTCGCCCGTCGAATCGAAAACCGGCGTGCAGAATGCATGAATCGATGGCAACAGCATGCCTTCCACGCGCGCCGCGCCATGTTCGCGCACACCGGCGAGAAGCGGCTCGACATCCGCGAGCGTTTTCTTCGTGGTGGCGAGTTCACGCGCGAGCATCGCCTGCGTCTTGCTGCGCGGCAGGTAAGCCGCGAACAGCAGACCAGTTGCCGACGAAAGCAGCGGCATGACGTCGCCGAGCTTGAGCGATGCCTTCGCCGGATAGCTCGATTCCATCCAGTGCACGACGGTCGGCCCCTGATTGCCCCACACGGCGATGCCGACCGTCTGATCCAGCCTGTCGCGCAATTGCGCAAGCGCCAGACGCGCGAGCTTCACGCCATCGACGCGTGCAAGGCGTGCCAGTCCCATCTGCAAGGCGAAGCCGCCGAGCTCGTAGCGCCCCGACAAAGGATCTTGCGATGCCAGCCCAAGCCGCACGAAGCTCACCAGATAGCGATGCGCCTTCGCCGGGCTCATGCCGGCCCGCTGCGCAAGATCGCGCAACATCATGGCACGCGGTTCGTTGGTGAGCACGTCGAGCAGACGAAAGCCGACTTCGATCGATTGGATGCCCGAGCGGGTTTTTTCTGAAGCGGTGTCGACGAGGTCTTCGTCCTGGGATTCATCCATCTGGAGCGCGTAAAAGGGCTTATGCCGAATGGCCGACTCATCGACCGGCGATTCACCATCGTAAAATAGATTTTCCTTAACGTCATCACGGCTTACCCTTCGCTCTATGAAACTCGCCACGCTGAAAGACGGCACGCGCGACGGCCAACTCGTCGTCGTCTCGCGCGACTTGCGCACCGCGGCCATCGCCGATGGAATCGTCTCGACGCTGCAACGCGCGCTCGACGACTGGGCCTTCTATGCGCCGCAACTCATGGACGTCTACGAAGCGCTGAATCAATCGCGCGCACGCAATAGCTTCACGTTCGATCCCAAAGCCTGCATGGCGCCGCTGCCGCGCGCCTTCCAGTGGGCGGACGGCTCGGCCTACGTGAATCACGTCGAACTCGTGCGGCGCGCGCGCGGCGCGGAAATGCCGCCCGAGTTCTGGACCGATCCGTTGATGTATCAGGGCGGTAGCGACGATTTCATCGGGCCGACGGACGATATCGTGTGCGCCTCCGAATCGTTCGGCATCGACTTCGAAGCGGAAGTGGCGGTCATCACGTCGGATGTCCCTATGGCGCCCACGCCCGATGAAGCGTTGAAGAGCGTGCGCTTGCTGATGCTCGTCAACGATGTGTCGTTGCGCAATCTGATTCCGCCCGAACTGGCGAAAGGCTTCGGCTTCTTTCAGAGCAAGCCCGCGAGCGCGTTCGCGCCCGTGGCCGTCACGCCCGACGAACTCGGCGACGCCTGGAGCGAAGGCCGCGTGCATCGCCCGATGATCGTGCACTGGAACGGCAAGAAGGTCGGTCAGCCGGAGTGCGGCGTCGACATGGTCTTCCACTTCGGCCAGTTGATCGCGCACGCGGCAAAGACGCGCAACCTGCGCGCGGGGTCCATCGTCGGCTCGGGCACCATCTCCAACAAGGACGCGCAGCGCGGCTACTGCTGTATCGCGGAGAAGCGCTGCCTCGAAGTCATCGAGCACGGCGCGGCAGAGACGGAGTTCATGAAGTTCGGCGACAGCGTGAAGATCGAGATGTTCGACGAGCGCGGCAAGTCCATTTTCGGCGCGATCGATCAGGCCGTGACGCAACTGGAGCACTAAGGCACCGAGCGCGCGGCGGGGTTTAGCCCGATGCGTCGCGAGTCTTTGCCGTCTTACACTTGCCGGGCGCTGCGGCGTGAATGAAGTTCGAACTAAAGCGCGAATAAAACAACAAGGAGACGTTCCATGCGCAAAGGCAAGTGGAGGATGGCGGCGGCGCTGGCATTCGCCTCGGTGTTCATGACGACTGGGGCCATCGCGCAGACGCCGCACGTGAAGATCGGTCTCGTGCTCTCGCTGACGGGGCCGGCTGCATCGCTCGGCATTCCGGCTCGGGAAACCGTCGCGCTTCTGCCCAAGGAAATGGGCGGCCGAGCGGTCGACTACATCGTGCTCGACGACGCGTCCGACACCACGCAAGCGGTGCAGACCACGAAGAAGCTAATCAGCGAAGAACAAGTCGACGCGATCATCGGTTCGTCGATCACGCCGAACTCGCTCGCCATGATCGATGTCGTGTCGCAAGGTCAGACGCCGATGATCTCGCTCGCTTCATCGGCGAAGATCATCGAGCCCGTGGACGACAAGCGGCGCTGGGTCTTCAAGACGCCGCAGACCGACGCGATGATGGCATCGGCCATTGCGGAACACGCGAGCAATCACGGCGTGAAGACGATTGCGTTCATCGGCCAGGCAGACGCGCTCGGCGAAACCTTCTACGCGGAAGTCGCGAAGTTCGCGCAGATCCACAAGATCGAAGTCGTGGCCAACGAGCGGTTCAATCGCACCGACCCGAGCGTGACCGGCCAGATTCTCAAGATTCTTGCGGCGAAGCCTGATGCCGTGGTCGTCGGCGCGGCCGGCACGCCTGCCGCCTTGCCACCCAAGACGCTCGCGCAGCGCGGCTTCAAGGGCAAGGTCTATCACAACCACGGCGTGGGTAATCGCGATTTCCTGCGCGTGTGTGGCACGGACTGCAACGGCACCTTTCTGCCTGCGAGCCCGGTGCTCGTCGCCGCCCAGTTGCCCGACGATCATCCGGCGAAGCGCCTCGCGCTCGACTACATCAAACTGTACGAAACGAAGCAGGGCGCGGGCTCGGTCTCCGCGTTCGGCTCGTATGCGTGGGATGCGGGCATGCTGCTCGATCGCGCCGTGCCCATCGCGTTGAAAGCGGGCGCGCCCGGCACGCCCGCGTTTCGCGCCGCGCTGCGCGACGCGCTCGAAAGCACGAAGCAGTTCGCCGATACCAACGGGCAGGTCAACATGACGCCCAACGATCACATCGGTCTCGATCAACGCGCGCGCGTGATGGTCGAGATTCGCGACGGCAAATGGATCTATCAGCCGCGCTGAACGCAACCTGACATCGACATGACCGACCTTGCCCTGTACTCGAATTACCGCTCGCTCGAACTGCGCAGCCATGCGGATGGCGTGCTCGAAGTCGTGATGCCCGGCGCGGGCGCGAACAAAAGCGGCCTCTCTACCGCCGATGCCAACATGCATCGCGAACTCGCGGAAATCTGGCGCGATATCGACCGCGATCCCGACACGCGCGTCGCGCTGATTCGCGGCGAAGGCAAGGGCTTTTCGGCGGGCGGCGATCTCGGGCTCGTCGAGGAAATGGCCAACGACTTCGACGTGCGCGCCCGCGTGTGGCGCGAGGCGCGCGATCTCGTGTACAACGTGATCAACTGCAGCAAGCCTATCGTTTCCGCCATGCATGGTCCGGCCGTCGGCGCGGGACTCGTCGCGGGTTTGCTCGCGGATATTTCGATCGCATCGAAGACGGCGCGCATCATCGACGGCCATACGCGCCTGGGCGTTGCAGCGGGCGATCACGCGGCCATCGTCTGGCCGCTGCTGTGCGGCATGGCCAAGGCCAAGTACTATCTGTTGCTATGCGAGCCGGTGAGCGGCGAGGAAGCGGAACGCATCGGGCTCGTGTCGCTCGCGGTCGAGGAAAGCGACTTGATGCCGAAGGCGCTCGAAGTTGCGAACCGACTCGCGCATGGCTCGCAGACCGCGATCCGCTGGACCAAGTACGCGCTGAACAACTGGCTGCGCTCGGCGGGACCCACATTCGATACGTCCCTCGCGCTCGAATTCATGGGTTTTGCAGGACCAGACGTGCACGAAGGCATGCGCTCGTTGCGAGAGCGTCGCGCGCCGGACTTCCCCGGCGGCGCGCCGTTCTGAATCGGGGCACCCGAACACCTTGCTGAGGAGAGAACAATGACCGACAACGCCGGCGGCAACTCGCCATTCACGATGCCCGGTTTTCCCGGATTCGGCCAGGCCGACATGATGGGCAAGATGTGGGAGCTGATGCGCCTGAATCCGTTCGCCGCCGCGATGCAGGGCGGCGGTCAGGGCATGGGTCCGTCGCTTTCGGCGATGTCCGACATGATGGCGCCGCTCACCAACATCGAGGAACTCGACAAGCGCGTGACCGACATGCGCGCGGTCGAGCAGTGGCTGAAGCTCAACCTCAGCATGCTGCAATCGGCGATTCAGGCGCTAGAAGTGCAGCGGGCGACACTCGCCACGTTGCGTGCGTTCGGCGCGTACGCGCAGACGTCGATGGAAGGCAAGCAAGCGCCTGCCGAGAAGCCGAAGTCTGCAGCCGGCTGGCCGATGACCGGCGCGGCGAAGGAAACGCCTCCGCCACAAACGGCCGCGCAACCGGCGGCGTCGAGCGAGGAGTCGGAAGAAGCCAATGCGGATGCCGCGCTGCCGCCCGGGTTCGACCCGAGCGGCTGGTGGAACGTGCTGCAATCGCAGTTCAACCAACTGGCGCATCTCGCCATGATGCAGCCCGGCATGACGGGCGCGCCGGGTGTACAGCCGGAATCCGGTGACGCCGCGGCGTCCTCGACATCCGACTCCGATAACGGCGACAAGGCGTCCGATACCGCCGCGAAGAAAGCGCCCGCAAGGAAAGCCGCGCCGCGTAAGAAAGCAGAGTAGTCGAGCTAGCCGCCGGGGGCACACACATTCCTCCGGCTTATTTTTGCTTTCGGGCAAGTTCCTCGTATGCTCTGCCCGATTCCACTTTTAACGCTCGGCGTGCGTCCAAACGCCAACTCACTCCGTATATCCAATAGCGCAACAGTCCGCCCGGACGTATCGCGGGCGGTTCGTTGTATGGCAATCGTTCGTTCCCCGCAATCGCGACGCCGCTGATCGGACTAGTTTTTGTCTATGATTGGATGGTTGTTCGGAAGGTTTTGTCCAACCGCGTTGCCGGGAACGCCTTGTGCGAGGGTACGTGTGTTCGCTTTCAATCCGAATTGTCCATGACAAATCAATCTGAGCAAGAATTCGAACGGGTGCCCGACGGGACGGCGTCATCCGAAAGATCGTCCTACAGCCATTCGGCTGAATTCGCGGTATCTGGCGTTGGTATTGGTGCAATCGCGCAGGAAATAGGTCTGACAAAAGACACCTTGCGCGTTTGGGAGCGCCGCTACGGCTTTCCGCAACCCATGCGTTCAGCCGGTGGCGAACGCCTGTATCCGCAAGAGCAGGTATCCAAGCTGCGGCTTGTCAAACGTCTGCTGGATGCGGGGCATCGGCCGAGCAAGGTTCTCGTGCAACCAGTCGAAGCACTGCAGGAACTGGCGCAGTCGTCGGGTGTGGGACAGGATGCGCCGGACGTCGAACTCGATCACATGGTTTCGCTGCTGCGCTCGGGCGCCTACGACGAGTTCCGCTTTCTGCTCCTGAAGCGCGCGACCCGCGACGGTTTGGAACGTTTCGTCGTGGACGTGGCGGCGCCGCTCGCGGCTCGCGTCGGCAATGCGTGGGCGGCGGGTACGCTGCAGGTGTATCACGAGCACCTCTTCAGCGAAGCGATTCAAAGCACTCTGCGCTCCCTGATTCGACCGCTCTCCGATGCGCTGCGCGGACGTGGCGGACGCCCGCGCGTGCTGCTCACCACTTTGTCGGGCGAAGGTCACGGGCTTGGCATTCTGATGGCGGAGGCCATGTTTACTCTGTCTGAATGCGACTGCATGCAGCTCGGCCTGCAGACACCGCTCACCGATATCGTCGAAGCGGTGAAGATGCATGACATCGATATCGTGGCGCTGTCGTTTTCGGCCGTGCTTCCGGCGCAGTCCATCGCCAATGGCGTAACGGACCTGCGCAACATGCTTCCACCAAACGTGCGCATTTGGGTCGGCGGTAGCAGTCCTGCATTGCGTCGCAAGTTTCAGGAAGGCGTCGACCACCTCCCTGGACTTGGACCTATCGACGAAACAGTGGCCGAGTGGCGTCAATCCGCCGTGCTATGATCGGCGAACGCCGCTGACGCAGGGCTCGGCGCAATTGCGGCGAGCCTCGACCATGTCACATGACAGTCGGCAGCGGCAGGCATCATCTGCGGAACAACGCCTCGGGCAGCACACGCGCCTGCCGATCGAACATACCTCAGGCACAGGACTCGCTCCTCACCCACGGTAGAAAAGACGCTGACAACGCAACATTGCACGTAAGTGCAGTGTTTACGCGGAGCGCAAGGCGTACCGCGCGCCATTATCTGGCGCTTCATTGTCGGTTTTCGTCTTTGGCCGTCGCAATCCCGCGTAAAATTGAAAGCTTGGCTGCTTGCGTGCAGCAATTCGCGCCGCACGCTCGTGCCGAAGATCTTAGATATAACGTCGCATAAGTGGCATCAGGGGTGGACAATGAACACCATGCTTTATCCGGAACTGTACAAATCGCTGGAATCCGTCCGTTGGGACATGGAGAAGGACATTCCATGGGACAAGTTCGACGCGTCTCTGCTCACCGACGAGCAGGCCAAGACGATCAAGATGAACGCGATCACCGAATGGTCCGCTCTTCCTGCAACCGAGATGTTCCTGCGTGACAATCACAACGACAGTGACTTCTCGGCTTTCATCAGCGTGTGGTTTTTCGAAGAACAGAAGCACTCGCTCGTCCTGATGGAATATCTGCGGCGCTTTAAACCCGAGTTCGTGCCGAGCGAAGAAGAACTGCACGAAGTGCGCTTCGAATTCGATCCCGCGCCGCCGCTCGAAACGCTCATGCTGCATTTCTGCGGCGAGATTCGCCTGAATCACTGGTATCGCCGTGCGGCCGAATGGCATACCGAGCCTGTCATCAAGCATATCTACGAAACCATTTCGCGCGACGAAGCGCGTCACGGTGGCGCGTATCTTCGCTACATGAAGAAGGCGCTCGTGCAAGCGGGCGACACTGCGCGCGCCGCCTTCGCCAAGATTGGCGTGTTAATGGCGTCGGCGCGTCGCACGGAAAAGCCGCTGCATCCCACGAATCTGCATGTGAATCAGGCGCTATTTCCGCGTGATACGGTGCAGTCGCGTCTGCCGGACCCCGAATGGCTCGAGCGCTGGCTCGACGACCAGATCCGCTTTGACGACAGCTGGGAAAAGAAGGTCGTGGAGCGCATACTGCACAACCTCTCGATTCTTTTCGAGCGCTCGTTCGTGACCGCGCAGGAGTTGAACCGCTATCGCAAGGAAGTGGTGCAGCGTCTGCAAGCGGCATCGGGCGGTGCGGCGGAACAGCCTGCCTGAGTTCTGGCTGGCGTCGGTCGCAATGGGTGAAACGGCTCGCCGGAGCAATCCGGCGGGCCGTTTTGCTTATGACCTCTGGAGGACGTTCGGAGGAACGTACTCGCGTGGCACAATCGCGCTTCGAGTTCTACTGCACTGAGCGCCGCCATGCCCGCCACTTTCGAACGCAAGATCACCACGCGCGATGCGCTCGCCGCGCTTCGCTTAACCCTCGCCGGACCGGTTGTTTTCACCAACGGCGTCTTCGACATTCTTCATCGCGGTCACGTCAGTTATCTCGCGGATGCGAAAGCGCTTGGCGCGACGCTCATCGTCGGCGTGAACAGCGATGCCTCCGTGCGCACGCTCGGCAAGGGCGACGATCGGCCGATCAATCGCGAAGACGATCGCATGGCGTTGCTGGCGGCGCTCGAGAGCGTGGACTGGGTGGTGAAGTTCGAAGAGACGACGCCGCTGCAACTCATCGATGCAGTGCATCCCGATGTGCTCGTGAAGGGCGGCGATTACGACATGGACAAGCTCGCGGAATCGGCGCTCGTGCGAGGTTGGGGCGGCACGGCGCTGGCCATTCCGTTCGAGCATGACCGGTCGACGACTGCGTTGCTCAGGAAGGTTCGCGCGCAGGGTTGAGGTGTTCACCGGGCATAGGCGCAAGGCAAGGGAATCGCCCGTCAAGGCTGCGCGCATTCATTCGCCAAGGCACACATAAGGGTTTGCACGCCGAGCAGTACATGCACTCGACGCCGAATTGCACACCGACAAACACGAGGACACCGCCGGCGCAGATGCGAGCCCACGCATTGAATCACCGGCCGACTATCAGGCTGGGCCGCACGGTGAGGCGTTCACGAACAGCGACGAACTCACACGTTATGTGCACTCACCGACCAAGTGAGCGCACCTGAATTCGCGGCAGGCGCGGGATCGAAAACGAAGCGCGCGCCGTACGCAGTCACTGGCCAAGCGGCCGCTCCTGCACATTTGCAGCAGGCGCGGGCGCGCCGACTTGCGGCTGATCCGCCGCCTCTTCGGGATGCAGCGCCCGCGTCACCAGCGTTTCCGGATGCACCTGTTCCAGCAGATGATGCGGCTCGCGCGCGCCGGCCGCGGGTAGCGGTCCGAAAGTGCTGCGCACGATCGCGAACATCAGCAGATTGGCCAGAATGAGTAGGGCGATCAGCCAGCGCAGCATGCTTGGGCTCCGTCAATCAATCAGAGAGTTTGCGAGATATCGGCGCAGTCGCGTCGCGCGCGATGAGCGCCAGGCCGGACAGCACGAGTGAATCATGGCGAGTATGCGGCACGGACAGCGCGCCCGCGATTTCATTCGCAGCGCCGCCGCCCAGCACGAGACGCACTTCGGCTTGCCATTGCGCGCGCAGATCGTGCCACGCGCGCTCGATGAGACTCGCTTGCGCGAGCAGGCAGCCGGCGGAAAGCGCGGCGGCGGTATCGGTGGCGAAGCGACTCGCGGTTCGGTCGAGCGCGGCGCGTGCCGATGCGGCATCGAGCGTCGGCAACTGCGCCGTGTTGCTGCCGAGCGATTGCATCATCAACGACCAGCCCGGCGCGATCAGGCCGCCGATGAACGTGCCATCCGCGCGTAAGGCTTCGAGCGTCGTCGCCGTGCCTAAGGTGGCAATCAGCAGATGTTCGCCCGGAAACGCTGCCCTCGCGCCGATCATGCCTGACCAGCGGTCGCTGCCGAGGCGTTCCGGTGCCGTGTAGCCATTGACGACGCCGCATTGCCGCGCTTTCGCCCGGACGACCGTTCGCCGCAGATTGGGCCAGCGTGCATCCAGCATACGTTCGATGCGCGCTTGCACTGATGGACCTGCCACGTTGGAAATCCACACGCTCGATGGCGTGGGTAACGCGGACCAGGCGGCTTCGGTCGATGGCGTCGCTGTTGCTGTTGCTTCGGACGTTATGGACGCGTCATCGCCGTTGGATGCTTTATTCGAGTGCGTGTGCGCCGACGAATCGCGTGCCTCGAATGCGTCATGAAGCGGCTTCGGCGCCGGGTCAGCTTGCACGGTCGCTTGTGCGAACGCGAAGCCGCGTGCATCGGCCGCGTCATGAGGCGACTTCGGCATTAAGTCACTTTGCGCGGGCGTTTGCGAGAGCGCGGAGCCGCGTGCATCGAGCGCACCATGAAGCGGCTTCACGACGTCGCCAAGACCCGTCTCATCACGCTCATGCTCGAACGCCCCGTTCGCCATCCACTCGCCGCGCGAATCCACGAGCGCCCATTTGATCCGGCTATTGCCCGCGTCGATCAGCAAACACGGCGCCTCGCTCACGGACGCTCCTTCGCCAGGCGCAAACTCAGTTCGCCCGTTGCGACGACGCGCGGTCCTTCGGGCGCGTCGATCAGCAGATGGCCTCCGTCATCCACACCCGCCGCAATGCCACGCGTCACTTCCAGACCCTGATCGATCAACACGACTTCGCGCCCGGCGTAGGCATGCGCGTCCATCCAGCGCTGCCGAAACGGGCGGAAGCCTTCGGCTTCGAAGCGCGGCAGCGCGGCGTCGAGCGCGTTCAATAGCGCAGCGAGCGTCTCGGTAAGGTTCGCATCCGGCCAGGCGCGCGCAAGCGCGGCCGGGGACGCGCCCGGCGCGGCGACGTTTGCTTGGCGGTGCACGTCGTCGACCTGAGCGGCGAGCCGTTCGACGCCATGCAAGTTGATGCCGATGCCGATCACCACCGCGGTCGCTTGCGGCGTGCTCCATGCCGTTTCGATGAGGATGCCCGCGAGCTTGCCGTCGTCGAGCAGAACGTCGTTGGGCCACTTGAGCGCCGGACGCGCGGACGGCGTGAGCGGTAGGCGCGCGAGCGCGTCGAGCACGGCGGTGCCGATGGCGAGACTTAGACCCGAAAGGCCCTCGATGGGCCGCTTCAGCACATAACCGACCGACATCAGAAGCGCGTTGCCCGGCTCCGCGAGCCACGCGCGGCCACGTCTTCCGCGTCCCGCTGTCTGCAAATAAGCGATGCGCGCAAGCGGCGCGCTCGCTTCCTCGTGCGATTTGTCGCGCGGCTGGGCGCGAAATTTCGCGAGCAGGTCGGCATTCGTGGAGCCCGTTTCATCGACGATTTCGATGGTCCACTCGCGGGCAGGCCGCTCGGCCAGCGTCGCGAGCCGGTTACGGTCGATGCGCCACGGCGCGTCCGGGGCGAAGGAAGAGGGTGGGTTCATGGCGGGTATTGTAGCGGCGTGCCGGCGCTCGTTACATACGACGCGCGCGCCCGGACAGCGAATATTCGGGCGCGCGAAAAGCAGAAATCACAGCCTATGATTCGTAGGCGCTGCAGTTTTCTCGCGGCCTCGGAAACCGTCAGCTATCGTTGTCTCTCGGATAACGGCGCCGCGCATGAAGCACGTTAATAACCGTAATTCGATCCGTGACGCGATATATCACGAGATAGTTCGGATGAACGACGAGCTCGCGGGTATTTGGCACGCGTCCGCGTCGATAAACGTAGGGATTGTCAGGCAA
The DNA here is from genome assembly GCF_023631465.1 of Caballeronia sp. GAWG1-1. Classification (NCBI taxonomy): domain Bacteria; kingdom Pseudomonadati; phylum Pseudomonadota; class Betaproteobacteria; order Burkholderiales; family Burkholderiaceae; genus Caballeronia; species Caballeronia sp. GAWG1-1. The sequence goes on from NZ_JALQDB010000002.1 coordinate 134,412, forward strand.
AGTTGCCACAGCATTCATCACGAGCTCGAAAAGCTTTTCGGCTGCCTGCGGATCGCGTTCTTCGATGTACTCGTAGATCTCCGTGAGCCGCCTGATTGCACGCGGTCGCCACTCAACGATCATTGCGTGTCTTTCGTTTCGCTGAAATCAGTGCCTCCATGTCCGCCAACACCCGGTCGTGCGGAATGGACGGTCGCGGGTCTTCCAGCGAAGCATCGATTTCCGCTCGAAACCACTTGTCATAGGCTTCGGCTTCTTCGACGGTATCGAATTCGTGAATCAGGGGGTCGAGGTCTTTAGCCATTTCGCATTCAAGTTGACTGGTCAAACGATGATATCGCAAGGGGGCACACGCGTCACAGGTCTGCCGAACGGCCAACATAGCGGATACAGCCATCCCACAACCCCCGCGCCATAACAGCGCCGCCTCATTAACCTTCGTTACAATGTCCTCTCCCCTTCACGCCGCGTTCTGACGCGCATCGCTCCTTGAACTTCGACACGCCGCCCCGCCTCAGTGTGGAAGCTGGTCAGCAAGGCAAGGTGGTTCGGCTCTCGGGCCAGTGGACCGCGCTTGCGCTCGCGCGCGACCGGGCCAAGAGCGGTGTGACGCGGCGGCTGCGCGCGGTCGGGCGCGAAGCCATCAGCCAATGGGATCTGCTGTCGGTCGAGCGGCTCGATCACGTCGGCGGACAAGCGCTCTGGCGCGTGTGGGGCCGCCGCATGCCGGCGACCATCGCGCTGTCGGACACGCAACGCGAAATCTTCGAACGCGTCGCGCTGCTCGACGCCGAACGCGAAGAGCCCGAAGTCGTCACGCGCACCAACCCGGTCACGCGGCTCGGGGAACTGATCTTCGGCTTCTTCGACCATCTGCAAGGCGGCCTGTCGATGTTCGGCGGCTTCGTCCTCGATCTCTTCGGGCTCGTGCGGCGGCCGAGGCGCATTCCCTGGGTCGAAATCTCCGCGAACATCTACAGCGCCGGCGCGCAGGCGCTCGCCATCACCGCGCTGGTCGCGTTCCTGATCGGCATCGTGCTCAGTTATCTGTCGGCGCAGCAGTTGCGCGTGTTCGGCGCGAATCAGTACATCGTGAATATTCTCGGACTCTCGGTGATCCGCGAACTCGGGCCGGTGCTCTCCGCGATTCTCGTCGCCGGACGCTCGGGTTCGGCCATCACCGCGCAGATCGGCGTCATGCGAGTGACGGAAGAACTCGATGCCATGCAGGTCATGGGTATCCCGCACGGTCTGCGGCTCGTCTTGCCGCGCGTGATCGCGCTCGGTATCGCCATGCCGCTGCTCGTCATGTGGACCAACATCATCGCGCTGACGGGCGGCGCGGTCGCGGCGAAGCTCGTGTTGTCCATCGACATCTCGTTCTTCATCCGCTCGCTGCCTTCGGTCGTGCCTATCGCCAATTTGTGGATCGGACTCGGCAAAGGCGTGGTGTTCGGCATGCTGATCGCGCTTGCCGCGTGTCACTTCGGCTTTCGCATCAAGGCGAATTCGCAGAGTCTCGGCGAAGGCACGACGACTTCCGTGGTCAGTTCCATCACCATCGTGATTCTCGCGGATGCCGTCTTCGCCATCCTGTTTCAGAACGTGGGGCTATAGGCGCATATGTCGACGACCCTTGCCACTGCCGTTCGTCATCAGCCGCCGCCCGTCATCGCCGAGCCAGTGATCGAAGTGCGCGACGTCACCAAGCGCTATGGCCGAACGGTGATTCACGAGCATCTGAATCTGGATGTGCGGCGCGGCGAGATCGTCGCGTTGCTGGGCGGCTCGGGCTCGGGCAAGACCACGCTCGTGCGGCAGATTCTCGGCCTCGAATCGCCGACTTCGGGCAGTATCCGCGTGCTCGGCGAGGAATGGGCGCACATGGACGACGAAACCGCGAAAATGATGCGCACGCGTTCCGGCATGATGTTTCAGCAAGGCGCGCTGTTCTCGTCGCTTTCGGTGTACGACAACATCGCGCAGCCGTTTCGCGAGCTCGGCAAGATTCCCGAAGACCTGATCCGCGAATTCGTCATGCTCAAGCTGGAAATGGTCGGGCTGTCGTGCAAGCACGCGAGCAAGATGCCGTCGGCGTTATCGGGCGGAATGGTGAAGCGCGTGGGCATCGCGCGGGCCATTGCGCTGGAACCGGAACTGCTGTTTCTCGACGAACCCACCGCCGGTCTCGATCCGAAGGCCTCCGATGAATTCGTCGATCTCATCGCGACCCTGCATCGCGCGCTCGGGCTGACTGTCGTGCTCGTCACACACGATCTCGATACCATGGTCGCGCTGTCCACCCGTGTCGCCGTGCTGGCGGACCGGCGCGTACTGGTCGCGGCCCCCGTGGAAGAAGCGTGCGCGGTGGATCATCCGTTCATCCGCGAATATTTCCTGGGGCGGCGGGGCCGGCGCGCATTGCAGGCGCTGCCGCCCGAACGCCGCGCAAAGCTGCCCGCCGCCGCGCTGGAGGACGCGACCATCAGCGTCAACAAATGAGCACCTCCCGCCAACGACGCGAAGGCCACCGCACGCGCGAGCCAGCAAGCAAAGGAACATGACGATGGAAAACAAATCACATGCGTTCTGGACCGGACTGTTCACCATCGTTCTCGTGCTCGCCATTGCGTTCGCGGTGTTCTTCTTCAACGTGGACCGCACGGTGCGCGTGCCTTACGACCTCATCGCCCGCACCAACGTGACCGGGCTTTTTACGGACGCCTCCGTGCGTTATCGCGGTCTCGGCGTCGGCAAGGTGCAGTCCATTCGCTTCGATAAAGCGCATCCCGGGCAGATCCGCATTCGCATTCTCGTCGACCAGAACGCGCCGATGACGCATTCCACCTTCGCCACGCTCGGCTTTCAGGGCGTGACGGGCATCGCGTTCGTGCAGCTCGACGACACGGGGAAAGATCCGAGCGCGTTGCCATCGTCGGCGCAGAACGTGGCCGAAGTGCCGATGCGTCCCGGTCTCTTCGAACAATTGCAGGAGCGCGGCGACGTTATTCTGAAGCGCTTCGAACGCCTCTCCGAAGATGCCGACAAGTTCCTCTCCGACGATGTGCGCGTCCAGTTGCTCGACACGACGAAGAGCCTGAAAAATGCCGCCGACGGCATTGCGACACTTACCAATCAGGTGTCGCCCGCGACCGAGCATTTGCCGCAGACGCTCAAGCAACTCGACCGCACGCTGGCATCGACCAATACGCTGATTCAAAACCTGAACCGGCCCGACGGCCCGTTCGTCACCAATCTGAACAAGGCAGGCAACGCGGCCGACCAGGCGGCTGCGGCGCTCACCGACATGAACGAGTCGCTGCGCAACGTGACGGCGCGCGTGGGCTTCGAAGCGTTGCCGCGCCTTTACTCGTTCACCGACGACGTCGGCAGCGCCGCGCGTTCCGTCGACCGCGCCGCCGATGCATTCAGCACCAATCCGCGCAGCGTGTTGTTCGGCGCGCCGCAGAAGTCGCCGGGGCCGGGCGAACCGGGTTTCGCGTGGCCCGCAAGCCCGACGCCGACGGCGCATTGACGTGATTCGAAGGAACGCTATGCATAACGACCACCGCAACATGACGATGACCGCCGCGCTCGCGCTCGCCTGCATGACGATGCTCGCGGCGTGCGCGTCCACGCCATCGGCGATGCCGAACGTGCGCTACGACCTGGGCGTCGCGCCCGCCATCGACCAGAGCGCGAACAGCACGCCGGCTACCACGCCGCCGGTCAAGGTGCTGGCCGTTAGCGCGCCGCGCAATCTCGAAACGGACGACTTCATCTACCGGCTCAGTTATGTCGATGCACAACGCACCGGCAACTATTCGAACAGTCACTGGACGATGCCGCCCGCGCAACTCCTGACGCAACGTCTGCGCGACAGCTTGTCGGCGCGCGGTCCGGTTCTTACGGGCGCCGATCCGGTGCGCGCGGCCTTGCTCGAAGTCGAACTCACGCGTTTTGAGCAAGTCTTCGATGCGCCCGAGCGCAGCCACGGTCTGGTCGCGGTGCGCGCGACGCTCACGCAGCAAGGACGCGTCGTCGCACAACGCAGCTTCAGCACCGAAGCGAGCGCGCCCACCGGCGACGCGGCGGGCGGCGCACGCGCGCTCGCCGCCGCGTCCGACGAGATGATTTCGCAACTCAGCGCGTGGCTCGACAAGCAGCCGCTCACCGCCGCCGCACAATGAGGCATTCGCGCGGCTCATGACGATCAAGCAATGGCAGCGCCGCCCGTCGGCGTTTTCCCGGCAGGCGCTCGCCGCTTACGCGACGCTCGTGGTCTATGCGTCGCTGTATCCGTTTTCGGGCTGGCGCACGCTCGGCATCGGGCCGTTTGCTTTCATCGCCGATCCCTTGCCGCAGTATCTGACCGCGTTCGATGTCATCACCAACGTGCTCGGCTACATGCCGCTCGGCGCGTTGATCGTGCTGGCGCTTTATCCGCGCTTCAGGGGATCGGTGGCGGTGTGTCTCGCGCTCTTCGGCGGCGCGCTTCTGTCGGGCGCGATGGAAGCCATCCAGACTTACTTGCCGACGCGCGTCGCCTCCAATCTCGATCTCGCCGCCAATGCGTTCGGCGCGCTCGTCGGCGGCGTGCTGATCGCGCCCGCGACGAGTGCGCTGCTCGATCGCGGCTGGCTCAGGCGCATCCGCTTCACCTGGTTCGAGCGGCACGCGGCGTATGTGATCGGATTGACGGCGCTGTGGCCGTTCGCCGGCATGTTCCCCGCGCCTTATCTGTTCGGCGGTGGCGACCTGCCGCGCGCGCTTTGGGACGGGCTCGATCCCGCGATGCAGGACGCGATCCTCGCCTGGGCACCCGCCTCGTGGGACCTCGAAACCTGGTCGGACCGGCTCGGCGCGCTCCTGCCCGACGACGCATGGGAAGCGATCATCACGTCGTGCAATCTGTATGCTGCGCTCGTACTTGCAACCTTGCTCACGCGCGAGCGCGCGCCCCGCATCCGGCTGATGCTCGGCCTGATCATCGCGACGTTGTTCGCCAAGGCGGCCGCGACGTTTCTGCAATCGCGCGCGGGACTTTTTTACGACTGGGCAACGGACGGTGCGCTCGAAGGCATTGCGATCGGCGCGCTGGCCGCCGTGCTGTCGGTTGCATTGCCACGCTCGTTGCGCGCCGTGCTTGCCGGCGCGGCGCTCGTCGCGGGGCTTGCGCTCGTCAATCTGCTGCCGCTGAATCCGTACTTCGACATCGTGCTGGCCGACTGGCGGCAAGGGCGCTATCTGCACTTCAACGGCCTTCTGCACTGGCTAGCGTGGGTGTGGCCTTACGCGGCGCTCGGCTGGCTCGCGTCGGCGGCGGAGCGCGCGTGGCTCGCGCGGCGGCGGGCGCGGGCCGGGTAGGCATGAACATCGCTCGCTATAATCGATCCGAACACACTCGAGGCCCCACGCCATGGACTCTTTCTACAAGTACCACGTGTTCTTCTGCCTAAATCAGCGCGATGCCGACGCCGCGCGCCCGAGCTGCGCCAATTGCAACGCGCAGCAAATGCAGGAACACGCGAAGAAGCGCGTGAAGAAACTCGGCCTCGCGGGCGAGGGCAACGTGCGCATCAACAAGGCTGGCTGTCTCGACCGATGCGAACTTGGACCCGTGCTCGTCGTGTATCCGGAAGGCACGTGGTACACGTATATCGACGAAACCGACATCGACGAGATCGTCGATTCGCATCTTGCGAACGGCAAGATCGTCGAGCGCCTTCTGATCGATCAACCCGCGTGACCGCTTGTGACCCAGACTCAGTAACCCGATGAACGCGCAAACCGAAAAATTCCTGATCGACGGTCCAGTGGGCAAGATCGAAGTCGCGCTCGACCGGACCGATGCCGCCGATAAAGCGCCGCGCGGAATCGCGCTCGTCGCGCATCCGCATCCGCTCTTCGGCGGCACGATGGACAACAAGGTCGCGCAGACGCTCGCGCGTACCTTCGTGCAACTCGGTTACACGACGTATCGCTCGAACTTTCGGGGCGTCGGCCAGTCGGCGGGCGAGCACGACAACGGTATCGGCGAACAGGACGACTTGCTCGCGCTCATCGACCACATGCGCGCGCAGCCGGGTCAGGAAGACGTGCCGCTCGTGCTCGCGGGCTTTTCGTTCGGCACCTTCGTGCTGTCGCATGTCGCGAAGCGGCTCGTCGAAAGCGGCAAGAGCATCGAGCGCATGGTCTTTGCGGGCACCGCTGCGAGCCGCTGGGAAGTCGCGCCCGTGCCCGAAAGCACGCTCGTGATCCACGGCGAAGTGGACGAGACCGTGCCCATTTCCTCCGTCTACGACTGGGCGCGCCCGCAGGAATTGCCGGTTGTCGTGATACCGGGCGGCGAGCATTTCTTCCATCGCAAACTGCATGTTTTGAAACGCATCATCGTCGATGCCTGGCGCTGAAAGAGCGTTTCAATCTCGTCGTCATCGAGCGTTTCGCCGCGCGAATCGGCGCTCGAATGGCTATCGGCGTATTCCCTCGAATTGCGGCGCGGCAAACGTGAAAACACGCGTCTTGTCCGTAGATTCATCGGAAACCGCACCCTCGGCGCGCGTATAATGACGCAGAATTTTTTGCTGCGAGCGTGAGCAAACGTCCTGCCGAATGGCCTTTCATGTTGCGTGACGCAGCGAAGACCTGGCGCCCGAGCGCGCAAGCTTTCATGCGGGCTCACGCGATATTCGAAGACCTGCGTTTCGTACCCATGTTGCCCGGGCGTCGGAACGCTCACGGTTTTCTCCGCGTGCGCGGCGATAGACTTCGATGGCGCGTCCGTCTGTCGAGTAAGCGCGAGTTCGCATGACCAGTCGAAGACCATTGGCTGGCAGCACGAGCAACTAGCGCGACCGGTATCGACGGTCCACCTGTTCAACCCGCGTTTCGCCAACGCCGATCACACCCGGCGAAACGCCGATGCTTCTTCTTCCGACCGATCCTATGCGCTTTTTCCCTTCCGGCTTGTCTGTTTCTCCCGTTTCCGCAATTGAGCGTCGCACGTTGCAAGCCGCTATCGTGATGCCCGCCGTGCTCGCCGCCGCGAGCGCCTTTGCGCAAGTCCCGCCGCCGGACGTCACCGCGCATTCGTGGGTGCTCGTCGACGCCACCAGCAACCAGGTGCTCGCATCGGGCAATCCGGATGAGCGTGTGGAACCGGCATCGCTCACCAAGCTGATGACCGCATACCTCGTCTTCGACGCGTTGAAGTCGAAGAAGATCAACATGGACCAGACGGTGATGCCGACCGAGGCCGTGCGCCGCGTGAAGACGGACGAGTCGCGCATGTTCATCGAGGCGAACAAGCCGGTAACCGTGCATGACCTGGTCTACGGCATGATCATCCAGTCGGGCAACGACGCGGCCATCGCGCTTGCCGAACTCGTCGGCGGCAGCGAAGGCAACTTCGTCACGCTGATGAACGCCGGCGCCAAGCGCATTGGCATGAAGCACACCAATTTCGCCGATGTAAACGGCATGCCCGACCCGCAGCACTACACGACGGCGGGCGACCTGGCGGTGCTGTCCACGCGCCTCATCCGCGACTTCCCTGAGTACTACAGCATCTTCTCGGTACGCGACTTCACGTACAACAAGATCAAGCAGCCGAATCGCAATCGTCTTCTGTGGCTCGATCCTTCCGTCGACGGTCTCAAGACTGGTCACACCAAGGCGGCGGGATATTGCCTGATCGCGACGGCCAAGCGTCCGCTCGTCGGCACGCCCGATGCGAGCCGCCGTCTGGTCGCCGTGATGATGGGCGAGCCGAAGGAATCCGCGCGCGTGCAAGACAGCCTGAAGATGCTGAACTACGGTTACACGGCCTACGACGCGGTGCGTCTCTTCAAGGCGAATCAGGTGATCGAATCGCCGCGCGTTTATAAGGGCGCGTCCGACAACGTGCAGGCGGGCGTCGAGACGGATCAGTACATCACCGTGCCTAAGGGTCTCGGCGAAAAGGTCAAGCCCACGGTCACGCGTAACGATTTGCTGATCGCGCCTATCAAGAAGGGCCAGCAGATCGGCACCGTCAAGATGGTCGCGGACGGCAAGGACGTCGCGCAGTTCCCGCTGGTCGCGCTGCAGGACGTGCCGGAAGCCGGCATCTTCGGCCGCTTGTGGGATTCGGCTTTGTTGATGTGGCAAAAGCGTAAGTAAGGAGCAGGTTCGATGAGCATCGCCGAAGACTTCGACCCAACGGTCTATCTGAACGGAGAGTGGGGGCCGCTTTCCGAAGCGCGCATTCCGGTGCTGGACCGGGGCTTCATTTTCGGCGATGGCATCTACGAAGTCGTGCCGCTCTACGCGCAGGCAAACGGCGAGCGTCTGCCGTTTCGCCTGACTCAGCATCTCGCGCGACTCGAACGCAGTCTCGGCAAGATCAGCATCGCCAATCCTTTCGACGATGCCGGCTGGCGCGCGTTGATCGCCCGTGCGATCGAAGCGAACGCCGGCGCCGGCGATGCGCTCGTCTACATCCAGGTCACGCGCGGCGTGGCGAAGCGGCGCGGCCACGCCTTTCCGGCGGGCATCACGCCGACCGTGTTTGTCATGGTCGGACAACTCGTGTTTCCGAGCGTCGAGGCGCGGGCTCGCGGCGCGGCCGCCGTCACCGCCGAAGACAAGCGCTGGCTGCATTGCGATATCAAATCGACCTCGCTTCTCGGCAATGTGCTCATGGCGCAGCACGCCGCCGAACACGACGCGCTGGAAACCATCCAGTTGCGCGACGGCTTGCTAACCGAAGGTTCGTCCTCAAATGTCTGGGTAGTAAAAGGCGGCACGCTCCTCGGCGCGCCGCGTGGACCGCGCATTCTGGAAGGCATCCGTTACAGCCTCATCGAAGAGTTGGCGAAGGAAGCGGGCATCGTGTTCGAGGAACGTGACATCACCGAAGCCGAACTGCGCGCGGCCGATGAACTCATGATCAGTTCGGCGACCAAAGAGGTCATGCCGATTACGACGCTCGACGGTCAGCGCGTTGGCGACGGCCGGCCCGGCGCGGCTTATGCTGCGCTGTATGGCGCTTATCAGCGAGCCAAGACGCGCGAGTTCGGCCTGTGAGCGAACCGCGCCATGCGAAGGAGAAAGCCATGTCCGAATCCAAACCCCAAACCGCCGCAAACCCCGACATCGACGCGTTGTTCAACTTTCCGTGCGACTTTCCGATCAAGGTGATGGGCAAGACGCATCCGGAGTTTCAGGACGCGATCGTCAACGTACTGCGTGAATACGACAACGAGTTTCACGACGGGCGCGTCGAAGCGCGGCCTTCGTCGGGCGGCAATTACACCGGCCTGACTTGCACTGTGCGCGCGCAGAACCGCGCGCATCTGGACGACATCTATCGCGCGCTGACCGGCCATCCCATGGTCAAGGTAGTGCTTTGAGCGTGCTTTCGGGTGCGTCGCAGACTGCGGGCGTGCGTTCGTAGAGCTGCCGGAACTGCTCGGCTTCGTCGAAAATCCAGTTGCGAAATGCCTGCACGCGCGCGGTTTGCATCGCCGCGGGCGGGCAGACGAAGAAATAGGTCCACGGGCTCGGACCATCCACGTTGAATAGCCGCACGAGCCTTCCCGCAATGATTTCCTGCATCGCCAGCGACCTTCGCACCAGCGCGACTCCTTGACAGTCGATCGCCGCCTGCAGCAGATTCGACGAATCCTCATACAGAACGCCGCGCTTCGGTTCCGGCGTTTCAGTCAGGCCGGCGGCGTCGAACCACGGGCGCCACAACTCGTCGTTCGAACGCAGCAGCGGCAGGTTCGCCAGATCGGCCGGCGTGCGCGGCAGATTGCCGCCGTTGAAGCGCGGCGAACACGCGGGGAAGAACACTTCGTCGAGCAACTCTTCTGTATGCAGACCGGCGTATTTGCCGTAGCCGAAGCGAATCGCGAGGTCCACGTCGTCGCGATTGAAGTCGATGAGCGCGTTCGTCGAGTGCAGTTCCAGATCCACTTCCGGATGCTTCTCGATGAATTTGCCCACGCGCGGCGTCAGCCAGCGCGCCGAGAACGACGAAAGCATCGACACGATCAAGCGACGGTCTCGGTCGCCGGAACGAATTCGTCGTGTGGATTCGGCCAGCGAAAGGAGCGAGGCCCGCACTTCGACGGCGTACTGGCGGCCGCGATCGGTCAGGCGCACGCGCTTGCCGTCGCGCGCGAAAAGCGGCACGCCCAGTTCGGCTTCGAGTGCGCGAATCTGATGGCTCACCGCACCGTGCGTCACGAAAAGCTCGTCGGCGGCGCGCGAAAAACTCTCATGACGCGCGGCGGCTTCGAACGCTCGAAGCGCATTCAGAGCGGGCAACTGGCGCAAATCTGTATGGATAGTCTGAGGGTCGGTTGTCAATCTGGCTCACATAGCAGTGAAAATTGATCGTTTGGTTCAACGCCTTGTCACGCCTAGGATTGTAGTCATCGAAACGTTCCTTTTGCGGAGTGGATCATGCGAGAAATATCAACAAGCGTCATGTTCGAAATCAAGCCGGGCGAAACGGTGCCGATGCGCATCGTGCGTGGCACGCGGCTTTCGGTGCAAGGCAGCACGGTCTGGGCGACGCGCAGCAACGACACCGAAGACTATTGGCTCGTGCCCGGCGACCAGCTCAAGTTGCGCGAACGCGAACGCCTATGGCTTTCGGTGGACGGCGACCGCCCCGCGCAAGTCGTCTTCACCATTGTGCCGCGCTGCGACGAGCGCGCGATCCACTGGGTATCGACGAGCATCGAACGTCTCGCGCAGCGGTTGCGTTCGGGCTGGCGCACGGTCTGAAGCGCGGTCCGGCGCATTATCTTCGGGTTCAGCGTCGGCGGGCATCGAGCGATTTCGGTAAACTATCGGAATCATGTCCGCCATTTCCACCGCTTTCGCGCCGGAACGCTCCACTCCCGCCGAACCGTCCAGCGTCTTCCGCTTCGGCGACCATCCGGTCACTTTGCGCTGGCGCGGCTTAGAGCCTTATCAGGAAAGCTTCGACGCGATGCGCGCCTTCACCGACGCGCGCACGGCCGAGACGCAAGACGAAATCTGGCTCGTCGAGCATCCGCGCGTGTTCACGCTCGGACTTGCCGGCAACCCGGCGCATCTGCTCCTGGCCGACAGCGGCATTCCGCTCATCAAGGTGGATCGCGGCGGACAAATTACCTATCACGGGCCTGGTCAGATCGTGGCCTATCTGCTGCTCGATCTGCGGCGTCGCAAGCTGATGGTGCGTGAACTGGTGCGCCGGATCGAAGAGGCCGTGATCGAAACCCTTGCATCGTATAATCTTGTCACGGATCGTAAGGTCGGCGCGCCTGGCATTTATGTCGCGAAGCCTTCCGCGCTGCACACGGAACTGGGCGCCAACGCCAATTCACACGCGCTGCACGAAGGCGCGAAGATCGCCGCGCTGGGACTCAAGATTCGCAACGGCTGCAGTTATCACGGCGTGAGTCTCAATGTGAGGATGGACCTGCAGCCCTTCCTCGCGATCAACCCGTGTGGCTACGCGGGACTCGAAACGGTCGACATGGCGACGCTCGGCGTCGAAGCCGACTGGCGCGACGTAGCCGCAACGCTCGCCGAACGGCTGGCGCATCAGATCGACGGCGTTCCTGCTGCCGCCGCACAATTGCACGACGGCGCCGCCGTCCAAGCAGACTCAAACGGATCAAGCGAATGACTGACGCAACCGCAAATCTTGCTGGATCGACCGACGGCAACACCGCCGTTCCGCCCGCCGCCTACGACGCCACCGCGAAGCAGAAGGCGCAGGCGAAAACCGCGCGCATCCCGATCAAGATCATCCCGATCGAAAAGCTCAAGAAGCCGGAATGGATTCGCGTACGCACGGCCACCGGCAGTTCGCGTTTCAACGAGATCAAGCAGATTCTGCGCGAACACAATCTGCATACGGTTTGCGAAGAAGCGAGCTGCCCGAATATCGGCGAGTGCTTCGGCAAGGGCACGGCCACGTTCATGATCATGGGCGACAAATGCACGCGCCGTTGTCCGTTCTGCGACGTGGGCCACGGCCGTCCAGACCCGCTCGATGCGGAAGAGCCGTTGAATCTCGCGCGCACCATCGGCGCGCTGAAGCTGAAGTACGTGGTGATCACGAGCGTGGATCGCGACGATCTGCGTGACGGCGGGGCGGCGCACTTCGTCGAGTGCATTCGGCAGGTGCGCGAGCATTCGCCGGAAACGCGCATCGAAATCTTGACGCCGGACTTTCGTGGCCGGCTGGATCGCGCGATCGGCATTTTGACCGCCGCGCCTCCAGACGTGATGAACCACAATCTGGAAACCGTGCCGCGTCTCTACAAGGAAGCGCGTCCGGGCTCGGATTATCATCATTCGCTCAAGCTCTTGAAGGACTTCAAGGCGCTGCATCCGGAGGTCGCGACCAAGTCCGGGCTGATGGTCGGTCTTGGCGAAACCGAGGAAGAAATTCTTCAGGTGATGCGCGATTTGCGCGCGCACGACGTCGACATGCTGACGATCGGCCAGTACCTGCAACCGTCGGAGCATCATCTGCCGGTGCGGGCTTACGTGCATCCGGACACGTTCAAGATGTACGAGGAAGAAGCGTACAAGATGGGCTTCACGCACGCGGCAGTCGGCGCGATGGTCCGTTCGAGCTATCACGCGGATTTGCAGGCGCATGGCGCTGGCGTGGTTTAAAGCTGCTTACTGCCTTTCCTGCATTTCGCACGAAGAAGAAAACCCACGGAGACCGTGGGTTTTTTTTTGGCGACAGCGCGCAGATGGCGTGAACTTCGCCCACACGAAGACGTCATGCCGAACGGCAACGAATAGTCCGAACTCCCGGACAAGCATTTTCCGGATTTCCGGAAAGCTGGATTGGCAATCGCCAAGGTCCTAAAAATATTCAGCTAAATCAGCAGGTTACGTAGCAAAAAAACTGGCATCGCCCTTGCAATAGAAGAATTACGGCCCGCGAAGCCGTCTATAAAAGTCAAGGAGACAAGCTGATGAATCCCTTCGCATCCATCCGTTCCTGAATCCGTCGACGTAGCGGCTCTCGCTCGAACGACGCGTTTCCGATGCTCGTCGCCAACACAATCGACACGCATCAAGCGTCAAAGCCCGCCGCTGGCTCTTTTTTCGCCAACTGCCTGACCTTTGCCTGGAACTATCGTGAAGAAACCTTTCTATAAAGTCCTGTACGTGCAGGTGCTCTTGGCCATCGCCATCGGTATCGCGCTCGGGCATTTCTATCCCGCTCTCGCCACCGACATGAAGCCGCTCGGCGATGGCTTCATCAAACTCATCAAGATGGTGATCGGGCCGATCATCTTCTGTACCGTCGTGACCGGTATTGCCGGCATGGAGGACATGAAGAAGGTCGGACGCGTCGGCGGCAAGGCGCTGCTGTATTTCGAAGTCGTCTCGACCTTCGCGCTCGTCCTCGGCCTCATCGCCACGCACGTGCTCAAGCCCGGCGTCGGCTTCAACGTCGATCCCGCGACGCTCGACCACAAGGCCGTCGAGTCGTTCGCGACCAAGGCGCACGGCCAGAGCACGGTCGATTTCTTCCTGCATATCATCCCCGACACGCTGATCTCCGCGTTCGCGCAAGGTGAAATCCTGCAGATTCTATTGATCGCGCTCCTGTTCGGCTCGGTGCTCGCGCATCTCGGCGAACGCGGCCGCGTGGTGACGAGCTTCATCGAAGGGCTGTCGAGCGTGCTGTTCGGCATGGTCGGCATCATCACGAAACTCGCGCCCATCGGTGCGTTCGGCGCGATGGCGTTCACCATCGGCAAGTACGGGATCGGCTCGCTGCTGCCCATGCTCAAGCTGATCGGCACGTTCTATCTGACGTCGATCGTCTTCGTGCTCGTGGTGCTCGGCACCATCGCGCGGATGGTGGGCTTCTCGATCCTGCGCTTCGTCGCTTACATCAAGGAAGAGATGCTGATCGTGCTCGGCACGAGTTCGTCCGAAGCCGCGTTGCCGCAACTGATGCTCAAGCTCGAAAAGCTCGGCTGCTCGCGCTCGGTCGTGGGTCTCGTCGTGCCGACGGGCTACTCGTTCAATCTCGACGGCACCAACATTTACATGACGATGGCGGTGCTGTTTATCGCGCAGGCAACCAACACGGACTTAAGCTGGGGCCAGCAATTGACGCTGCTCGCGGTGACCATGCTCACGTCCAAGGGCGCAAGCGGCGTGACCGGCGCGGGCTTCATCACGCTGGCGGCAACCCTTGCAGTCGTGCCGACCATTCCGCTCGCGGGCATGGTGCTGATTCTCGGCATCGACCGCTTCATGAGCGAATGCCGCGCGCTGACGAATATCGTCGGCAACGGCGTGGCGACGGTGGTGGTGTCGGCGTGGGAGAACGAGCTCGATCGCAACAAGCTGCGCGACGCGCTTAAGCACGGCGCGGCCGAGCACGAACCCGAAACCGTCGCTTAAAGCCGCGGAAAGCAGGCAGCCATGCACGCGGCGAAGCATCAGCCAACCGGCGCTTCGCCGCGGCCTTACATCGAAGGCGCGTATGCCACAATGGCAGATACTCATTTGCGGGAATCTGCTCACGTGTCGCGCCGCATCCTCGTGTTCTTCGCGCTCGCCGCTCTGCTTGCGGCGTGTTGCGCGCTCACCTGGCAGATCGCGTGGCGGCGGGGTATCGACGAGCTTCGGCTCAATGCCGCGGTGCGCGTGGATCGCACTACGAACACGCTCAAAAGCACGCTCGACCGCTACGAATATCTGCCGTATCTGCTGTCGCGCCATCCGCTCGTGCAGAACGTGCTCGACACGCCCGACCGCAACAACGTCGATCGCGCGAACCAGTATCTCGAAGACCTCAACCAGCGCGCGCACGCCACCGCGACTTATCTGATCCGCAAGGACGGCTTCTGCGTCGCCGCTAGCAACTGGCGCGGACCGGACAGTTTTGTCGGCGTCGAATATCTTTTCAGACCTTATTTCGTCGATGCCGCGAAGGGCGGCGTCGGACGCTTTTTCGGGCTCGGCACCGTTTCGCTGGAACCGGGCTATTACATCTCGCAGCCGGTGTTCAAGGAAGGCACGCGCGAACTGATCGGCGTGGCGGTCGTGAAGCTCAATCTCGAATGGCTACAAGGCGCGGATGCCACGGAGCCGCTACTCGTCACCGACGACCACGGCGTGATCTTTCTTTCCTCGGTGCCTTCGTGGAAATATCACACCGTGAGGCCGTTGCCGCAAAGCGTCGAGGCGTCCGTCTATCAGACGCGCCAGTACGCGCAACAGCCCATCACGCCCTTGCCGATGACCATCGCAAAGACGCTCGAAGGCGGCGCGCAGATCGTGCGCGTCGGCGGCGGGCGCAATGCGCCGAGCTTTCTGGCGACGCGGCGTTCTATCGGCGAGCCCGACTGGCAGTTGATCACGATGGCGCCGCTCGATCCGGTCGAGAGCGCCGCGCAAAACGCGGTGGTCGTGACGGCCCTCGTATTCGTGTCGCTGTGTCTGCTGGCGTTTTACTGGCGCATGCGGCGCGCGCGCGTGCGCGAGATGATCCGCAGCCGCGAGATGCTGCAGACCGCGTATGCCGAACTGAATCAACGCGTCGCGGAACGCACAGCGGATCTGTCGGAGGCCAACGAGCAACTGACGAAGGAAGTCAACGAACGCACGCGCGCCGAACAGGACCTGCGTGCGGCGCACGACGAACTCATCCAGGCAAGCAAGCTCGCCGCGCTCGGGCAAATGGCGGCCGGCATCACGCATGAATTGAATCAGCCGCTTGCGGCTCTGCGTAGCTTTTCGGACAACACGCGCGTGTTGATCGAGCGCGGCGATCAGGCGGCGGCGCGCGAGAATCTCGAAGCGATTGCGTCGCTCACCGAGCGCATGGGCAAGATCACGAATCAGCTCAAGCTCTTCGTCGCGAAGGCGCGGCCGAAGAACGCGCGCACTGACGTCGCACGCGCGCTGCACAACACGCTCGCCATGCTGCGGCCGCGCATGAAGAACGTCGCGCTCGATATCGCGCCGGAGATCGAAGGCGAATGCGCGTCGGTCTTCGTGCGTTGCGAGGACTTGCGGCTGGAGCAAGTGCTCATCAACCTGATCGGCAACGCGCTCGATGCCGTCGCGTCCTGCGATGCCCCACGCATCGTCATGGAACTCGACGCGCGCGAAACCGTGGTCGAGATCGTGGTGCGCGACAACGGCCCCGGCATTCCCGCCGACGTGCTCCCGCGCCTTTTCGAGCCGTTCTTCACGACGAAGGAAACGGGTCACGGACTCGGTTTGGGACTCGCGATTTCGTCGGCGATCGCGCGAGATTATGGCGGTACGCTGATCGCGCGCAATCGCGTGGCGCCAATCGTCGCGGCCGGTCCCGAAGGCGGCACGCAAGCCGACGCCGACGGTTCCTACGGCGCCGAATTCGTACTGACGTTGCGCCGCGCCTGAAGGCCGGCGTGCATGAGGCAACACAAGGGGCAAGACCATGAGCACCGGTTCGCAGGTGATCTATATCGAAGACGACGAACTCGTGCGGCGCGCGAGCGTGCAGAGCCTGCAGCTCGCGGGCTTCGACGTGATCGGCCACGGCAGCGTCGAAGCGGCGGCGCGCGCCATCGACGCGAGTTATACGGGCGTGATCGTGAGCGATATCCGTTTGCCGGGCGCGAGCGGTCTCGACCTGCTCGCGCAATGCCGCGAGCGCGCGCCCGAAGTGCCGGTAATACTCGTCACCGGTCACGGCGACATTTCGATGGCCGTACAAGCCATGCGCGACGGCGCGTACGACTTCATCGAGAAGCCGTTTGCCTCCGAGCGGCTGATCGAAGCGGTACGCCGCGCGCTGGAGCGACGCACGCTGGTGCTCGAGAACCAGGCGCTGCGGCGCGAACTGGCGGGGCAGAGCCGCATCATCGGGCGCAGTCCGGCTATCGAACAAGTGCGGCGGCTGATCGCCAACGTGGCGCCGACGGATGCGTCCGTGCTCATCAACGGCGATACCGGCGCGGGCAAGGAACTGATCGCGCGCAGTCTGCACGATCTTTCGGCGCGCCGCGACAAGCCGTTCATCGCGGTGAATTGCGGCGCGTTGCCGGAGCAGATGTTTGAATCGGAGATGTTCGGCTACGAGGCCGGCGCGTTCACCGGCGCGCAGAAACGGCGCATCGGCAGGCTGGAGGCGGCATCGGGCGGCACGCTGTTCCTCGATGAAATCGAGAGCATGCCGCTCTCGCTTCAAGTGAAACTGCTGCGAGTGCTGCAGGACGGCGTGCTGGAGCGGCTCGGCTCGAATCAGCCGGTACGCGCGAATCTGCGCGTGGTGGCCGCCGCGAAAGGCGACATGAACGAACACGTCGCGGACGGCACGTTTCGCCGCGACTTGCTGTACCGGCTCAACGTCGTAACCATTTCACTGCCGCCGCTCAACGAGCGTCGCGAGGACATCGTGCCGCTTTTCGAACACTTTTTGCTCGATGCCGCCGTGCGCTACGAACGGCCTGCGCCGCTCATCACGGACCGTCAGCGCGCCGAACTCATGCAGCGCGAATGGCCTGGCAACGTGCGCGAACTGCGCAATGCGGCGGATCGCATGGTGCTCGGTGTCATCGACGATACGGGAGCCGCGCTCGATACGTCCACGCAGCCGCTCAAGGAACGCACGGAGCAATTCGAACGCGCGGTGATTGCACAGACGCTGGAGCAGTGCGGCGGGGCGGTGGCGGTGGCGGCTGATCGCCTGCAGCTAGGCAAGGCGACGCTCTACGAGAAGATCAAGCGGTATGGGATTGCGGTGAAGGGGGATGCTGAGCGGTAGGGTGCTGGCGCGTATTGGCTGGCTGGTTCGGGCTGGTCTTTAAGCCGGGCGAAAGTCGAATGGCGGATGAACGGTTCAACGCCCGTTCCTTGAATCGCTTTTTGCGCCGCGTTATTACCTAGATCCACCATCGAGCGCTGCTAGCCATACTGAGCGCCTCGGTACGCCGCACGCTCAAGCCAGTCGTAAGTTGTTCCCCAACGCGACGCCGCTTAGGGCGCTCGTTCTTTCAAGCCGCTCCAAGCGCCTTGCTGAGCAATGCATCCAACTCGGCAAAAGTCGGTTCGCCGACATAGCGCTTGAGAATCTTGCCGTCCTTGTCGACCACGAACGTCGTCGGCGTCAGTTGGACGTTGCCGAACTGTTTGGCGGCGCTGCCGTCGTCCATGGCGACCTTGAACGGCAGATTGCGCGTCTGCGCATAATTGCTGACGTACATCGGCGCGTCGTAATTCATGGCGACGGCCACGAATTCGAGCCCGCGACCCTTGAACTTGTTGTACGTGTCGATCATCTGGGGCATTTCCTTCATGCAGGTCTCGCAACTCGTCGCCCAGAAGTTGATGAGATAGACCTTGCCCTTGAGATCGTTCGATGTCGAAATCTTCTGCCCGGAAAGCAGCGTGAAGGTTGCATCGGGCACCTTCTGTTGTCCGCCGAACGCGAAATACCCCGTGCATGCGATCACGCCGGCGACGAGCGCCATTACAACGTAGCGCAACGGACTCTTGGCACGAGTCTGAGTATCTTGAGTGGCTTGGGACATGGCAACCTCGAACGGCTCGTAGTCGAGCGAAGCGCCTTGTAAGGCGCAACTGCAATGGGAAAGTGCTGGTTATTTTAGCGCCAAACGTGCGGCGCAGTCGTGACGCATCCGGTCGGCCGAACGAAATCCGGGTATCGCGGCGCGATAATGATGCTTTTCACGCAACGGTCAGCCATGAAGAGAGTTCTTACTGCGAATACGGCCAGTCTGCGCCGGTTTCTCGTGCGCAATGTTCCGAGTCGTTCCATGCGCGCACGTTCATTGAGCGCGATGGTGTGCGCATGTGTCGCATGCGGTGCGTTGATCGCGTGCACGCCGTCGTATGACTGGCGCACGATCATGAATAACGACGACGGCTACGAAGTCACGCTGCCCGCCAAGCCGCACGCCGAGGAGCGCAAGATTCAGATTGCCGGCCAGCCGATGACCATGCGCATGCAGACCGCCGAAGCCAATGACGCGGTTTTCGCAATCGGCACGGTTGTCCTGCCCAGCGCCGATCCCGCGTTGCAACGCGCCGCGCTCGACTTCCTCCAGCAAGGCCTCGCCCGTAACGTGAATGCCCAGCCGGCCGCGCGCGCGACGCAGATCGACCTCGCTGTCGGCGGTCGAGTGCTCGGCAGCGAGATGGAAGTCAAGGGACCAAGCGGGAATCAGCGCGAGAGCCGGACGATTCACGCGCGTTTCGTGGCGCATGGCATGCATGTCTACCAAGTCGCGATTGTCTCGGACAAAGCGCCGCCTTCTGAACAGTCCGACCAATTCTTTTCTTCCTTCAAATTGTTTTAGAGGGAAACCTCGGTTTTCTGCGACTGCTCACTTAAGAGTGCTGCTCGTGAGGTTTACAAAGCCGAAGTTCATTCACAGCTTTGACGTCTAATGCCCGGATTTGTCAGGACTTTTTTCGCTATCCACAGAGTCTGTGGATAACTTTGTGGAAAACAGTGTCGGTGAGTCGCTGGAAGCCCGCTTCATGTGGCCGGGCTTACTTTGCCTCCCTTCATGGCAAGTTAAATAGTTCAATAAAATCAATGGTCTGTGCAATGCGTTCTGTCATGTAGGTTGATAGTAGGAAAAAGAAGGGCGGATCGGCTTGGTGTGCATAAGTCAAGTCTTGACAGGCAATATTTCGCGCCCGATGACCTTGAGGCTCATGCCGCAGGAAACGCGCGACGGTATTGCACGGCTTCCGCGACATGCGCCGCGGTCGGAATGTTCGCCCCGGATAGATCGGCAATGGTCCGTGTGACTTTCAAAACGCGGTAATAGCCGCGCGCCGACCAACCGAAGCGCTCGCTCGCGGCGCGCAGGAGCGCGGCGCCTTCGGCATCAGGTCGGCAGAGCGTGTCGGCATCGCGGCCGTCGAGTTCGCGATTGGTCTTGCCTTGCCGCGCGAGCTGGACGGCGCGCGCCGCCTCGACGCGTGAAGCCACCGTTGCGCTGGATTCGCCATGCTTGGCGCCGCGCGCCGAGAGTTCAGCGGGCGAGAGCGCAGGCAACTCGATCTGAATATCGATGCGATCGAGCAGCGGTCCGGACAACTTGCGCAAATAGCGCGCGGCGACGTCGGGTGAGCATCGGCAACGTCCGCCTGGATCGCCACGCCATCCACACGGACATGGATTCATCGCGGCGACGAGCTGACACGCGGCAGGAAACTCCGCCTGTTGCGCCGCCCGGGACACGGTGATGCAACCCGCTTCGAGCGGCTCGCGCAGCGTTTCGAGTACCTTGCGATCGAATTCGGGCAACTCGTCGAGAAAAAGCACGCCGAGATGCGCAAGCGTGATCTCGCCCGGCTGCGGCGGATTTCTGCCGCCAACCAGCGCCACCGCGCTCGATGAATGATGTGGCGCGCGAAACGGCCGCCGCCTCCATTGCGCGGGCGTAAATCCGAGCGAGCTTGCCGACAGAATGGCGGCGGAGGCGAGCGCTTCGTCGTCGGTCATTGGCGGAAGCAGGCCGGGCAAGCGCGCGGCGAGCATGGATTTGCCCGCGCCGGGCGGCCCGACCATCAGCAGATGATGACCACCCGCCGCCGCAACCTCCAACGCGCGACGCGCAGCCGGATGCCCGATGACATCCGCGAGATCGGGCGCGGTCGGCCGCGATGACGCATTCAATTGCGTAAAAGCCCGCGCGGGACGAAGCCGCGCATCCGGAACGCCGTTCAGATGCGCGCAGAGCGTCGGCAGATCCGCCGCGCCGAACACTTCGATGCCGGGCACCAGCGCGGCTTCGGCAGCACTTGCGAGCGGCACATAGATTTCCGGCGCACGCCCGCTCTCCGAACCGTTCGATGCATGGTGCCGCGCCGCTCCGCACACCATCGCGAATGCTCCGCGCATGGGCCGCAGCGCGCCGGTCAGCGACAGCTCCCCAGCGAACTCACGATTTTCGAGCGATGCAGCCGGAATCTGTCCGCTCGCCGCCAGAATGCCGAGCGCGATAGGCAAGTCGAAACGTCCCGACTCCTTTGGCAAATCTGCCGGAGCGAGATTGACGGTGATGCGGTTGACGGGGAATTCCAGTCCGCAATTCTGCAGCGCGGCGCGCACGCGCTCGCGGCTTTCGCGAACTTCGAGATCGGGTAAGCCGACGATGGAGAACGACGGCAATCCGTTTGCGAGATGAACTTCGACGACCACTTCCGGCGCGCGCCCAGGGGCGGGCGCGCGGCTCTTAACCACGGCAAGCGACATGATTTCACCTGAAACGGCGCGCGCTCGAAGGCGGCGCCGGCAATGAGACTAGGACTTCACGGCTCGCCGGCCGAGGTCGACAGTAGTTGAAGCAGTCAGTCCTGCGACGAGGAGCCGCCCGGCTGGTGCTGCTCCAGTTGCGCGACGCGTTTTTCCAGCTCTTCCAGCCGGGCGCGCGTACGCACGAGCACCTGAGTCTGCGTGTCGAATTCTTCGCGGGTCACGAGATCGAGCTTCGAGAAGCCCTGCGAAAGCATGGCTTTCACATTTTTCTCGACGTCTTTAGCAGGCGAATTCTTGAAGAGCTCGCTCATCTTCTGCTGCAGGTCATTGAAAACGTCGTTGGGCTGCTTCATCGTTTCTCCCTTTGCACAAAAAAAGTGCATTCATTGTTAGGTCAGTGCCCCGGCCGGTTGCATGATCGATTTTGGTGCATTCGTCACGCACTGCCGGGCACATTCGAGGCGCCGCGATTTTAGCGCTCCCGCGCTCCCGCGTTTTCTGCCTTTGCCCCTTTTAACGGGACCTTGCGAGCACTCTAGCAACGAACCCACCCCGGCGCCAGCAGCTACGGCGCGCGTTAGCCATTCGGCAGATCCCTTGCGCGCGCCTTTCGTGAACTCGTGCAAAGCCCCGTGAGCACTCGATTGGCATACGAGTTGCATAAGTGGCGCGGACCTTTTCTGCACGCTTCTTTCAGCGGCCCGACAGGACGGACGTGGGCTTGCAACCGAGGCATCCCGCTTTAGAAGGCATCGAAGGATCAGAGGCACACCACAGCGAGGGATACATGAAGCTCATTACCGCAATCATCAAGCCGTTCAAGCTCGACGAAGCGCGCGAAGCGCTCTCGGCGATCGGCGTCTCGGGCATCACGGTGACCGAGGTAAAAGGCTTCGGCCGCCAGAAAGGTCACACCGAACTTTATCGGGGCGCGGAATACGTCGTCGATTTCCTGCCGAAGGTGAAGATCGAAGCGGCCGTATCGGACGACATCGTCGATCAGGCGATCGAAGCGGTCGAACGCGCGGCGCGCACGGGAAAAATCGGCGACGGCAAGATCTTCGTCACGGCAATCGAACAGGTCATTCGTATTCGTACCGGTGAGACCGGCGCGGACGCGCTCTAAGAAAAGAAATCGGCGATAAGAGGAAACCGAAGAATGCGTAACTTTTTGATGTCATTGCTGGTGGCGGGCGCCCTGGTCGGCGCCAATGTCGGCACCGCACTCGCCCAGGACGCGTCCGCTCCGGCCGCTGCCTCGGCACCCGCGGCCGACGCCGCATCGGCGCCTGCAAGCGCACCGGCCAGCGCCAACACGGCGATGGCTTCGTCGGCGGAAGGCGCTTCCGCAGCGGCGGCAGCTTCCGACGCCGCTCCCGCCGCGCCGACCGAACCATTCTCGGTCGATTCGTCGAAGATCAGCTCGGGTGACACCGCGTGGATGCTCACCTCGACCGCACTCGTGCTGTTCATGACGGTTCCGGGCCTCGCGCTGTTCTACGCAGGCATGGTTCGCAAGAAGAACGTGCTGGCAACGGTAATGCAGAGCTTCGCAATCTGCTGTCTCGTCACGATCATCTGGACGGTCGTGGGCTACAGCATCGCGTTCACGCCGGGCAATTCGTTCCTGGGTGGCTTCTCGCGCGTGTTCCTGCACGGCATGAACTACATCAAGGGCGACAAGGCCACGACGCTGACCGTCAGCCATCTGGCATCGACGATTCCGGAATCGGTCTACTTCGTCTACCAGATGACGTTCGCGATCATCACCCCGGCGCTCATCACCGGCGCGTTCGCCGACCGGATGAAGTTTTCCGCGATGCTCGTGTTCATGACGCTGTGGTCGATCATCGTCTACTCGCCGATCGCGCACATGGTCTGGGAACCGACCGGCTGGCTGGCAGGCGCGGGCGTGCTCGACTTCGCGGGCGGCACGGTGGTTCACATCAACGCCGGTATCGCGGGCCTGATGTGCTGTCTGGTGCTCGGCAAGCGCGTTGGCTACGGCCGTGAAGTGATGGCGCCGCACAACCTCGTGCTCTCGCTGATCGGTGCATCGATGCTGTGGGTGGGCTGGTTCGGCTTCAACGCGGGTTCGGCAGTCGCGGCTGACGGCCGTGCCGGCTTCGCCATGCTCACGACGCAGATCGCCACCGCATTCGCCGCCTTCGGCTGGATGTTCGCGGAATGGATTTCGAAGGGTAAGCCTTCGGTGCTCGGCATCATCTCGGGCGCGGTTGCAGGTCTCGTTGCAGTGACGCCGGCTTCGGGCTTCGTGGGCGTGACGGGCGCTATCGTGATCGGCATCGTGGCGGGCGTGGTCTGCTTCTGGTCGGCAACGTGGCTCAAGCACAAGTTCGGTTACGACGATTCGCTCGATGCGTTCGGCGTGCACGGCGTGGGCGGGATCATCGGCGCTTTGCTGACGGGCGTGTTCGCAGTGAAGGACATCGGCGGCTTCGATGGCAATGTCATCGTGCAGGCGAAGGGCGTGCTGGTCACGCTGGTCTATAGCGGCGTCGTCAGCTTCGTGCTGCTCAAGATCATCGACATGGTCATGGGTCTGCGCGTGACGGAAGAAGAGGAACGCGAAGGTCTCGACGTCACGCTGCATGGCGAGCACGTCGAATAAGGGATTTGAGCCGCGATCCGGCGTGCCGCGAGAGGGCGCGCCGGTTCTCATCCGCTCGGCGCATGTCGCCGGGGCGACGGCAAACGAACGAGCGCAGCGACTTGGCCCGCCTTCATGGCGGGTTTTTTTTCGTCCGCGCGATACGTCGGGTTTTCGTCCAGCACGGCTCGCGCCGCAAATGGCCCGGATTGACTGTGCAGATTGCCGCGATGGGCCGCAAAGCCTTGCTAAATGGCGGTCCATACCCAGTTAGGCAGGGCAATTGCTCTACAATCTTTCGTCCCTGTATCGGCTGGAACGATCGCGTTGGCGGTTGCCCAGTCCCACGCAAAACGCTGTCCACGAGAAATCAATGGTTCCGCACTTAGTTACGGCGTTAAGTGGCCCGCTGCTCGACCTCGAGCGGAAAATTCTCGAGGCTACGCCTTCCATCGAACGGTGGTTCCGTCTCGAATGGCAGGAGCACACGCCGCCGTTTTACTGTTCCGTCGACCTGCGTAACGCCGGCTTCAAGCTCGCGCCCGTCGACACCAATCTCTTTCCCGGCGGCTTCAACAATCTGCCGCACGAAGTGCTTCCGCTTGCCGTGCAGGCGGCGATGGCGTCCATCGAAAAAATTTGTCCGGACGCGAAGAATCTGCTCGTGATTCCGGAGCGGCACACGCGTAACGCGTTTTATCTGGAGAACGTTGCGCGGCTCGCGACCATCATGCGTCAGGCGGGACTCAACGTCCGCTTCGGCACGCTCGATGAAAACATCCACGGGCCCGTGACCATTCCGCTCGCCGATGGCCAAAAGGTCGTCCTCGAACCGCTCGAACGCACGCCGCGCCGTCTCGGCTTGAAGAATTTCGATCCGTGCTCGATCCTGCTCAACAACGATCTTTCCGCCGGCATTCCGCCCGTGCTCGAAAATCTGCACGAGCAATACATCCTGCCGCCGTTGCATGCGGGCTGGGCGGTGCGCCGCAAGTCGACGCACTTCTCCTGCTATGACGATGTCGCGAAAAAGTTCGCGAAGCTCGTCGAGATCGATCCGTGGATGGTGAACCCGTACTTCGCGCACGTCGAAGGCGTGGATTACGAGGCGCGCACGGGCGAGGAAGCGCTGGCCGAGGCAATCGACGGCGTCATCAAGAAGATCGCGAAGAAGTACCGCGAGTACGGCATCAGCGAGAAGCCGTATGTCGTCATCAAGGCCGATGCCGGCACGTACGGCAAAGGCGTGATGACCGTGCACGACGCAAGCGAGGTCGCCGCATTGACCAAGCGCGAGCGCACGCGCATGAACGACGCGAAGGAAGGCCTGCAGGTGCACGATGTGATCGTGCAGGAAGGCGTGCACACATTCGAGCGCGTGGAGAATGCGGTGGCGGAGCCGGTCGTGTATATGATCGACCGGTACGTGGTCGGCGGGTTTTATCGCGTGCACGACTCGCGCGAACGCGACCAGAACCTCAACGCGCCCGGCATGCATTTCGTGCCGCTCGGCTTCGAGCACACCGCGCTGCCGGATGCGCACGCGAAGCCCGGCGCCGCGCCGCCGAACCGCTTTTACATGTATGGCGTGGTGGCCAGGCTTGGGTTGCTGGCGGCATCGGTGGAACTCGAGAAGACCGACCCGGAAGCGATTCAGGTCTGAGTGCATAATGCCCTGCTCTCGTGGCCAATACTCATGGCCACGGTCACTAGCTCAAGCGAATACACATGGACATTCTCTTCATCGCCGATCCGCTCGATCGTTTCAAGATCTATAAAGACACGACCTACGCGATGATGGCCGAAGCCGCGCGGCGCGGTCACGTGTTGTACGCATGCGAGCCGCAGCATCTGGCGTGGACTGGCACGTCGGTCGACGCGAGCGTGCGACGCATTGCGATTGTCGGCGACGAAGCGAACAGCGACCGCTGGCCGTGGTTCGCGGCGGAACAGGCGGAGCATTTGCCGCTCACGCGTTTCGGCGCGGTGCTGATGCGCAAAGACCCGCCGTTCGACCTCGAATATGTCAACGCAACCTGGCTGCTCGAAATCGCGGAACGCGCCGGCGCGCGCGTTTTCAACAAACCGCAAGCCATTCGCGATCATTCGGAGAAGCTGGCTATTGCCGAATGGCCGCAGTACGTGGCGCCCACGCTCGTCACGCGCGATGCGGCTCGCCTGCGCGGCTTTCACGCGGAACATGGCGATGTCATTCTGAAACCGCTCGATGGCATGGGCGGCATGGGCGTGTTCCGCGTGAAAGCGGACGGCATGAACCTCGGGTCCATCATCGAGATGTTGAGCGAGGACGGCGCGCGTACGGTGATGGCGCAGAAGTTCATCCCGGAGATCACGGACGGCGACAAGCGCATTCTGGTGATCGGCGGTCAGCCGGTGCCGTATTCGCTGGCGCGTATTCCCCAGGGCAACGAGGTGCGCGGCAATCTGGCGGCGGGCGGTCTTGGCCGTGCGCAACCGCTATCGGCGCGCGATCGCGAGATTGCCGAAACGCTTGGGCCAATTCTTGAAGCACGCGGGCTTTTGCTGGCCGGCCTCGATGCCATCGGCGATTACCTGACGGAAGTCAACGTGACGAGCCCGACATGCTTCCGCGAAATCATGGATCAGACAGGCTTCGACGTTGCTGGAATGTTCATCGACGCGCTCGAACGCGCGGTCGGCTAAACGGCCTTTCGAGCGCTAGCCAACGCTCGAATTGGCGCACTGCAAAAACATAATCGCCGACGCTGTTACAATTATTTCCCGGTTGCTTGCAAGTTTTAGGGTTGGAACGTGCTTTTTCCGGTCTTAAACTGTGTTTAAGAGTGCAAGCGTAAGCTGTGGTAATGGTGGAACGGTGTCTGGTGTAAGGCGGTTGATTTTCGGCCCGCGTGCGACCATATAGGCATCGATCCCGCGCCGCTCGCGCGTTTTCGAGCGATCTCTAGACGCCGGCAACCCTGGCGTCGTTACAGAGGCAGCAATCCTGACATGGCTGGCATTCTGATCATCGCGCATGCTCCGTTCGCTACCGCGCTACGCGAGTGTGTCGCGCACATTTACGGCGGCTTGCCCGCACGCATCGGCGTTGTCGACGTAACGCCCGACTGCGATCCCGTCGAAGTCCGCGCGTTCGCGCGCTCGGAACTCGACCGTCTGCGAGAAGACAATGGCGCCATCGTGCTCACCGACGTCTTCGGCGCGACGCCCGCGAACATCGCGGCGAGTCTCGCGGAAACGGACGTGCGCGTGCTCGCAGGCGTCAATTTGCCGATGCTCGTGCGCGCCGTGTGTTATCGCGCGACTCCCATCGACACGCTTACCGAAAAAATTCTGCAAGGCGGCTCGAAAGGCATCCAGGAACTGGATTCCTCCACGCCGCTGAATCCTTGCGCGCTCGCGACGAAGGCTGCCGGTTCGCAAGATCCGGCGTGCTCCGCGAGTGCCGATCTCGTCGCCGCGAAGGCCGCGAGTCACTGACGCCGCTCAATTCATCCACTAGCGCCCGGAGCATCATGCTGCAACAGGAAACAACGATCGTAAACAAGCTGGGACTCCACGCGCGGGCATCGGCGAAGCTCACGCAACTAGCCGGTAGCTATCAGTCGGAAATCTGGATGAGCCGTAACGGTCGCCGGATCAACGCCAAGAGCATCATGGGCGTGATGATGCTGGCAGCGGGTATCGGCAGCACGGTGACCATCGAAACCGAAGGCGCCGACGAAGCCGATGCGATGAAAGCGATCCTCGCGCTTATCGCCGACAAGTTCGGGGAAGGGCAGTAAGCGCTTCATCCCGCATCGGAAGTAGCCAACGAAAAGCCGCGCTTCGACGCGGCTTTTTTACGTCCGCGTTCTTTGCAGGACAAACGGCCGCGCCTCGCTGCGACGGCCGTTCGGCGACCGCAGCCTCATTCGAACTTATAATGCTAGCGCGGTCCGAAGCGCCTACCGCAGGCCCCGAGAGACCGCGCAGAAACTACAGAGGAGGTGCGCGTGTCCTTCACGCTGCATGGAATTCCCGTCTCACGAGGCATCGCCATTGGGCGAGCGTATCTGATCGCGCCTGCGGCGCTCGATGTCGCTCACTATCTTATCGATCCGGACCAGATCGACGCTGAAATCGCGCGGTTTTATGCCGCGCAAGCGGGCGTGCTCGCCGAACTCGAAACGCTTCGCAACGACCTGGCCGCGGACGCGCCTGGCGAAATGACAGCGTTCATCAACGTTCACATGATGATCCTGAACGACGCCATGCTCGTGCAGGAAGTCATCGATCTGATTCGCACGCGGCGCTACAACGTCGAATGGGCGCTCACCGAACAACTCGAAATCCTGAGCCGCTATTTCGACGAAATCGAAGACGAATATCTGCGCGAACGGAAGGCGGATATCGAGCAAGTGGTGGAACGGCTGCTCAAGGCGCTTGCAGGCGCGCCGACCACTGCATCGATGGTGGCGCATACGGTTGCGAGCAACGGCCACAACGAGATGATCGTCGTGGCGCACGACATCGCGCCGGCCGACATGCTGCAGTTCAAGACGCAAGCATTCAAAGGTTTCGTCACCGATCTCGGCGGCCGCACGTCGCATACGGCGATCGTCGCGCGTAGTCTCGGCATTCCCGCGTCGGTCGGGGTGCAGCAGGCGAGCGTGCTGATTCGTCAGAACGATCTCATCATCGTGGACGGCGATCACGGCATTGTCATCGTCGATCCCGCGCCGATCGTGCTCGAAGAGTATTCGTACCGGCAAAGCGAAAAGGTGCTGGAGCAGCGCAAGCTGCAGCGCCTCAAGTTTTCGCCGACGCAAACCTTATGCGGCACGAAGATCGAGCTGTGCGCGAACATCGAACTGCCCGAGGATGCGAAGGTCGCGGTGGAAGCGGGCGCGATGGGCGTCGGCCTCTTTCGCACCGAGTTTCTCTTCATGAATCATAAGAACCAGTTGCCGGAGGAAGAGGAGCAGTTCGAGGCCTACAAGCGCGCGATCGAACTGATGAACGGCAAGCCGGTGACCATTCGCACGATCGATGTCGGCGCGGACAAGCCACTCGATTCGATGAGCGCCGGCGACGGCTACGAAGTCGCGCCGAACCCAGCGCTCGGGCTGCGCGCCATTCGCTGGAGTCTGTCCGAGCCGCAAATGTTCATGACGCAACTGCGCGCCATCTTGCGCGCATCCGCGTTCGGTCCGACCAAGATTCTGATTCCAATGCTCGCGCACGCGCAGGAGATCGATCAGACGCTCGATCTGATCCGCGAGGCGAAGCGTCAACTCGACGACGCGGGCATCGCCTACGACCGCCAGATTCAGGTCGGCGCGATGATCGAAATTCCCGCCGCCGCCATCGCCGTGCGGCTCTTCCTGAGCCGGCTGGATTTTCTGTCGATCGGCACCAACGATCTGATCCAATACACGCTCGCCATCGACCGCGCGGATAACGCGGTCGCGCATCTGTACGATCCGCTGCATCCGGCCGTGCTGAATCTGATCGCGTTCACGCTGCGCGAAGCGAAGCGCGCCGGCGTACCGGTGTCGGTATGTGGTGAGATGGCGGGCGATCCGACGGTCACGCGCTTGTTGCTCGGGCTCGGTCTGACCGAGTTTTCGATGCATCCGAGCCAGTTGCTTGTCGTGAAGCAGGAAATCTTGCGCTCGAATCTCAAGGCATTCGATAAGCCCGTAGCGGACGTGCTCGCGGCTTACGAGCCGGATGAATTGCAAGCAGCGTTGGCGCGGCTTCAGAAGATTTGAGGCTTACGAAGCACGCGCATGCCGCTCGCCGCAGACCACGCAATCGGCCTGGCGCGCGATCTTCATCGTGTTCCACTCCATGCGCAGTGAATCCAGCATCATCAGCCGGCCGGCGAGCGTTTCGCCGAAGCCGCCGATCACGCGTAGCGCCTCCGCCGCCTGCATTGCGCCAATGATGCCCACGGTCGGCGAGAACACGCCCATCGTCGAACACGCGACTTCCTCGAACGCCTGATCCGGCGGAAACACGCACGCATAACACGGCGATTGCTCCGAGCGGAAATCGAACGTGCTGATCTGCCCGTCGAAACGCAAGGCCGCGCCCGACACGAGCGGGACGCCATGCGCGACGCACGCGGCGTTGATTGCGTGACGCGTGGCGAAGTTGTCGCTGCAATCCAGCACGACCGACGCGCCCGGCACGTTAGCATCGAGCCAGGCCGCGTCGGCACGCGCGTTGACCGCTTCGATCTCGACATCCGGATTCAGCGCGTTGAGCGTCGCGCACGCGGATTCCACTTTGGCCTCTCCGACCGAACGCGTCGCGTGCACGATCTGCCGTTGCAGATTCGTGAGGTCGACGGTATCGGCATCGACGAGGGTCAGCTTGCCGATTCCCGCTGCCGTGAGATACATCGCGGCAGGCGCGCCTAGGCCGCCCGCGCCGACGATGATCGCGTGAGCATCGAGAAAGCGCTGCTGCGCTTCGATGCCGATTTCATCGACGAGAATATGGCGGGAATAGCGGAGAAGTTGGTCGTCGTTCATCGAGCGGGCGCGTGGCAACGCGCTGTCTGTGCTGCGAAGGGAACGCCGTGGAAGCGGCGCGCTTGAGGCGGATATTCTAAGCGCGCGCGGGAGGAAAGGCTTCGCGGCGCGTGACCGCGAAGCCGTACTGCTGATGTTGCACTGCCTCTTACTTCGACTGAGCCGTGGGCGACGAAGCCGGTTCCGCGCCCGATGCCGGCGCCGAACCCGGCGTGGCCGGCAGCGCGGGCGCCGCAACCACCGGCGCCGAAGCCGAACGTCCCGGCTTGTTCTGTGCGAGCTTGCGTTCGCTGTACGACTTCGATTCGACGACCGTCTTGCCTTCCAGCTTGTTCAACGCCTGCGCAAGCATGAAGTCGTCCGAACTGCCGAACTCCACCGGCTTGCGTTCGCGATCCTTGCG
This sequence comes from Caballeronia sp. GAWG1-1, assembly GCF_023631465.1. Lineage (NCBI taxonomy): Bacteria > Pseudomonadati > Pseudomonadota > Betaproteobacteria > Burkholderiales > Burkholderiaceae > Caballeronia > Caballeronia sp. GAWG1-1. The sequence continues at coordinate 165,215 of NZ_JALQDB010000002.1, forward strand.
ACGCTGCTCCGGCGTTTTCTTGTCGTTCTGCTCTTCGAGAATGCGCAGTTGTTCCAGGCGGTCCTGCTCGCGCTGTTCGGATTCCTTCTTCTCGTTCGGGTCTTGCGTGTTGGCGAGGTGATTCGAATAATCGACTTCGCGCGTGACGAGCGCGTCGTCGGGGTCGCCATCCGCGTATTGATCCACCGGCACATCGGGGCGCACGCCTTGGTTCTGGATGGACTTGCCGCTCGGCGTGTAGTAGTACGCCGTTGTCAGACGCAGCGCGGTGTCCGCGGTCATCGGGCGCACCGTCTGCACCGAGCCCTTGCCGAAGGTCGTCTTACCGACGATCAGCGCGCGGTGATGATCCTGCAACGCGCCCGCCACGATTTCCGATGCCGACGCCGAGTAGGCGTTGGTCAGCACGACCATCGGCACCTTCTTGAAAATGTCCGGCACGCTCTTCAGCGGATCGGAATCGAAGGAGGGCAAACGATAGTTGTCGTAGGTGTCGCGGAAAGTCTGCTTCGCGTCCGCGATCTGGCCGTTGGTCGACACGACCACCGAGTTGTCCGGCAGGAATGCGCCCGCCACGCCGACCGCGCTCTGCAACAGACCGCCGCCGTTATTGCGCAGGTCGAGCACGAGGCCCTTCAGGTTCGGTTGTTGACGCGCGAGATCCTGCAGCTTGGCCGCGAGGTCCGGCACCGTGCGTTCCTGGAAGCTCGTGATGCGGATATAGCCATAGCCCGGCTCAGGCACCTTCATCTTGACCGATTGCACGCGGATGAGCGCACGCGTGACGGTGAGCGGGAACGTGCGGTCGTCGCTCTTGCGGAAGATGGTGAGCGTGACCTTGGTGCCCGGTTCGCCGCGCATTTGCTTGACGGCCTTGTCGAGCGTCATGCCGCGCACCGGCTTGTCGTTGATGCGCGTGATGAGGTCGCCCGGACGAATGCCGGCACGGAACGCAGGCGTGTCTTCGATAGGCGAGATGACCTTGATGAGACCGTCTTCCGAGGAAATCTCGATGCCGAGGCCCGCGAAACGGCCCTTGGTCTGTTCCTGAAGCTCTTCGTAATCGGTCTTGTCGAGATACGACGAGTGCGGATCGAGGCTCGACACCATGCCCTTGATGGCGGCGGTGAGGAGCTTCTTGTCATCAACGGGTTCGACGTATTCGTGCTTGATCTGCCCGAAGACTTCGGCGAAGAGCCGCAATTGATCGAGCGGCAGCGGCGATGAGGCCGCTTGCTGGGCGGACGCGGAAATCTGCAGAGTTGCAAGTGCGCCGGCAGCAACGCCCGCGGCTATGAGACCGAAGTTTTTCAGGTTCTTTCGCATAGAGGAGTGCGTTTGGAAAACGAATGGGCTGCATCGTGGGTGACGGGCCAGTATACCCGCTCACCTTCAATGACGACTTAAACGCAACTTAAATGCCCGGGCACGCAGCGCTTGAAACAGCGGGCTCTGCGACGAATGTGTCGGGCGCGACGGAAGACTGTCAGCGAGCGGACATCGGCGCGCGGACCGCCGTGGTCCGCGCATGCAAAGCGCTTGTCGTGCTTATCCCGCCTTGCCCTGCTTGGCGACAGCCGCCTGCGCCGCCGCGATGGCGTCCGGATCGCCCAGGTAGTAATGCTGGATGGGCTTCAGGTTCTCGTCCAGTTCATATACGAGCGGGACGCCGTTCGGGATGTTCAGTCCGACGATGTCGTCATCCGAAATATTGTCCAGATACTTCACGAGCGCACGGATGGAATTGCCATGCGCCGAGATCACGACCTGTTTGCCCGACTTGATGGCCGGCGCGATTGACTCGTTCCACATGGGCAGCACGCGCGCGACCGTGTCTTTCAGGCACTCGGTAAGCGGCAGTTGTTCACGCGGCACGCGGGCATAGCGCGGGTCGTTAAAGGAGGCGCGTTCGTCGTCCGGATTCAGCGCGGGCGGCGGCGTGTCGTAGCTGCGGCGCCAGACGAGCACCTGGTCGTCGCCGTACTTCTTCGCGGTCTCGGCCTTGTTCAGCCCGGCAAGCGCGCCATAGTGACGCTCGTTCAGACGCCACGAATGAACGACCGGAATGTACATCTGGTCCATTTCGTCCTGCACGTGCCAGAGCGTGCGGATGGCGCGCTTGAGCACGGAGGTATAAGCGATGTCGAAGGTATAGCCCGCTTCCTTCAGCAGCACGCCTGCCTGGCGTGCCTCGCGATTGCCCTGCTCGGTCAGGTCGACATCCACCCAGCCGGTGAAGCGGTTTTCCTTGTTCCACGTCGATTCGCCGTGGCGGATGAGCACTAGCTTGTACATGTTTGTAGGTCGGTCAGTTAGGAAGCGGTGCGCCGATCGCACCCCCGATATCCTGCCCACGCGCGCGGGGTGCCGCCATCGGCCGGATGGACAAGGCCATCGCGGTAGACGGTTATTTTATAATGTTCGGATTGCCCTCATTTCCCTTTCTTCCTTCATTACTACCTTTCGGCGGCCCTCGACGTGAAGTTTTTCACTGATTACACGAATCTCGCACTCATCGCGATTGCGCTCATCTCCGGCGCGCTGCTGCTTTGGCCTGTCCTCATGCGGCGCGGCCGTGGCGGCATTTCGGCCGCTGAAGCCGTTACGCTCATCAACCGGCGCAACGCTGTGGTTGTCGATTTGCGGCCCGCGTCCGAGTTCGCGCAGGGCCATTTGCCGTCGGCCCGCAATATCGAGCAGACGGAGCTCCAAGCAAAAATTGGCCAGATCGCCAAAAATAAAGGCAATCCGGTCGTGCTCGTGTGCCAGACCGGTCAACAATCGCAGCGTGCCAGCCGCGCCGTTTCGGAGGCTGGCTACGCTGAGGTCCATGTTTTGCAAGGCGGTGTGGATGCCTGGCAAAAGGCCGGAATGCCGGTCGTGAAACAAGGAGCAGTCAAGTGAACAAAGTCCTCATGTACAGCACCCAAGTGTGCCCGTATTGCCAGATGGCCGAACGTCTTTTAAAGTCCCGCGGGGTCGAAAACATCGAGAAGGTGCTGATCGACCGTGAGCCGGGCCGTCGCGAGGAAATGATGACGCGCACCGGCCGCCGGACCGTGCCGCAGGTTTATATCGGCGACACGCACGTCGGCGGATATGACGATCTTTCGGCGCTGGACCGCAAGGGCGGTCTCGTGCCGCTTCTCGAGTCGGCCTGACACCACCGCGCGCCGCTCGCGCATTGCGCCGGCGGCGAAGGCGCGCACGCCGAGAGACAAGCGCGCCGAACTTCGAATCATCTAGGAAACCATTATGTCCGACGAGAATAACCAACCGTTTTTCAACATCCAGCGCATTTATCTGAAGGATATGTCGCTCGAGCAGCCGAACTCGCCCGCCATCTTCCTCGAACAGGACATGCCCGCGGTTGAGGTCGAAGTCGATGTCAAGGCCGACCGTCTGGCTGAAAGTGTCTTCGAAGTGCTGGTAACAGGCACGGTTACGGCCAAAGTCACGGACAAGGTGGCATTCCTGATCGAAGCAAAGCAAGCAGGTATCTTCGACATTCGCAATATTCCGGCTGAACAGATCGACCCGCTCGTCGGCATTGCGTGCCCGACCATCCTGTTCCCGTACCTGCGCTCGAATATCGCCGATGCGATCACCCGCGCCGGTTTCCCGCCGATCCACCTCGCCGAAATCAACTTCCAGGCCTTGTACGAGCAGCGCCTGTCGCAACTTGCGGGCTCGCAGGAAGGCACGGCGAACGGCGCGACGCACTGACGCTTAACGTATCAACCAGTCTGGTCTCACTCTGCCTAACCGGAGCCGAGCATGAAAGTAGCCGTCCTCGGCGCCGGCGCGTGGGGCACCGCATTAGCGGGCCACCTCGCGGCACGGCACGACACGTTGCTCTGGGCGCGCGATGGCGCGCTCATCGAATCGCTTACCCAAACGCATGAAAACGCGCGATATCTCGCGGGCGTAGGCCTGCCAGAAGCGCTGGCGTATTCCGCCGATTTCAACGCGGCCCTCGCACACGCCGCCGCTGACGACGCGTTGTGCGTCGTCGCGACGCCCGTCGCGGGCCTGCGCGCCATGTGCCGCTCGATGCGCCAGGCGGGCACCGTTCCCGCGCATATTCTCTGGCTATGCAAGGGCTTCGAAGCGGATACGCAGTGCCTTCCGAACGAGGTCGTCGCGGCCGAATTGCCTGACCATGTCAGTAACGGCACGCTGTCGGGTCCGAGTTTCGCGCGCGAAGTCGGACGTGGTTTGCCAGTTGCGCTGACAGTTGCGAGCGCATCGGCGACCTTGGGCACGCGCACGGTGACCGCGTTTCATCATGGCGCCATGCGCATCTATACCGGCGACGATATCGTCGGCGTCGAAGTGGGCGGCGCGGTGAAGAACGTGCTCGCCATCGCCACCGGCATCTCCGATGGCCTCGGCCTCGGCCTCAACGCGCGGGCGGCGCTCATCACACGCGGTCTCGCGGAAATGTCGCGGCTCGGCGTCGCATTGGGCGGGCGCGCGGAGACTTTCACCGGTCTCACGGGCCTCGGCGACCTGATTCTTACCGCAACCGGCGACCTTTCGCGCAACCGCACGGTCGGCGTGCAACTGGCGAGCGGCCGCACGCTCGACGAGATTCTCGCGGCGCTCGGGCATGTAGCTGAGGGCGTGCGCTGCGCGCGCGCGGTTCTTTCGCTTGCGCAGTCGCGTGGCATCGACATGCCGATCACACAGGCGGTATGCCGCGTACTTTTCGATAACGTCACGCCGCGCCACGCGGTGCAGGCGCTGCTCAGCCGGGACGCGAAGGCCGAGTAGCTTTTAGTCTGCGTCGCGACGCGGACCGAAGCGGTTCACGACGCTCACTCGCCACCGTCGAATCCGGCCTGACGCCACGCCTCGAACGTGACGATTGCCACCGTGTTCGACAAATTCAGGCTGCGGTTGCCCGGACGCATGGGCAGGCGCACGCGTTGTTGCGTCGGAAAACCATCCAGCAAGTCGGCCGCAAGACCGCGTGTTTCCGCGCCGAACACAAACCAGTCGCCGGGCTGGAACGCGTGATCGAAAAAGGGCGTCGAGCCGCGCGTGGTAAAGGCAAACATGCGCGCTGGGTCGGGCGTTTCCTTCGCGAGGAAGGCGCTCCAGTTGGCGTGCACGTTCATCTCCGCGTACTCGTGATAATCGAGACCGGCGCGGCGCATTTTGGCGTCGTCGAGCGGAAAGCCGAGCGGCTCGATCAGATGCAAACGCGCGCCCGTGTTGGCGCACAGGCGGATCACATTGCCGGTGTTCGGCGGAATTTCGGGCTCGACGAGTACGACGTTGAACATGGATTGCAGTGGTGGATTGGTTAATCTTTGGGGGTGCGCAGCGCCACGAAATTGCTGACGCGCCGCGCGCCCGCCAGCTTCAACGTGCGCGCGAGGGCATCGAGCGTGGCGCCGGAGGTCATCACGTCATCGACCACGCCGACATGCTTGCCGCGCACGTCGCCCTTTACTTCGAACGCGGATGCAACGTTGCGGCGGCGCGTATCGAGATCGAGCTTGGATTGCTGCGCGGTGTCGATTCTGCGCACGACGAGCGCGGCGTCACCGTGAACGCGCATGCGACGCGCGAGCGGATGCGCAATCGCCCACGCCTGGTTGTAGCCGCGCGCGGCAAGGCGCTGGCGCGATAGTGGCACCGGCACGATCACGTCGGGTAAAGGCAGATCGCTGTCATCGAACAACGCAGCGAGATGCCGCGCGAATGTCGCGCCTGTCGCCAGCCGCGCGCGAAACTTCAACTCGACGGCCAGTGTGTCGAGTGGCGCGCGATAGTCGGCAAGCGCGATCGTGTCGTTGAACGCAGGCGGATTGTCGAGGCACGCCGCACAGTGCATCCGCGTATCTTCGCGTTCTCGGTCCAGCGCAAACGCCGCCAGCGGAAGCGCGCAGGTCGCGCATCTCAGGCGCGACTCGTTCCAGTACTGGCCGTCACAATCGCTGCACACTACGTCTTGCGACAAATTGCCGCATAACGCGCACTGGCTGGGCAGCGCGGCATCGAGCAGCCGTTTCCCAAGTCCGCGCGCGGTCATCGCGACGCGTGCGGATGACGGGAAGAAATTGCTGAAGACATTCATGGCGGCGCGGACGAATGGTAGGCAACAGGCAACGAACTCGGACGAGCGCATGCACGTGCGGAGAAACAATCGGAACGGTTATGCCCCGTATCGGCCCTAAGCACGGGCTGATTTCAAGACGACCGAGTATACTTCGCACTCTTCGCGAATAGATCGTCATGTCCCAAACGCCCCCTCAAACTAGCCGACCGGCCTATGATTCGCGCCGTTTGCGCGCGATCTTCGACCGTCGCGCCGCGACTTTCGACGAAGTCGCGTTCCTGCCTCGCGAGATTGCCGGCCGGATGCGCGAGCGCCTCGAATACATCAAGGTCGCGCCGACGCGCGTGCTGGATGCGGCGTGCGGCATGGGCGCGGATCTGCCCGCGCTGCGCGAGCGCTTTGCGGAGGCATCGGTACTGGGTGTCGATATTTCTTCCGCGATGCTCGCGCGCGCCCGCGATGCGGAATCGGCGGAAGCCGAAAACGGCGCGGGCTGGCGGCGGTTCCTGCCGGCCACGCTCGCCAAGGCCTTCGGCGCGCGCGGACCGCAACTCGCGCAGGCGGATTTCTCCGAGCTGCCGTTCGCATCGGGCGCGTTCGAGATGCTCTGGTCGAACCTCGCGCTGCACTGGCATTCGCGGCCCGACCTCGTTTTCCCTGAGTGGCAACGCGTGCTGAAGGTCAACGGCCTTCTCATGTTCAGCACCTTCGGCCCAGACACGCTGCGTGAGCTCGCCGCGGCGTATCGCGAGGCCGAGCGCACGCTGGGCTTGCCGCCGCAGCCGCATACGATCGATTTCGTCGACATGCACGACTTGGGCGACATGCTGGTGGAAAGCGGCTTCGAGATTCCCGTGATGGATCAGGAGGTGCTCACCATCACTTACCGTTCGCCGGAATCCTTGCTTGCCGATGTCACGCGCTGGGGTGCTTATCCGTTCGAACGAAGCGCGGCCGCAGACTCGCAAATCGACGTGAAAGCCAGACGCAGCGCGGTTCACAGCGCGCTCGAAGCCTTGCGTCGCGACGACGGAACGATCCCGCTCACGTTCGAAGTGATCTACGGTCATGCATGGAAAGCGGTGCCGCGCACGACCGCCGAAGGTCACGGAATCATTCGGCTGGAAGATATAGGACGAGGCCCAAAACGGAATCGGTGACGGGGTAAAGAGGGCGTCAGTTATGTCTGAAATTTGCGGGCAAAAGCAGCGCCAAAAGGTGCGTCAAAAGGGCGCAGAAGCTTGTGGCGCTTGGGTTTCAGACGTTACGACCCTTGCTTGTGGATACTACCCGACGCGCCTATAATGCGTCAGTTTGTCGCCCGGGCTGTGACAAATTTGGGCGAAATCCGAGCAAAAGTATGTGATTGCATGCGGATGGGAAGGAGGCGGCGATGCAAGCAAGCCACGCGCTGACAGACGACGAGCCAGTCATCAAAGACTGGCTGATGAAACGGAACTGCTCCGCTTCGCCGCGTCAGTTCGTGGTCTTTTATCTGTCGCTGGCGCTGTTTTCCTTTCTCATCGCAACGCTCTTGTTTCTGAACGGCGCCTGGCTGGTGCTGCCGTTCACCGGGATCGAGCTGACCGTGGTCGGCGTCGCGTTTCTCATCTACGCGCGGCACGCAGTCGACTACGAACGAATCCGGTTGTTTGAAAACCGCTTGTTGATCGAGCAGATGAACGCCGAGGAACTGACGCAGTTTGAATTCAATCCGCGCTGGGTGCGGGTCGAAACGGGTGCGATGCCGAGAGAGCCGCTCACGATCGTGTCGCGCGGTCAATCGGTGAAAATCGGACAACACCTTGCACAGCATCGTCGCAAACAATTTGCTGCCGAGCTGCGAGCGTCGCTGAGACGCTCTGCTTAAGAGGCATGATGTGGCCTGACGGCTCGGCGCGATGCCCACGGGGGTCGAGGGTTTGAATGGAAATTTTGGGTAAGGATGCTATGAAAACAATCAAGCGAGCCCTCTCGGGCGTGCTGGCGGCAGGCGCACTGCTGAACGCCGGCGTAGCCCTGGCGGTCAACGACAGTCCTGGCGGCCCAGCTGTAAACGAGCTGAACTTTCAGCCGCCAGTGACGAAGATCGCCGAGGAGCTCTACGGCCTCCATACGTTCATGCTCATCATCTGTCTCGTCATTTTTCTTGGCGTGTTCGGGGTGATGTTCTATTCGCTCATTGCGCACCGCAAGTCCAAAGGCCACAAGCCCGCTAATTTCCACGAAAGCACCACGGTCGAAATCATCTGGACGATCGTGCCGTTCGTCATCGTCGTGTTGATGGCGCTGCCGGCCACCAAGGCCGTCGTCGCAATGAAGGACACCAGCAACGCCGACCTCACCGTCAAAGTCACCGGCTACCAATGGAAATGGGGCTACGACTACGTGAAGGGTCCGGGCGAGGGCATCAGCTTCCTCTCCACGCTCACCACGCCGCGAAGCGAAGTGAACGGCCAGAAGCCGATCTCCGAGTTGTACCTGCAGGAAGTGGACAATCCGCTCGTCGTGCCGGTCGACAAGAAAATTCGCATCATCACCACAGCGAACGACGTCGTTCACTCGTGGTACGTGCCGGCCTTCGGCGTGAAGCAGGACGCCATTCCCGGCTTCGTGCGCGACACCTGGTTCAAGGCCGAGAAAATCGGCACTTTCCGTGGCTTCTGTACCGAACTCTGCGGCAAGGAACACGCGTACATGCCGGTGGTCGTCGAAGTGCTTTCCGCCGACGACTACGCGAAGTGGGTCGACACGCAAAAGAAGAAACTGGCCGCATCCGCCGACGATCCCAACAAGACCTACACGATGGACGAGCTGAAGACGCGCGGCGCGGCAGTCTACGCGTCGAACTGCGCGGTTTGCCACCAGCCGACCGGCAAGGGCGGCGGTCCGTTCCCGGCGCTCGACGGCAGCAAGGTTGCCAACGGCCCGATCGCGGACCACGTGAGCATCGTGCTGCACGGCAAGGGCGCCATGCCGCCGTGGCAGAGTACGCTCAACGATGTCGAGATCGCATCGGTCATCACTTACGAGCGCAATACCTGGGGCAACCATACGGGCGACATTCTGCAGCCGAAGCAAGTTGCCGACGCGCGCAATGGCAAGATGCCCGAAGGCGGCGGTCAGAAGACAGCGGCTGCGGCAACGCCCGAAGCCGCAAGCGCGGCGCCGGCTGCGGCGGCGTCCGGTGCCGAGGCAACGGCGAGCGCCAATCTGCCCGCGAGCATCTATTTCGAAACGGGCAAGAGCACGCTGCCCGCGGAAGCCAACGACGCGGTTCAGGCCGCAGCGGCCTATGCCAAGGCGCATCCCGAAGCGAAGCTCGCTATTTCCGGCTTCACGGATGCCTCCGGAGGCGCCGACCTGAACGCGGAACTCGCCAAGCAACGCGCGCAAACCGTGCGCGACGCGTTGAAGGCAGCAGGTGTATCGGAAGATCGTATCGTGTTGAAAAAGCCCGAGTCCGTCACGGGCGGCACGGATGCGAAGGAAGCCCGTCGCGTAGAAATCAGTCCGGCTGCTTGACCTGACGAGCGCACCTTTCCCTCATCGCAACACTGCGAGCCACGGAAAGGTCCGCTTCATAGCCAAGTGCCCCGAGTATTTGCTTTAGGAGATGATTGTCATGTCTAGCATCGGACACGATGTAGCCGCGGGTCACGACCACGCGCACGACGACCATGCGCACGAGTTGCCGCATGGCTGGCGCCGGTGGCTTTTCGCCACCAACCACAAGGACATCGGGACGCTGTACCTGTTGTTCTCCTTCATCATGTTCCTCTCCGGAGGCGTGATGGCGCTTGGCATTCGTGCCGAGCTGTTCGAGCCGGGACTGCAGATCATGCGTCCCGAGTTCTTCAACCAGTTGACCACCATGCACGGCCTCATCATGGTGTTCGGCGCGATCATGCCGGCGTTCGTCGGCTTCGCGAACTGGATGGTGCCGCTGCAGATCGGCGCGTCGGACATGGCGTTCGCGCGCATGAACAACTTCAGCTTCTGGCTCCTGCCGGTCGCCGCGGTTCTGCTGGTCGGCTCGTTCTTCGTGCCGGGCGGCGCGACCGCAGCGGGCTGGACGCTTTACGCGCCGCTTTCCACGCAGATGGGCCCGGGCATGGACTTCGCCATCTTCGCGGTCCACATCATGGGTGCGTCGTCGATCATGGGCGGCATCAACATCGTCGTGACGATCCTGAACATGCGCGCGCCCGGCATGACGCTCATGAAGATGCCGATGTTCGCATGGACGTGGCTCATCACCGCGTACCTCCTGATCGCCGTGATGCCGGTTCTGGCAGGCGCCATCACCATGGTGCTGTTCGACCGTCACTTCGGCACGTCGTTCTTCAATGCGGCGGGCGGCGGCGATCCGGTCATGTACCAGCATATCTTCTGGTTCTTCGGACACCCCGAGGTCTACATCATGATCTTGCCGGCGTTCGGGATCGTCTCGCAGGTGATTCCGGCGTTCTCGCGCAAGCCGCTTTTCGGCTATAGCTCGATGGTGTACGCCACGTCGTCGATCGCGATTCTCTCGTTCATGGTCTGGGCGCACCACATGTTCGCCACGGGCATGCCGGTGACGGGCCAGCTGTTCTTCATGTACGCGACCATGCTGATCGCCGTTCCGACAGGCGTGAAGGTGTTCAACTGGGTCGCGACGATGTGGCGCGGCGCGCTGACCTTCGAGACGCCGATGCTATTTGCAATCGGCTTCCTGTTCGTGTTCACGATGGGCGGCTTCACGGGCCTGATCCTCTCCATGGCCCCGCTCGACATCCAGATGCACGGCACTTACTACGTGGTGGCGCACTTCCACTACGTGCTGGTGGCGGGTTCGCTTTTCGCGCTGTTCGCGGGCTGGTACTACTGGGCGCCTAAGTGGACGGGCTGGATGTATAACGAGATGCGCGGGAAGATCCATTTCTGGGCGTCGCTGATCTTCTTCAACATCACCTTCTTCCCGATGCACTTCCTGGGTCTCGCCGGCATGCCGCGTCGCTATGCGGATTACCCGGCGCAGTTCACGGACTTCAACCAGGTTGCGACCATCGGTGCGTTCGGATTCGGTCTCGCGCAGGTGTACTTTCTGTTCGCGGTCGCGCTGCCGACGTATCGCGGCGGTGGTGAGCTGGAAAAGGCAGGCGACAAGCCGTGGGATGGCGCGGAAGGACTGGAATGGACCGTGCCGAGCCCGGCGCCGTTCCATACCTTCGAGCAACCGCCAACGGTCGAATAATAGTCTGGTTTCGAAGGCTGCAAGGCTTCGCTCCGAAGCCTTGCAGTCACAAAGATCAAAGGAAGCATGGCCCCGAATCCACAAAAAAGACGTTCGCCCGAAGAAATCCGCGCGGGCAACAAGCGGCTCGGTTTGATCATGATGTTGATTGCCGCCGTCTTCTTTCTGGGTATCGTCGTCAGGCAATACCTGTTGTCGCGAGGGTAGGAAAGCCAAGTGTCCACTCAGGATGATTCTCAAGTCGACCGGTCGTTCAATCGGTCGATGCTGGTGAAGCTCTTCGTCGTGGCCGCGATGATGTTCGGCTTCGGCTTCGCCCTGGTGCCGATGTACAAGGCAATTTGCCAGATCACCGGCATCAACAATCTCGTGCAGCGCGATGCGAGCGCGCGCGAGGCGAAGAACACGCAGGTCGACGCGAGCCGCACGATTTCCATCGAGTTCGATGCGAACGCGCGCGGTCCGCTGCAGTTCAAGCCGGAGCAGAACAGTCTCGACATCCACCCCGGCGAAGTGATGACGGTGATGTACCAGGTGACCAACGAGCAAGGCCGCACGGTGAAGGCGCAGGCCATTCCGAGCTATGCGCCGAAGCAGGCCACCGAGTACTTCAAGAAGATCGAATGCTTCTGCTTCACGCAGCAGACGCTCGGGCCCAACGAGACGAAGCGCATGCCGGTGGTGTTCGTCGTGGACCCGAAGCTGCCGAAGGACGTCAAGACGATCACGCTGTCGTACACGTTCTTCGAACTCGACACACCGAAACCCGCGGCCAAGGGAACGTGATGATCATGAACCCAGAAGCACGAAATGGACGCAATGGACGTGACGGACGCAATGGCGGCGGTTTCCTGAAGCTCGTGAAGGCGGTGTTCTGGTCGTTCTTCGGCGTGCGCCGCCGGGCGGATCTGGAAAACGACGCCGCGCAGTTGAAGCCGCTGCATTTGATCGCGGCGGGGGTGATCGGCGCGGTGGTGTTCATCGTCGTATTGCTGCTGGTGGTGCGCGCGGTAGTCGGATAGAAGAAACGTCGGGCGAGCGGTCGAACGCGCGGCGATACAAGAAAACTCAAGCAACTGGATCGAAGTGGAGAATCAAATGAGCGGTCAAAACGAGAGCCCGTACTATTTCGTGCCGCATCCGTCACGCCATCCGATCATGGCTGCGTGCGGTTTGCTGGTGATGCTGTCCTCGTTGGCGGCGTGGGTGAACGGTCATTCGTGGGCGCCTGCCACCACGTTCGTCGGCCTGCTGTTTCTGCTGTTCGTGCTGTGGCATTGGTTCGGCGACGCCATCTCCGAATCCGAAGGCGGCATGTACGGCAAGAACGTCGACGTGTCGTATCGCTGGAGCATGAGCTGGTTCATCTTCTCCGAAGTCATGTTCTTCGCGGCGTTTTTCGGCGCGCTGTTTTATGCGCGCGCCATTGCCATGCACGAACTCGGCAGCCTTGATTACAAGCTGATCTGGCCGGACTTCACCGCCGTGTGGCCGAACAACGGCCCCGCCGCGCTGGTGCCGCATTTCCGCTCGATGGTGCCGTGGCCGCTGCCGACCATCAACACGGCGCTCTTGCTTTCCTCGGGCGCGACGCTCACGGTGGCTCACCATGCGCTGCGTGAAGATCATCGCCGAAAGGCCATCATCTGGCTGGCCGCGACAGTCGCGCTGGGCGTGATCTTCCTGTTTTGCCAGGGCTACGAATACTTCCACGCCTACAACGAACTGAACCTGACGCTTTCGTCGGGTGTGTACGGCTCGACGTTTTTCCTGCTCACCGGCTTCCACGGTTTTCACGTGTTCCTTGGCGGCACCATGCTCGCGGTCGTTTGCGTGCGCCTGATTCGCGGCCACTTCACGGCGGAACATCATTTCGCCTTCGAGGGCGCCGCGTGGTACTGGCACTTCGTCGACGTCGTGTGGCTCGGGCTGTACGTCGTCGTCTACTGGCTGTAAGCGTTTGCTTCGAGCGAGGACGCGCCAATTCGGCGCGCACGCTGTCACGCAAGACATGCCACGCCGCCCTCGACCTTCGCGGGCGGCGTTTTGTTTTGGGACGTGAGTGAATGCGCGCGATTGTGTCGCGCCGCGACAATCGGTCCCGCGTGGGAAACCTTCGAGACGCGTTATCGTCCGAGCGGAATGCCGGTCGATTGAATCCAGCCCATCCAGTGCGCAAACAGGATGAACAGGAAGAGCGAAATGGACAGCCCGACGCGCGTGGCGAGCGACCACACCATGCGCTTCGTCTGACCTTTATCGGTCATCATGAAGTACAGGGCCGAGCCCAGGCTGCCAATGATGAGGATGAATGCAATAGCAACGATGATGTGCATGAAACCAGCCTGCGATAGTTGCATCGACCGCTCGCGAAACGCCGTGAGCAATATGAAAACGAGTCGTCTCATTATCGCACTCGATGAATCGGTGCGTGCGGCGTCGGTTCCGGAGCGTGCGGCATGAAAATCCGCCTCTGGCCCACGGTGCTGATCCTGATCGTCGTCGCAATCACTCTGCGGCTCGGCTTCTGGCAGCGCGACCGCGCGCATCAGAAGGAAGCGCTGAACGCGCAGATCGTCGCGTTCGAGAATGCGCCCGCACGACGCGTGAGTGTCGATCCGTTGCCGCTCAAGTCGATCGAATTCCATCGCGTCGAGGCGCGCGGCGAGTTCATGCCGGAGCGCGTCGTCTATTTGGACAATCGTCCGTATAACGACCAGCCGGGCTTTTATGTCGTGATGCCGCTTAAACTCGAGGGCGGCGGCTACGTGCTCGTGAATCGCGGATGGCTGCCGCGCAACATGGCGGACCGTACGGGCATCGAGCCCTATGAGACGCCGAAAGGCATCGTGGACGTGAAGGGCATCGCGCGCTCGAATGCATCGGAGGCGTTCGAGCTCGGCAGCGGCGGCTCCGCTGCGCGTCAGCAGATCCGGCAAAACCTGAACGTCGCCTCGTATGCGGCGGAAACCGGGCTCGCGTTTCAGCCGTTCGTGATTCAACAGACGAGCGCCACCGCCGACAAGCTCGTGCGCGACTGGCCGGCGGCCACGCTTGGCGTCGATCGCAACTACGGCTACATGTTCCAGTGGTGGGGCATGGCGGCAGCGGCCATCGCCTTCGGCTTGTATGCCGCACGGCGCGCCGCGAGGAAAGACAGCGACCCGGCCGCCGCCGCCGAAGCCGCCGACGACGAGGCCGCGAAAGAAGCATGAACCCATGATGCCGCGTCCAATGGAAGTGACATCGACCGAACAGAGAATCCATGCAAGCTCAACGCACCACTACAACCCGACCGCCCGCGAAAAAAGGCTCCTGGATCAGCGGCCGGTGGATGCTGGTACTGCTCGCGCTGGTCTGCGCGGCGCCGGTGATCGCCTCGTATCTGATGTACTACGTCGTCAAGCCCGCGGGCGGCACGACGAGCTACGGTACGTTGATCGAACCGCAACGGCCGATTCCGGAACAGATCGTTGTCGCCGATGAAAAAGGTCAGCCGGTGCCACTCAAGTCGCTCGAAGGCAAGTGGCTGATGATCACCGTCAACGGCAGCGATTGCGACGAAGTCTGCGTGAAGCGCCTCTATTTCATGCGGCAGGTGCGCGCGCTACAGTCGGGCGAGCGCGAGCGCGTGCTGAACGTCTGGCTGCGCACGGACGACAAGCCCGTCGCGAATGTCATCAAAACCGCGTATCCGCAACCGGACACACGCATGCTCGTGACGAACGAACAAGCCCTCTCGGGATGGCTGCCGGTGGACGCCGGCACGAAGCTTTCGGATCACATTTATCTTGTCGATCCGAACGGCAACCTGATGATGCGCTTCCCGAAGGACCCCGATCCCAAGAAGATCAACACGGACGTGGCGAAGCTATTGAAGTGGTCGCGCATCGGCTGATACGCCGGGACGCCACGACCAAAACGAAGGTGAAAGTATGTTTGTATTAGAACTCGGTCTGATCGGCCTATGCATTGCGCTGCTGCCGCTCTCGTTCGTCTGGGTCAAGGCCGATGACAACAAGTTCAGGAAGCTCGTCTGGCTAACCACTTTTCTGACGCTCGATCTGATCATGTTCGGCGGCTTCACGCGCCTGACCGATTCCGGCCTTGGCTGTCCCGACTGGCCGGGCTGTTATGGCACGGCGTCGCCGTTCATCGCGCACGCGCAGATCGCGGCCGCGCATCAGGCCATGCCCACTGGTCCGGTCAGCCCGATGAAGGCGTGGATCGAGATGCTGCATCGCTACTTTGCGATGGCGATCGGCGTGCTGATCATCGCGCAGGTCGTCATTGCGTGGACCGCGCGCATCAGACGAAAGGCGCTGCATGTTTCGCCGTGGTGGCCGACGGGCATCCTCGCGCTCATTCTGCTGCAAGGCGCTTTTGGCGCGTGGACCGTCACGCTCAAGTTGCAGCCGGTCATCGTCACGACGCATCTCTTGCTCGGGCTTGCGTTGCTGGCCGCGCTCGGCTGGCTCGCCGCGCGGCAAACGCCGATTCCCTCGTTCGACCCGGCCGCCGCGCGATGGATGCCGGCCGCGATCGTCGGCATCGTGTTGCTCGTCGTGCAGATTGCGCTGGGTGGCTGGGTCAGTACGAACTACGCGGTGCTCGCCTGCACGGACTTTCCGCTCTGCAATGGCCAATGGATTCCGCCGATGAACTTCGAACACGGTTTCCACTTATGGCGCGCGCTCGGCATGACCGGCGACGGCGACGTCATCTCGCAGGACGCGTTGGTGGCAATCCATTGGACGCATCGCACGTTTGCGATAGTGGTCGTGCTTTATCTGCTCTGGCTCGCCGCGATGCTGCGCCGTTTCGAGTCCCTACGCACGCCCGCGACGGCCGTGCTCGTCGTTATCCTGATTCAATTTTTTACAGGTTTGTCCAATATCGTGTTGCAGTGGCCGCTGCCTATCGCAGTGGCGCACAATGGCGGGGCTGCCATCCTGTTGCTACTACTCGTTATGCTAAACTTTCGAATCTCTTCCAGCCGTCCCGGCCGCGCCGCGGTTCCCGCGCGCGACATCGTTTCAGCGTGACTCCACATCATGGATAGCACGACACTTCACTCCCCGCTTGGCAGCCGCGTATCGCAATACATTGCGCTGACCAAGCCGCGCGTCACGCAGCTTGCCGTGTTCTGCGCCGTCATCGGCATGTTCCTCGCCACGCCCGGCATGGTGCCGTGGACCGTTTTGATTGGTGGCGCGGTCGGCATCTGGCTGCTGGCGGGCGCTGCATTCGCCATCAACTGCCTCGTCGAACAGAAGATCGATGCCAAGATGCGTCGCACCGCGTGGCGTCCTTCGGCGCGCGGGCAAATCACGAGCGCGCAGATTCTCACGTTCTCGGCGGTGCTCGGCGGTATCGGCATGTGGACGCTCTATACGTTCACCAATCCGCTCACGATGTGGCTGACGGTTGCCACGTTCGTGGGATACGCCGTCATCTATACGTTGCTGCTCAAGCCTTACACGCCGCAGAACATCGTCATTGGTGGCGCTTCGGGTGCCATGCCGCCGGCGCTCGGTTGGGCGGCCGTTACGGGTGCGGTTCCCGGCGACGCGTGGATTCTCGTGCTCATCATCTTCGTCTGGACGCCGCCGCATTTCTGGGCGCTCGCGCTGTATCGCAAGAAGGATTACGAAAACGCCGGTCTGCCCATGCTGCCTATCACGCATGGCGAGCAGTACACGCGTCTGCATATCTTCCTGTACACGGTCATCCTGTTCGCGGTCACGCTGATGCCGTTCATCTCGGGCATGAGCGGCGTGATCTATCTGGCGAGCGCGGTTGCGCTGGGCGCGGTGTTTCTCGGTTACGCGTGGAAGATTTATCGCGATTACTCGGACGCGCTGGCGCGCAAGACCTTCCGTTATTCGATCGTGTATCTGTCGCTCTTGTTCGGCGCGCTTCTGGTCGATCATTACGTTCGCACGGTGATCGGTGCATGAGGGCTTTCTTTCGCAAGATGCTCGCTCCGCTTTTGCTCGCGCTGGCGAGCATGGCGTTGCTCTCTGCATGCGAGAAGGCGCCCGATTTCAAGAACCTCGACATCACGGGCAACAGGCAGTTTGGCAGCGACTTCTCGTTGCCCGACACCAGCGGCAAGACGCGCACGCTCGGTGACTTCAAAGGCAAGGCCGTGGTTCTGTTTTTCGGCTATACGCATTGCCCGGATGTCTGCCCGACCACGCTCGCCGAACTCTCGCAAGCATTGCAGCAACTCGGCGGTAAAGCGAAGGACGTGCAGGTGCTCATGGTCACGGTCGATCCCGCGCGCGACACGCCCGATCTTCTCGGGCAATACGTGACGGCGTTCAACCCGACGTATGTCGGCTTGCGGCCGGCAAACGACGCCGAGCTTGCCAAAATCGCGAAGGATTTCCGCGTGTACTACGCGAAGTCCAACGGCAAGACGGCGGACGACTACACGATGGATCACACCGCCGCG
This sequence comes from Caballeronia sp. GAWG1-1, assembly GCF_023631465.1. NCBI lineage: Bacteria > Pseudomonadati > Pseudomonadota > Betaproteobacteria > Burkholderiales > Burkholderiaceae > Caballeronia > Caballeronia sp. GAWG1-1. The sequence continues at coordinate 182,984 of NZ_JALQDB010000002.1, forward strand.
AGCTATGTGTTCGACAAGGACGGCAAACTGCGTCTTTTCGCGCGCGACGGTCAGGGCGTCGAGGCGTGGGTGCATGACTTGAAGCTGCTGATCGACTGAGATCGGCGCATCGTTGGTTTGGAGAAAGCGGCCTGCGGGCCGCTTTCTTCATTCCGCGGCAGGCTCCGGCAACTTCAGTCCGGGCGCAAGACGTGTCGCCTTGAACTCGGTGACATCGTAGTGAGCCAAGTTCTGCTGCGCGAACGGATCTTCCGCGATGATCGCGTCGAGCCGCTCACGCTCGATAGCCGACGCCAGAATGATGCCGCCTTCGCGCGGCACTTTCGGGCCCGCGATCACGAAGACACCAGCGGCGAAGTAGCGCTGCAGATACTCGCGATGGGCTTCGAGCGCATCGTCGATTTCCGCAAGAGCGCCGGTATAACGCAGATTGATCACGTACATGATGGTGTCTCAGAAATCGGTCTGTAGCGATTCTAGACGTCAAAGCGCGAGCCGGATATCGACATGAACATTCTGTCTTTTCCGTCGCACCAAAGCCGTGCGAACATTCGTTTCCCGGTTGGCATCGACCGAGGGCGATGAATCCATCGCGGGCACTCAAGCGGCAACTTTGCAGCAACCTCGTATTGAAACAGGAACACCATGCAGCGCAGAAATTTGCTTAAAGCTCTTACCGTCGTCGCGGCGTCTGCCGCTTATCTCATTAGCGTCACCGCGCATGCCGATGACAAGGTCATCAAGGTCGGCACCATCAGCGGACCCGACGCGCAAATCTGGCAAGTCGTGCAGAAGGTCGCGAAGCGCGAAGGCCTGAACGTCAAGGTGATCGAGTTCAACGATTACGTGCAGCCGAACGCCGCACTCGATGCTGGCGACCTCGACGCCAACAGCTTCCAGCATCAGCCGTATCTCGACAGTCAGGTGAAGCAGCGCGGCTACAAGATCGTGAATGCGGGACTGACCTATATCTCGCCGCTTGGCGTGTATTCGAAGAAGCTGAAGTCGCTGAAGGATCTGCCGCAAGGCGCGAAGGTCGCGGTGCCGAACGATCCGTCGAACGAAAACCGAGCGCTTCTTTTGCTGCAAGCGCAGGGCGTGATCAAGCTCAAGGCCGGCGCTGGCATGAACGGAAACAGCGCGACGCCGCTGGATGTCGCCGAGAACCCGAAGAAGCTCAAGCTACTCGAACTCGACGCCGCGCAACTGCCACGCACGCTCGCAGACGTCGATGCCGCCGCCATCAATACGAACTTCGCGCTGGCGGCGGGCTTGCAGCCGACCAAGGACGCTATCGCGCTAGAGGACGTGCACAGCCCTTACGCGAACTTGATCGCCGTGCGCGCCAAGGACAAAGACCAGCCGTGGGTGAAGAAGCTGGTCGCAGCGTATCAGTCCGAAGACGTGCGCCAGTTCATGAAGAGCGAGTTCAAAGGCTCGGTTGTACCTTCGTTCTGATCGAGAACGCACGGTTTGCCAACGGCGTCCCTTGGGACGCCGTTTTGCTGTCCGACGCCTTTGGGACCGAGGGCTATGTCAGCACTCGGTCCACGCAAACATCTCGAAGCATTACCACGCCGATAACGTGCGTATCGCCTTCTTTCACATGGCGCGACGTGACTAAAATGCTCGCTGCCGTCTCTCTTCATCTGAAGCGACACGACGAGCGAGCGAAATCAGCCCTCAGTCCGCATAAACACGCCGAAGCTCGCGATGCCAGATCACACCCGAATCGCCATCCTGCTTCGCCGTGAAGCCAGTGCGTTTGAATAGCGCGCACAGGTCCTCATGCACCATTGGCATCCGGCAGATCACGTTATCGTAGCCCGCGCCATGCGCGAAGTTCGTACAGGCAGATACGAGCTGCACGCCCAAGCCCCGCCGACGCGCGCCCGGTTCGACGAACAACAACTCGATGCGCGCCTCTTTCTCCGACTGCGCGCTTAAGAGCGCCGCGCCGACGCGCGCGGCGCCTTCACGTTCCGCCACCCAGCAAGCGATGCGTGGCGTTCCACTCTGCACGGCGCCGAGAAAACGCGCGACGACTTTCGCCGAATAGGCTTCGTTGGAATGGGCCGCACGGTCGGATGATTCCAGATGCGCGTGACGCTCGACGATCCAGCCGAAGTCGCCACGGCGAGGGCTGCGCAAACGCGTGTTGTGGCCTTCGCCATGATGAGGACTGAGCAGCCGCTCGATGTCGATCATTGCATTGGATAACTGCTCGATCTCGCCGGCTGTGAGCCGACTGAGCAGAGTGGCCGCTTCGGCCGAGACATGCAGGTCGATCTCGTCGACCTTGGCTCGCGCGTCCGCTGTAATGGTGAGCAAATGCGCGCGGCCGTCGGATTCGTTCCTGCCGCGCACAATAAGCCCGAGCTTCTGGAAGTTGGTGAGCAGCCTGCTCAGGTAGCCTGTGTCCAGGCCCAGATTGCGCGATAAGTCGGCTGCGGTGCGTGCGCGATCGTGCGCAAGTTCGTGGAGGATGCGCACCTCCGTTAGGGAAAAGTGGCTTTTGTGAAGCCGCTCGTGCAAGGCGCCCGCATGGCGAGCGAAGAAGCGATTAAAGCGTCTGACGACGTCTACCGCTCGACTCGGATCTGAAGAGCCCATCGACTTTTATCTCTCTCAATAATCAGTTTTATTATTTAATTAGTTGCGATTCCGAACCAATTGCACCATTGTGCCAAAGAAAGAACGATCGTGCTATTGCCAATTGGCCTGATTTTAAGCGCCCGTCGATATGTAGACCATTTTGTAGTTTTGGGCTTGACATGAGGGTAAATCCCGATGGCTGTCGTCTCCAAGTTGTTGATGTTATTGTTGTTATAAACCATTGATTTTGCGATGTTATTGCCTGTTGGCATCAAGTGACGCAGAAGGTTTGACTGGTATTATGTTGGTTATATAATGGGCTCCAATTCGAGGCCTGCAGGAAACTTCATGAATGGACGCTTACGGGAATTGACGCCCGACGCGTCGAGTCCCACACCGCTGTATCTGCAGGTCGCCACGCGTCTTGCTGCAGCTATTCAGCGCGGCGCCTGGAATGCAGGTGAGGCGTTGCCAGCGGAGCGCACGTTGTCGGAAGCGATCGGGGTTTCGCGTATCACCGCGCGCAAGGCGTTGTCTTTGCTCGTCGAGCGCGGGCTCATTCGGCGAGTACGCGGCGCAGGCAGTTTCATCACGCCGCGCACGCAAGATCCACTGTCGGTGCTGACGGGCTTCACGAAGAAGATGGAACAGCGCGGTTTCGCACCTGACTCGGTGTGGCTCCGGCGTGACTTGCGCATAGCGAGTCTCGATGAAACCGTCCGTCTCGGGCTCGCGCCGGGCGCATCGGTCGCGAGTCTCGGCAGACTTCGCCGCGCGAACGGCATCGTCATGGCGGTCGAACATTCGGCGTTACCGGTGACCGTCGTTCCGGAGCCGTTCGAGATCGGCGCGTCGCTGTATTGCTATCTCGAAGCGCGCGGGCAGTCGGTGGTGCGCGCGTTGCAGCACTTTCGCGCGGTCAACGCCGGAGCCGAGATTGCGCGGCTGATGGGCATCGCGCCGCGCGCGGCGCTACTCGTGATCACCCGTATCGGTTACTCGGCGGAGCAGCGCGCCATCGAACTGACGGACACGTATTGCCGCGACGACTACTACGACTTCGTCGCGGAATTGCATCGATAAAAAGCGGGAAAGCAGAAGCAGCAAGATCAGAACGAGAGGACCCGAAAGCCGCCACCGCACGTTCGCCGGTCACACGGGGCCAGCGAACAGGCCTGCTCGCAGCAAGGCGCGGATGGCACTGAACCTCATCATGCATAGCGCACTTCCAGAGAACTTCATGCTGAAAGGAAACATACTCACGACCGATGGCTGGATCAACGGTTCGCTTCGCTTCGAAAACGGTCGGGTGACGGCGCTGGAAGGTCATATCGCCGATCCCTCCACGAACGACGCGCCGTATATCCTGCCCGGCTTCATCGACCTGCACGTGCATGGCGGCGGCGGGCGCGACATCATGGAAGGCGGCGACGCAGCCGATACCGTCGCGCGGCAACACGCTCAACACGGCACCACGGGCCTGCTCGCCACCACGATGACCGCGCCGCGCGACGAACTCCTGCGAGTTCTCGCGGGCTTGGGCGAGCAGGCGAAGCGCCGTGCCGCAAGCGGCGCGCGCGTGCTCGGCGTGCATCTCGAAGGGCCGTATATCAATCCCGGCAAGCTCGGCGCGCAGCCGGACGCCGCGGCCGTCGCGGTGCGCGATGAAGCGCTCGAATATTTGTCGCTCGCGCCCATTCGCGTCGTGACCATCGCGCCGGAAATCTCCGGGCATCTAGAGATCATTTCCGAACTCGCCTCGCGCGGCGTGCGCGTGCAGCTCGGTCATTCGCTCGGCACTTACGATGACGCCGTCAATGCGCTCAAGCACGGCGCGCGCGGTTTCACGCATCTCTTCAACGCGATGTCGCCGCTGCATCATCGCGATCCGGGCATGGTAGGCGCCGCGCTCGCGCACGCCGAGTACGCGGAACTGATCCCGGATTTGCTGCACGTTCATCCGGGCGCGATTCGCGCCGCGATGCGCGCAATTCCGCGCCTTTACGTCGTTACCGACAGCACCTCGGCGGCCGGCATGCCGGACGGCGAATACCGCCTTGGCAGCCAGCACGTCACCAAGTGCATGGGCGGCGTGCGTCTCGCGGACGGCACGCTCGCCGGCAGCACGCTGACCATGGACCAGGCGCTGCGCAATCTCGTCTCGCTGGGCATTCCGCTCGCGGACGTCTCGAACCGTTTGTCACGCTTTCCCGCCGATTACCTCGGACTCGAAGATCGCGGCCGCATCGCGCGTGGCGCATGGGCCGATCTCGTCGTGCTCGACCGGGAACTCGCGCTGAGCGCCACGTATGTCGAAGGAGAATCAATTGTCGAATATGCTTAACGAGGCCCTGGAGTCCGCCGATGTCGTCGCGGCCCAGCTCGCCGATACCTCGCGCATCGAAGCGCTCGCGGTCAAGCTCGCCGAGCAGCCGCGCCATGTCGCGCTCACCGTTGCGCGCGGCAGTTCGGACCACGCCGCCAGTTATTTCGCAAGCCTGACGATGAGCCGCATCGGCGTGCCGGTTGCTTCGCTGCCCATGTCCGTGGCGACGCTTCAACAAGCACCGCTGCGCGTGTCGGGCCAGCTCGCGGTCGCGTTCTCGCAGTCGGGCAAGAGCCCCGATCTCGTCGGCACGATGCAGGCGTTGCGCGATGCGGGCGCGTTCACCGTTGCTGCCGTCAATGTCGCGAACTCCCCGCTGGAAAAGGCGTGCGAGTGGTATCTGCCGCTTTTCGCCGGGCCGGAATTGTCGGTGGCGGCGACCAAGAGCTATATCGCCATGCTGTCGCTCTCGGCCATCGTCGTCGCGCATGTTCAACGCGATACCGAACTGCTCGACGCGCTGGAGTCGTTGCCGGACGCCTTGCGCGCGGCGGGCAAGCTCGACTGGACGCGTGCCGTGAACGAACTCACGAACGTCGATCGCATGATCGTGATCGGCCGTGGTCTCGGTCTCGCTATCGCGCAGGAAGCGGCGCTCAAGCTCAAGGAAACCTCCGGCATTCAGGCGGAAGCGTTCTCCAGCGCCGAAGTGCGTCATGGTCCGATGGAGATCATCGACAAGGACTATCCGCTGCTCGTGTTCGCCCCGCGCGGGCCGGAGCAGGCAGGCTTGATTCAACTGGCGGCCGACATGCGCGCACGCGGCGCACGCGTGCTGCTCGCAGCGCCTGCCGACGTGCCCGGCGCGGAATTGCCGCTCGTCGCCACTAATCACCCGGCGCTCGATCCGATCGCCGCAATCCTTTCGTTCTATGTGATGGCCGCGGGTCTGGCCGCCGCGCGCGGGCGCAATCCCGACGCGCCGCGCCACCTGAACAAGGTCACCGAAACCCACTAAGCGAGTAAGCCGATGCGTCGCGCCGAGGAGTCACTGTTGAATCATCCCATCGATAACCCGAACGACGTCGTGTTGCTCGCGCCGTTCACCGGCCCCGTCGTCCCGCTCGCCGACGTGCCGGACCCTGTGTTCGCGGAAGGCATGTTCGGCGACGGCATCGGCATCGATCCGCTCGATGGCGTGCTCGTCGCGCCTTGCGACGGGACGGTGACGCATCTGGCGCGCACGCATCACGCGGTCACGTTGCGCACGCCGCACGGGGCGGAAATTCTCGTGCATATCGGCATCGATACGGTCGAATTGGGCGGCCAGGGCTTCGCGCCGATGATCGAGCAGGGCGCAACCGTGCGCGCGGGTCAGCCGCTCATCGAGTTCAATGCGGATTTCGTCGCGCAGCACGCGCCGAGTCTCGTCTCCGTTATTGCCGTCGCCAATGGCGATGCCTTCGATGTCATCGAGCGTGCCGGTCGCGGCATGTTGAAGGCTGGCGCACGCATGCTCGTGCTGCGCGCGAAAGACGGCGCCAGGGCCGAAAGCGCGCGTTCGAGCGCGAACGTGACGGAAGAAGCGCGCCGCACGTTGACGCTCGGTCACGCGGGCGGTTTGCATGCGCGTCCGGCGGCGCGCGCGCGCGAAGCCGCACGCGGTTTCGATGCAAAGGTCGAGATCCGTTATCAAGGCCGCAAGGCGCCGGTGGAAAGCGTCGTCGGGTTGCTGGGTCTCGGCGCGGGCGAAGGCGCGACCGTCGAGCTGCTGGGTATCGGCGCGCAGGCGAAGGAAGCCGTCGAAGCCGTCGCGGCGGAGTTGCTGCGCGCGGGTCAGGGCGAAGTCGAAGAGTCACCGGCACGCGCGAAATCGCCCGCGCCGGTTGTTGCTGCGAGCGCGGTCGCGCAACCGCTCGCGCCGAACACGCTTGCGGGCGTGTGCGCGGCGCCGGGCATCGCGGTCGGCAAACTGGTGCGCTGGGACGACAAGGAAATCGTGCCGCCTGAAGCGGCCACGCAATCGTCGGCGGCGGAAAGCCGTGCACTCGACCGCGCCATCTCGCAAGTCGATGCCGAACTCGACGAAACCGTACGCACCGCATCGCAACGCGGCGCGGTCGGCGAGGCGGGAATCTTCGCGGTGCATCGCGTGTTGCTGGAAGACCCGACGCTCGTCGATGCCGCGCGCGATCTCATCAGCCTCGGCAAGAGCGCGGGCTTCGCGTGGCGCGAGGCGATCCGCGCGCAAATCGCGCTCTTGAACAACGTGAAGGACGAACTGCTCGCCGAACGCGCCGCCGATCTGCGCGATATCGAGAAACGCGTGCTGCGCGCGCTCGGCCACACGAACACCGCCGCGCGCGAATTGCCCGCTGAAGCCGTGCTCGCGGCTGTCGAATTCACGCCTTCCGATTTGTCTTCGCTCGACCGCACGCGCGTGACCGCGCTCGTGATGTCGCGCGGCGGCGCCACCTCGCATGCGGCGATCATCGCGCGACAGGTGGGCATTCCGGCGCTCGTCGCCATCGGCGATGCACTGCACGCGATTCCCGAAGGCACGCAAGTGGTCGTGGACGCGTCGGCGGGACGTATCGAACATGCGCCGACCGAACTCGATGTCGAACGCGCGCGCAACGAACGCGATCGTCTTTTGAACGTGCGCGAGGCGAATCGCAAGATGTCGGGACACGCCGCGACGACCCGCGACGGCCACGCCGTCGAAATCGCCGCGAACATCGCCACGCTCGAAGACGCGCAAGCCGCTGTCGAAAATGGCGCGGACGCGGTCGGCCTCCTGCGTACCGAATTGCTGTTCATTCATCGTCAGTCGGCGCCGACGCCCGGCGAACATGCGTCGAGCTATCAGGGATTCGTGGATGCGCTGCAGGGCCGCACCGCGATCATTCGCACGCTGGATGTCGGCGCGGATAAGGAAGTCGATTATCTGACGCTGCCGCCCGAGGAAAATCCGGCGCTCGGTCTGCGCGGCATTCGCCTCGCACAAGTGCGGCCCGATCTGCTCGACGATCAACTGCGTGGTCTGCTCGCCGTGAAGCCGCTCGGCGCGGTGCGCATTCTTCTGCCGATGGTCACCGACTCCGGCGAACTGCAACGCCTGCGGGTACGGATCGACGAACTGGCGCGCGAAGCGGGCCGCACGGAACCGATCGAAGTGGGCGTGATGATCGAAGTGCCGTCAGCGGCGCTGCTTGCCGATCAGCTCGCGAAATACGCGGATTTTCTGTCCATCGGCACCAACGACCTCACGCAGTACACGCTCGCGATGGACCGTTGCCAGCCCGATCTCGCCGCGCAGTCCGACGGCCTGCATCCGGCCGTGCTGCGGCTCATCAAGACGGCCGTGCAAGGCGCGCAAAAGCACGGCAAGTGGGTCGGCGTGTGCGGTGCGCTCGGTGGCGATCCGCTCGCGGTGCCGTTGCTGATCGGCCTCGGCGTGACGGAATTGTCGGTCGATCCGGTGGCGGTGCCGGGCATCAAGGCGCGCGTGCGTAATCTCGATTACCAGCTTTGCCGGCAGCGCGCGGAAGACGTGCTCGCGCTCGAATCCGCGCAGGCAGTAAGAGCGGCCAGCCTTGAAATCTGGCCGCAAGACTGACGAACGCAGTAATCCCCAAGCAGCAAAGACAAGACCTATATCTTTTGGAGAACCCCGATGGACGCTAACCCGTTTGCAAAGATGCAGCGCCTGGGCCGAGCCCTGATGCTGCCGATTGCCGTACTACCGGTAGCCGGCCTGCTATTGCGTCTAGGCCAGCCCGATGTCTTCAACATCAAGATGATCGCCGACGCGGGCGACGCCATCTTCACGAACCTGCCGCTTCTGTTCGCCATCGGTGTGGCGGTCGGTTTCGCGAAGGACAACAACGGCACGGCGGGTCTTGCCGGTGCCATCGGCTATCTCATCGAGATCGCCGTGATGAAGGACATCAACGACAAGCTCAACATGGGCGTGTTGTCGGGGATCGTCGCGGGCGTGGTCGCGGGCTATCTGTACAACCGCTACAAGGACATCAAGCTGCCGGAATATCTGGCGTTCTTCGGCGGCAAGCGTTTCGTGCCTATCGTCACGGGGGTCGCGTGTCTCGCGCTCGGCATCATATTCGGCTACATCTGGCAGCCGGTGCAGGCGGCTATCGACCTGGCCGGAACATGGCTCACCACGGCGGGCGCGCTCGGCACTTTCGTCTTCGGCGTGCTGAACCGCATTCTGCTGGTGACGGGTCTGCATCACATCATCAACTCGCTCGCGTGGTTCGTGTTCGGCTCGTTTACGCCGCCGGATGGTGGCGCGGTCGTTCATGGCGATCTGCACCGCTTCTTTGCCGGCGATAAAACCGCGGGCGGCTTCATGACGGGCTTCTTCCCGATCATGATGTTCGGCCTTCCGGCCGCGTGTCTGGCGATGTTCCACGAAGCGCCGAAAGAGCGCCGCGCGGTCGTCGGCGGCCTGCTGTTCTCGATGGCGCTCACCGCGTTCCTGACGGGCGTGACCGAGCCGATCGAATACAGCTTCATGTTCCTGGCTCCGGTGCTTTACGCGATCCATGCGGTACTTACCGGCGTGTCGCTCGCGATCTGCTCGGCGCTCGGCATTCATCTGGGCTTCACGTTCTCGGCGGGTGCGATCGACTACGTGCTGAACTACGGTCTGTCGCAACGCGGCTGGATGGCGATTCCGCTCGGGCTCGTCTACGGCGTGATCTATTACGGCCTGTTCCGCTTCTTCATCCGCAAGTTCAATATGGCGACGCCGGGCCGCGAGCCGGCCACGACCGATGCCGAAACGTCCGCCACGCCGGTTGCAGGCGGCTACGGCACGCCGCTGCCGGGTGCAGCGAACACGCGCGCCGCGAAGTACATTGCGGCGCTGGGCGGCGCGTCGAACCTGACGCTCGTCGATGCCTGCACGACGCGTCTGCGTTTGTCGGTGGCGGATACGGAGAAGGTGTCGGAAGCGCAGTTGAAGAGCATCGGCGCGCGTGGCGTGCTCAAGCGGGGCGCGACGAACGTGCAGGTGATCATCGGACCGGAGGCGGACATCATCGCCGATGAAATTCGCGGTGAACTCGAACATTCGTCGACGCGCGGAGCGACGCCGGCTTCGTCCGCTCCGGCGGCTGCTTCGGTGGCTTCTGCGAACGTTGGCGCCTTCGATCAGACTGCCGGCCCGCTCGATCCCGATCCGCTGCGCTGGCTGGCGGTGTTCGGCGGCGCGACCAATGTCGTCACGCTCGATGCCGTCGCGCAAACGCGACTGCGCGTGGTCGTGCGCGATCCTTCGGCGGTGGATCGTCAGCGCCTGTCGACGCTAGATGTCGCGTGGGTGTCGGCGGATACGTTCCACATCGTCGTGGGCGCGGCCGCGCAGCGTTACGCGGCACAACTCGCGACGCGCGTGCCGGGAAGTGGCGGCGGGGCATCGCCGTTGCCGGCTTGATGCGAGATTCGGTCTGGTTTTGATGAACGGCGCTTTCGGGCGCCGTTTTTATAGTGGGCGACGTTTAAGTCACTGCTGCCGTTACGGCACACCTCCGCCCAAAAACAAAAACCCGCTGTCCTTTCGGAACAGCGGGCTTCGAACTTACTTCAGCACCGAACTACGGTCATCGAGCTACCGCGATATCACGCGTACTCGGCCAGCGCGGAACGCATCTTCTTCATCGCGCTCGCTTCGATCTGACGGATACGCTCGGCCGATACGCCGAATTCGTCCGCCAGTTCGTGAAGCGTCATGCCGCCCGAGCCGTCGTCCTGCACTTCGAGCCAGCGCGCTTCGACAATACGGCGGCTACGCGCATCCAGCGATTCCAGCGCGGAAGCCAACCCGTCGCTTTGCAACTTGTCGAACTGACGCGCGGCGATGACATTCGTCGGCTCGCTATGCGAGTCAGCCAGATAGGCGATCGGCGCATAGGCTTCCTCGCCATCTTCGACCTGGCCTTCGAGCGCGATATCTCCGCCCGACAGACGCGTTTCCATCTCGGCGACTTCCTCGCGCTTCACGTTCAACTGGCTTGCCAGACCTTCGATTTCCTCCGGTGTGAACGCCGAAGTGCCGGTCTTGTGGCTGCGCAGGTTGAAGAACAGCTTGCGTTGCGCCTTGGTCGTCGCGACCTTCACCATGCGCCAGTTGCGCAGGATGTACTCGTGAATCTCCGCCTTGATCCAGTGCATGGCGTACGACACGAGGCGTACGTTTTGTTCCGGATCGAAGCGCTTGACGGCCTTCATCAGACCGATATTGCCTTCCTGGATCAGATCCGCGTGCGGCAGACCATAACCCAGGTAATTCCGGGCGATGGACACGACGAGGCGCAGGTGCGAAAGCACCAGTTGCCGCGCCGCATTCAAGTTGCCCTGTTCGCGAAACTCGGTGGCGTACTGACGCTCCTCTGCTTGCGAAAGCATTGGAATGCGGTTCACCGCTTGTATGTATGAATCGATGTTGCCGATCTGGCCGGTCAACATGGACGATTGTGCGTACGTCAGCGCGCCTGCCGAAGTTGCCTTGGCAGGTGCCGAGCTAAGAACATTCGGAAGGGTCATCGCATTGGACACGCTCATAAGCTCCTTATCAACAAATGCCTGTTGCCGCAAAGGCGCGGCAAGTCAGACAAGATATTAGCACTCCGCTTCAACGAGTGCTAAGTGTTAGAGGGGAAACGAATGTGAGAGTTCCCACAAAGCTATCAACTTTGTGGATTCATAGCCGAGCACTGTATCCAAATCGTACCATTATTACCGATTCGTCACGTGCGATTGAATTAGTTACCTTACTTTGGCGTAAGGAAGACAGGATATTCAAGCAAATAGGCTAATGGCAATCATTCGTGCAATTATGAGACGATGAATCTACAATGCGCGAAGCCCGCTTGGCGGCTCGACTCGTCAATCCCACAGATGGGGTGTCCATGCAGAAAAATAAAGGCCCTTGGCGTCATCTGTTGTCCCATGGCGCAATTGCCCTGTTGCTAGGAGTCACGTCGGCGGCAGCGCATGCCGACCGCTTTGGTTTGCAAATCGCGGGCGGCGTGGCCGATCGCGACATCAAAAAGGCGGATCTCGGCTTCGTATGGGACCCGAATCTGACCTGGTGGGAAATCGGCGGCTTCCACTTCACCTTGCTCGGCGAAGGTCACGTTGCCTACTGGCACTCGCAGGAAAGCAACGCAGTGCACCCGAACATCTGGGAATTCGGTGTGACGCCGGTTCTGCGCTTCGTGAAGAGTTCGGGATATATCCGGCCGTTCATTGAAGCGGGCGTCGGCGTGCGGCTTCTGTCGCATACGCGAATCACGACGGATTTCACGGTGTCGTCCGCGTTCCAGTTCGCGGATATGGTCGGCGTCGGTGCGATCTTCGGCGAGAAGCAGAACTATCAGGCGGGCTTCCGGTTTCAGCATCTGTCGAACGCCAGTATCAAAGAGCCGAATCCTGGTATAAATTTCAGCCAGCTATATCTGCAATACAACTTCTGACGGGGCGCCGGCGCATCGGTTTCTCGACACAAGGGGAACCGACAGATGCCGGCAAAATCCACGGAGGCCATTCGAGGCCTCGAGCGCGACCGCTTCCGGGCGATGGTCGACAGCGACGGCCCGGCTCTGGATGCGCTTCTGGCCGAGAACGTCAGCTACGTTCACACGAACGGCAAGCGCGAGACGAAGCGCCAGTTCATCGACGCGATCACCGCTGGTCGACGCCGCTATCGGCAGATCGAGATCCAGTCGCAGGACGTGATCGTCGCCGGCAAGGACACCTGCCTCGTCTCGGGACGGGCGCTGATCGAGATGGAATCGAAGAACGGCGCGCTGCTGTTTCCCATTGCCTATACCGCGGTTCACGTTCAGACCGACGGCCAATGGCTGCTGCTAGCCTTGCAGGCGACGCGCGTGGCGCTGGAGTAGCCGCCGCGCGCGACGTCGAGGCCTCAAGCCTCGACCGCTTCGTCTTGCCGCTCTGCCTGACGGCCCAAGGGTTTCGACCGATTCACCGCACTGACGACCGCATCCACGACAGCCAACGCCGGATTCGCGTGCACCGCGACGCCAAAGCGCAACGGCTCGTCGCCGACGCGGCAGCCTACGAAGACGGCCGTGTCGCCGCTCGCCGTTACCGCCGTTTCGAACCAGCTCACGTTTGCCGATACATCGAAACACGCCGCCACGGCTTGCGCGTAGACATCGCCGCTCGTCGCGCCTGATGCCGGCGGCACCGCGACGTTGCGCCCGAACACGGAGAGCGTCGCCGCATCGACGCGCGCGACCACGCCGCCCGCGTCGAAATATTCTTGCTTGAAGAGTGTGCAGATTGCGTCACCGGTGACTTCCTCGCCCGACATGTCCGCAAGTCTTTGCACGGCGTGGCTGAACTCGATCTGCACGCGGCGCGGCGGCGTGAAGCCGAGCCCGCGTTCGAGCAGATAAGTCGCGCCACCCTTGCCGGACTGGCTGTTCACGCGGATCACGGCGTCGTAGCTGCGACCGAGATCGGCGGGATCGATCGGCAAATACGGCACTTCCCAGACCGTGCCCGGCTGACGCTGCGCAAAACCCTTGCGGATGGCGTCCTGATGCGAGCCCGAAAACGCCGTGAAAACAAGATCGCCCGCATACGGATGACGCGGATGCACCGGCAACTGATTGCAGCGCTCGACGACGCGACGCACCGAGTCGATATCGGAGAAATCGAGGCCCGGATCGACGCCCTGCGTGTAGAGATTGAGCGCAAGCGTGACGAGATCGACGTTGCCCGTGCGCTCGCCGTTGCCGAAAAGACAACCTTCGACGCGTTCCGCGCCCGCGAGCACCGCGAGCTCCGCGGCCGCGACCGCCGTCCCGCGATCGTTATGCGGATGCACCGAAAGCACGATGCTGTCGCGATAACCGAGATTGCGGTCCATCCATTCGACCTGATCGGCGAATACGTTCGGCGTCGCGGCTTCCACGGTGGCCGGCAAATTGACGATCATCTTGTGATCGGGCGTCGGACGCCACATCTGCGCGACGGCGTCGCAGACTTCACGCGCGAACGGCAACTCCGTCATGCTGAAGGTCTCGGGCGAGTACTGGTAGGTCCAGCGCGTCTGCGGCCGTGCATCGGCGCATTCCTTGATGATGCGCGTGCCTTCCACCGCCAGCGCCTTAACTTCTTCCTGCGACTGATTGAACACGATGCGCCGGAACGACGGCGCGATCGCGTTGTACAAGTGCACGATCACCTTGCTCGCGCCCTCCGCTGCCTCGAACGTGCGCTCGATTAATTCGCGGCGCGATTGCACCAGCACTTCGATCGTCACGTCGTCCGGGATGCGCTTTTCGTCGATCAGCTTGCGCACGAAATCGAAATCCGTCTGCGATGCCGACGGAAACCCCACCTCGATTTCCTTGAAGCCCGTTGCCACCAGCATCTCGAAGAATTCGAGCTTTGCGGCGATGCTCATCGGCTCGATGAGCGACTGGTTGCCGTCGCGCAGATCGGTGCTCATCCAGATGGGCGCTTTCTCTATCGTGCGGTTCGGCCAGCGGCGGCCATTCAGGCGGACTTGCGGAAACGGGCGGTATTTCTCGGCGGGGTTCGGCATCATGATCGTCGATCTCTCTTCGGACAGTTTGCGTAGCGTCTGCAAGAGATGCCTTGCCCGGCGGCTGGCCGGCAATGGCGCGATGCACGTGAGACAGCGCCTGGCGAGCGTACACGTTGCGTCCCGGCGATGGTGACGCCTGCGACCAACGTGAACGTGCGCGAAGCAGCGTGCATTTGACCCTCGCGTTTTCAGTTCGCGGGATGAGCGAGCCGAAAAGCTGACGACTACAAGTGGTAAGGAAGGAACTACGAGAACTACTGGCAGGACCGCGCGCCTTGACGACGCGAGGCGCTACGCCTGGCGATTTACGCTAGACGTAGCGATAGGGGCCGCGCTAGGCGGCCCGAAATAATTCGGAGGGAGGAAGACTGGGTGAGACGCATATTTGCACTCTAAACCACTGCTTAAGATCGTGTCAAATACGTGCTGAATCTTTTTGCAATCGGCACAAGCCGAATCCGGCGCACTCAAACCGGCTTTCGCACGATCCCGGCGATGACTTCCACCTGACGCGCGATGGCGGGCGGCACGGGCACGTCGCCGCGCATCACGCTTTCGATCCAGCGCGCGGTGATCGCGGCATCGAGCGACTCGGGCAAATCGATGGGCGGCGCATCCGGTTGCGAATGTTCGGGCGAAATCAGCGTTTCCGCGTGGCCGTCGTGGAACCAGTCGACCTGGACTTGCCGGCGCGTGTCTGCCACCGCTTCGCCTTCCGTGCCGCGCGCGAGCAGCGCACCACCGGCAGCGGCGTCCGGATGCTCGGTGAAAAGCCCGGTCAGGCTTTCGCGATATTCCGGATGCGTGTAGTTCACGAGCCGCAAGCCCGGATCGGCGAACGGCTGAAGAATCTTCACGAGCGTATGCGTCGAATTGCGCACGCCCATCACGCGGCGCAGTTTCAAAAGGCGCGCGAGCTTCGGCGCGAGCGAGGCGATCGGCGCGAACGCGAGCCGGCGGGACGCGAGACTATCCTCGATTTCGTCGCGGGAAGCTGCGTGCGGAATGCCGAGTTCGCCGAAAATCGCGGCGCTCGTCACGCGGCCGGGATCGTCGACGACACCGTGCACCAGCACCGGCACGCCTTCGCGCGCGAGCAAAAGCGACAGGAGCGGCGTGAGATTGGGCTGCTTGCGCGCGCCGTTGTAGCTTGGAATCGACACGGGCCGCGCATGCTCGCGGCCTTCCTGCACGTGCAACGGCTCGAACGAGCGATGCGCGGCGGCAAGCATCGCGGCGAGTTCGGCTGATGTCTCGCCCTTCACGCGATAAGCGAGCAGCACGGCGCCGAGTTCGATATCGGACACGCGGCCGTCGAGCATGGCTTCGTAGAGCGCGTAGGTGTCGTCGCGGGACAATGCGCGCGCGCCGTTCGGCCCGCGGCCGATTTCCTTGATGTAGCGTGCGCAGGCAAAGTGGTTGGCGGGGGTTTCTGTCTCTGTCATTGGCGGCTTGCGCGTGCCGCAGGCTCGATGTTCAAGTTCGTGAGCGATGCGGCACGCGAGTTCGAAGGAGCGGGATAGACCTTCAGTATCGCATTTAAGCGATGCTGGCAAGTTGCCAACGCCGAATCCGTTCGCGCCGGTAAGCCCGCTGTCGGCTCGGCGAAAGCACGCGAATGCCCGCGAAAGCCCGCCAGACAAGCGCCGCCACGATTCGGCCTCGCGCGTTACACTCGCTCTCTCGCCGCGTGTTCGCACCGAACGAGGCGGCAACCCAGAAAACAGCAAAAGGAGAGCGGAATGAGTTACGTGTTTCCTCCGGCGCCCGCAGCGGCGGTGCCAGTCGACGGTTCGAGCGAGCAATTCCCGGTGCGCCGCATTTACTGCGTCGGCCGCAATTACGAAGCGCACGCGCGTGAAATGGGCCACGATCCGGACCGCGAACCGCCGTTCTTCTTCAGCAAGCCCGCCGATGCCGTGCTGTATGTCGCGCCGGGAGCCACGGGCGAGTTTCCGTATCCGTCGCAGACGAAAAACCTGCACTTCGAGATGGAACTCGTCGCCGCTATCGGCAAGCAGGGCAAGGACATTCCCGCCGACGAGGCGCTCGATTACGTCTACGGTTACGCGCTCGGCCTCGACATGACGCGTCGCGACTTGCAAGCCGAAGCGAAGAAAATGGGGCGCCCGTGGGATACCGCGAAGGGTTTCGACCGCTCCGCGCCCATCGGTCCGATTCATCCGGTATCGAAAGTCGGGCATCTGGAAAAAAGCGCGATCTGGCTGACCGTCAACGGCGAGGAAAAGCAGCGCTCCGACATCTCGCAGCTGATCTGGTCGGTCGGCGAGACCGTGGCTTACCTTTCCACGCTTTTCGAACTCTTCCCTGGCGATCTCATTTTCACCGGCACGCCCGAAGGCGTCGGCGCGGTGGTGAAGGGCGATCTGCTCAAGGGCGGCGTGGAAGGTATCGGCGATTTCTCCGTGCGCGTGGTTTGAGGCTCGCCCGTGAAGCTCTATAGCTACTTTCGCAGCTCGGCGGCTTATCGGGTGCGTATCGCGTTGAATCTGAAGGGGCTCGGCTACGAGTACGAGGGCGTTCATCTGCTGCGCGAAGGCGGTCAGCAACTGAAGCCCGAATACCGCGCGCTCAATCCGGACGGCATCGTGCCGACGCTCGTCGATGGCGCTGACGTGCTCACGCAGTCGCTCGCGATCATCGAGTATCTGGAGGAGACGCATCCGCAGCCGCCGCTGTTGCCCGAGCGCCCGGTGGATCGCGCGTTCGTGCGTTCGGTCGCGCTGCAGGTCGCGTGCGAGATTCATCCGCTCGACAATCTGCGCGTGCTCAAATACCTCAAGCACGAAGTGAAGACGCCTGATGACGTGAAGGACGCCTGGTACCGGCACTGGGTGGAGGCGGGGTTCGAGTCGCTTGAGAAGCGGCTGGCGCGCGACGAGCGCGTCGGCGCGCTCACTTTCGGCGATACCCCGACCGTCGCCGATTTGTGCATCGTGCCGCAGGTGTTCAATGCGCGACGCTTCGGTATCGATCTGAATGCGTATCCGACGATCACGCGCATTGCCGATCACGCCGGCCAGATCGACGCCTTTGCGCGCGCCGCGCCTGGCCAGCAACCGGACGCCGAATGACGGCAGTGATTCCGGCGGGTGCGCTGTCGAGTTATCTGTCGGGCGCGGGTTTGGGCGCGAGTCTGATCGTCGCGATCGGCGCGCAGAACGCGTTCGTGTTGCGGCAGGGTCTGAAACGCCAGCACGTGGGAATTGTCGTGGCGATCTGCGCGGCTATCGACGTCATGTTGATCGGGCTTGGCATTGGCGGAATGGGCGCGCTGATCGAGCGTGCACCGGTTCTACTCGACGTGATCCGCTGGGCGGGCGCGGCTTTCGTCTTTCTGTACGGCGTGCGGGCGTTTCTCGCGGCGTGGCGCGGGCCGGGACATTTGAATGCCTCGGAGCGCGATTCGCAGACGGCGGCTGGCGCGGCGGCAACGGTTTTTGCGTTGTCGCTGCTCAATCCGCATGTTTATCTGGATACCGTGGTGCTGCTGGGCGGAATCGGGGCGCGCTATGCGTGGCCGGGAAACGCGTGGTTCGCGGCGGGCGCGATGTGTTCGTCGGTCGTCTGGTTCACGGCGCTAGGGTACGGCGCGCGGTTGCTAAAACCGTGGTTCGAGAAGGACGTGTCGTGGCGCGTGCTGGATGTGATCGTCGGCTGCGTGATGTGGTGGATTGCGGGGACGTTGGTGGTGGCGCGGTGAGGTGAGCGTTGCTACCGTTGACGCAGCGGTTGGCTCATCGGCTCGCTGATAAGGTCGATAAGATTAACGCCGATCTCATCGAATCTCATCAGCGCCCCACCTCACCCCAACAACGCGTCCGCGAACTCTTCCGCGCTGAACGGCTGCAAATCCTCGACCTTTTCTCCAACGCCGATGAAATACACCGGAATCGGCCGCTGACGCGCGATAGCCGCGAGAATGCCGCCTTTCGCCGTGCCGTCCAGCTTAGTCACGATAAGACCCGTCAAGCCGAGCGCGTCGTCGAAAGCCTTCACTTGCGCGAGGGCGTTCTGTCCCGTGTTGGCATCGATCACGAGCAGCACTTCGTGGGGCGCGTCGGGCATCGCCTTGGCGATCACGCGGCGCACCTTGCGCAGTTCTTCCATCAAATGCAACTGCGTCGGCAGGCGGCCGGCGGTGTCGGCCATCATCACGTCGATCTTGCGCGCGCGGGCAGCGCCCACGGCGTCGAAGATGACGGCGGCCGCGTCGCCGCTTTCCTGCGCGATCACCATCACGTTGTTGCGCTCGCCCCAGACCGTGAGCTGTTCGCGCGCGGCGGCGCGGAACGTGTCCCCGGCGGCGAGCAGCACCGACTGATTGAAATGCTGCAGATGCTTCGCCAGCTTGCCGATGCTCGTCGTCTTGCCGACGCCGTTCACACCCGCGATCATCATCACGAGCGGTTGGGCGCGGCCGAGCATCAGCGACTTTTCGAGCGGACGCAGCAAGTCGATCAAGAGCACGCGCAGTGCGGCCTTTACTTGCGTGGCGTCCGTCAAACGCTCGGCGCGCACTTTTTCGCGCAAGGATTCAAGCAGATATTCGGTGGCATCGACGCCCGCGTCGGACATCAGAAGCGCGGTTTCGAGCTCCTCGTAGAGATCTTCGTCGATCTTCGCGCCGACGAAGATTCCCGTGAGGCTCGTGCTCGTCTTCGATAACCCATTGCGCAGACGCGCGAGCCAGGACTTGCGCGCGGCCGGATCGGGCTCGGGCGGCGGCATGATTTCCTCGCTCGCCCGATCGGTCTCGGGCGCGCGCAGCCATTGAGATTCGGTGCGGCCTTGCCAGTATTGCGTAGGCTCGGCGGCCGAAGGCGCCGGTGCTCGATGTGATGAAGTGTTTGCAGCTTCAGCCTGATGCGGCTTCGCGTTGCCGCCATGAACATGCTCGTCAGACGCCGCCGCGTCGCCGCGAATAGCTTGCGTGTTCGAGGCCGCCGCGTCTTCACCATGAACATGCTCGCCCGACGCCTCGTCCTCTAATGCAACCGAGGAACCGTCGTCGTCCGCTTCGAGGTTGTCCTCTTCCGGCGTGTCGAGCGGCTCGTCAGCCGGCTTTTTGAATCGTTTGAAGAAGCTGAACATGGTATGTGAGGAGAGCGCGCGTGCTTGCCGGTTCGCGTCTGCGCGCCGATGCGCTCGCGTGTGCGCGGCTCGCGCTGAGATGTGTAAGCCGCGTATTTTATCAGGCGCGGCCCGACGCGCCTGTGCGCCTCCCGGCACGACGCCGCGCTGTGGTAACGTGGGCGCTCACGGCCCGCGCCAGTCGCCGGGAACAGTCAAAACGCCCATCGGCCGGGCCGCGCGCCAGTCTCACTCAATCTCTTTTATGTCCCGTTCGTCCGACACTCGTCCGCATACTCCGGCCCGTTCCTCGGCCTCTTCGAGCCGCGCGTCATCGCGCAGCGGCAAGCCGCACACCATTCGCATCATCGGCGGGAACTGGAAGCGCACGCCGCTGCCCGTCCTCGATCTCGACGGTCTGAGACCCACGCCCGACCGTGTTCGCGAAACGCTCTTCAACTGGCTCGGCCAGGACCTCGATGGCCAGCGCTGTCTCGACCTGTTCGCCGGCAGCGGCGCGCTCGGTTTCGAAGCCGCGTCGCGCGGCGCGGCACGCGTGCTCATGGTCGAGCGTAGCGGCCGCGCGGTCGCGCAACTCAAAGCGAATCAGGCGCGGCTGGATGCGCGCAACATCGAGATCGCCGAAGCCGACGCGCTGCGTCTGGCTCGCAGTCTCGCGCCAGGCTCGTTCGATGTCGTGTTCCTCGATCCCCCTTTCGGCGATCAGGCTTTGCTCTTGCGCGCGCTTGAAATCGCCGCGCCGCTCGTCGCCGCGGATGGCGCGCTCTACGTCGAATGCGGCGATCCGCTGGAACCGGCGAGCATCGACGCTCTGGCGGGCTGGGAAATCACGCGCGAAGGGAAAGCGGGCATGGTTCGCTATCATTTGCTGCGCCGCCAAAATGATGAATAATGCGCGTTCCCCGATCTGGCGCGCCCGGCGCGTTCGGACGGGGGCGGGGAAAATGGGCCATCGCTGTCACGCGGTCCAAGGTAAATAAAAGAGGAGAAAGCTCATGGTTGTCGCCGTGTACCCGGGAACGTTCGACCCGCTGACGCGCGGGCATGAAGACATCGTCCGGCGCGCATCGAGCATTTTCGATACGCTGGTAGTCGGCGTGGCCGACAGTCGCGCGAAAAAGCCGTTTTTTTCGCTGCAGGAACGGCTGGATATCGCCCACGACGTGCTCGGGCATTATCCAAACGTCCAGGTAAGCAGTTTCACCGGGCTACTAAAAGATTTCGTGCGCAAGAACAACGCGCGCGTGATTGTGAGGGGCCTGCGCGCCGTATCGGATTTCGAGTACGAGTTTCAGATGGCCGGCATGAATCGCTATCTTTTGCCCGACGTCGAAACCATGTTCATGACGCCGTCGGACCAATACCAGTTCATTTCGGGCACCATCGTGCGCGAGATCGCCCAGCTTGGCGGCGATGTGAGCAAGTTCGTGTTTCCATCGGTGGAGAAGCGGCTGACCGACAAGGTCGGCGTGGCCGCCCAGAAAGATCCTTCGGCGCCTTGAGCGCCGGGTCCGCGTATCAGCGCTCGCGCGATGCGCGGACTCCATGCCGGAACATCGCCGGCGCAAGAGAGTGAAGCATCATGTCTTTGATCATTACCGACGAGTGCATCAACTGCGACGTGTGCGAGCCCGAGTGCCCGAACGACGCCATTTCGATGGGTACGGAGATCTACGTGATCGATCCGAACAAGTGCACGGAATGCGTGGGCCACTTCGATGAGCCGCAGTGTCAACAGGTGTGCCCCGTCGAATGCATTCCGCGCGACCCGGCGCACGTCGAGTCGCCGGAGCAGTTGATGGACAAATACCGCGCGTTGATGGCGACGAAAGGCGAGTAACCGCCTTATTTCTGTTCTTACGCGCCGGCGAGTTCGGTCAATGCAGCGACGAGCGCATCGCATTCGTCTGGCGTGCCGACCGTTATCCGCAAATGCTGGTCGATGCGCGGCAGCTTGAAATGCCGCACGAAGATTTCCTTCGTTCGAAGCGCGGTGGCGAGCGCGAGCGCGTCGTGCGCGGGGTGTTTCGCGAAGACGAAATTCGCCGCCGACGGCACCACTTCAAATCCCAGCGCGCTCAATTGCGCTGTCAACTTGTCGCGACTCGCGACGACTTTGCCGCAACTCTCCTCGAACCACGCGCGGTCTTCATACGAAGCGAGCGCCGCTACTTGCGCGAGCCGGTCGAGCGGATACGAGTTGAAGCTGTCCTTCACGCGCGTTAGCGCTTCGATCAGGCTTGCATCGCCGAATGCGAAACCCACGCGCATGCCCGCAAGCGAACGCGCCTTCGAAGTCGTGTGCACGACGAGCAGATTGGGATAAGCATCGACCAGATTCACGGCCGATTCCGCGCCGAAATCCACGTACGCTTCGTCGATGATGACTGGCGCATCCGGATTCGCCTTCAGCAGCACCTCGATTTCGGAGAGCGGCAGGGCGCGGCCCGTCGGCGCATTCGGATTCGGCAACAGCACGCCGCCGCCTGGCGCGCGGTAATCGTCGGTATCGATACCGAAATCCGCGTTCAGCGGGATCGCCTCGTATTCCACACCGTACAACTGGGCATAAACCGGATAGAAGCTGTACGTGATGTCGGGAAAACGAATCGGCCTGTCGTGTTTCAAGAGCGCCTGAAACGCGTGCGCGAGCACTTCGTCCGAACCGTTCCCCGCGAACACCTGCTCCACGCGCAAACCGTGATGCTTCGCCACCGCCTCACGCAACGCGCGCGCGGTCGGATCTGGGTACTTGCGCAGCGACGCGCCGTCCTTGCCGAGTTCGCGCGTAATCGCCTCGACCACGCGCGGCGACGGCGGATACGGATTCTCGTTGGTGTTGAGCTTGATGGGATGTGCCAGCGCGGGCTGTTCGCCCGGCACATAAGGCGTCAGTCGATGGACGATATCGCTCCAGAAACGGCTCACGGTCTGCTCCAGTGGAAGTCAGGGATTGCGATGCAGGTTCATCATCGCGCGTTCGTTTTCGCCCGCGACGACGAAGGGCATGACGGCGAGCGCGCGCTCGATCGACTGATCGATCACGTCCTGCTCTTCGCGGCGCGGCGGCTTCAGTACGAAATTGGCGACGTCCGGCTTCGCGCCCGCACGCGCGCCTTCGGGAATCAGATCACGCGGATGCCCGATGCCAATGCGCAGCCGCCAATATTGCTGCGACGACAGATGCGCGGAAATATCCTTGAGCCCGTTGTGGCCTCCGCTGCCGCCGCCCAGCTTCATCTTGACGGTGCCGGGCGGAAGATCGAGTTCGTCGTGTGCGACGAGAATCTCATCGGGAAGAATCTTGAAGAACTGCGCGACCGCAACCACCGATTGTCCCGAGCGGTTCATGAACGTCTGCGGTTCCAGCAGATGGATTTCATGCCCGTTCAGACGTCCGCGGCCATAGTGACCGTGAAAGCGGCGCTCGTCGCGCAGACTTGCGCCGGCGTCGCGCGCCAATTGGTCGACTAGCCAGAAGCCCGCGTTATGGCGCGTCGCGGTGTATTCGGCGCCCGGATTTCCCAGGCCAACGATCAGCTTGATCATGTCGAATCATCGCAGGCTAAGAAGCCTGCTCGTATCGTTTGGTGTTGATGCGAAAAAAAACCCGCCGAGGCTTGCGCGCCGGCGGGTCACGTCGACCGTCCTTGCGAACGGATCGAGAGGATAGCGATACTTCGCTAGCTGATGCGTTTTACTCAGCAGCCGGCGTTTCACCCGTGGCTTCGTCCGTCGAATCCGACACGACAGCAGCCGGAATGGTAGCCGATGCAACCACCGGGTTTTCCGCTTCGATTGC
The DNA here is from genome assembly GCF_023631465.1 of Caballeronia sp. GAWG1-1. Classification (NCBI taxonomy): domain Bacteria; kingdom Pseudomonadati; phylum Pseudomonadota; class Betaproteobacteria; order Burkholderiales; family Burkholderiaceae; genus Caballeronia; species Caballeronia sp. GAWG1-1. The sequence continues at coordinate 206,432 of NZ_JALQDB010000002.1, forward strand.
GATCGTCAGGCTTACGCCCTTCGGCAGCGGGATGTCCTTTGCGTGCATCGTCTGGCCGGCTTCGATGGTCGCCAGATCGATTTCCAGGAACTCGGGCAGGTCTGCCGGCAGGCATTCCACTTCCAGTTCCGTCACGACGTGCGAGATCACCGCGCCCGCGAGCTTCACGGCCGGGTTGGTCTCTTGATTCATGAAGTGCAGCGGCACCTTGGTGTGCAGCTTCTTGTTCGCGTCGACACGCTGGAAATCCACGTGCAGCACCAGTTGCTTGAACGGGTGATATTGCACGTCGCGCAGCAGAACTTGTTGCGAACCGCCAGCGACTTCCAGTTCCAAAATCGACGAATGGAACACTTCCTTCTTCAGCGCGTGCCACAGGGCGTTGTGGTCCAGTTCGACCAGTTGAACGTCCTTGTCCGCACCGTACACAATAGCCGGGGTCTTGCCCGAATTGCGCAGGCGGCGGCTCGCACCCGTACCTTGCTTGCTACGCTCGAAAGCGACGACTTTCATTTGAAACTCCTATATCTGCCCGCGACCAGGCAGTGAAAATCGAGATCAACGGAAATGCGCTAATCCCACAACAACGGCAAGAACCTTCGTTCGTTCCTGCCGATCATGCAAAAACGCGAAGCTCGTGCTCCGCGTTCCTTGCTAATTCTTGCTCAACCTTCCGCGAAAAGCGACATGACCGAGTCGCCGCGCCGGATTCGGGAGAACGTCTCGGCGAGCAGACCCGCGCTCGACAGCGGACGAATCTTCGGGCACGCGAGCGACTCCGCCGACAACGGAATGGTGTCCGTCACCACGAGTTCGTCCAGTTGCGACGCCGCGATACGCTCCGCCGCGCCACCCGACAGCACCGGATGCGTGGCATATGCGAAAACCTGCGTCGCGCCGCGATCTTTCAGCACTTGCGCTGCCTTGCAGAGCGTGCCAGCGGTGTCGACCATGTCGTCCATGATGACGCAGGTACGGCCTTCCACTTCGCCGATCACGTTCATCACTTCGGCGACATTCGCTTTCGGACGACGTTTGTCGATGATCGCGAGATCCGTATTCAACTGCTTGGCGAGTGCACGTGCGCGCACCACGCCGCCGACGTCCGGCGATACAACCAGCAGATGATCGTGATTTTGCTTACGCAGATCGCCGAGCAAAACGGGCGTGGCGTAAATGTTGTCGACGGGGATGTCGAAGAAACCTTGAATCTGGTCGGCGTGAAGGTCCATGGTGATCACGCGATCGACGCCGGCAATTTCCAGCATGTTTGCGACGACCTTCGCCGAGATGGCCACTCGCGCGGAACGCGGACGGCGGTCCTGACGCGCATAGCCGAAGTAGGGGATGGCTGCGGTGATCCGGCCTGCTGATGCGCGCTTGAGCGCATCGACCATGATCATGAGTTCCATCAGGGTGTCGTTCGTCGGTGCGCAGGTGGACTGCAGAACGAATACGTCTTTACCTCGAACGTTTTCCTGAATCTCGACCATGATTTCGCCGTCGGAGAAACGGCTGACCATCGCTTTGCCGAGAGGAATTCCAAGGATCTTGACGACTTCCTGTGCAAGCGCGGGATTTGCGTTGCCAGTAAATACCATCAGGCCGTCACTGCTCATCGTGCACCTGTCTGCGGCTGGAGGCGAGAGGAAAAACGCGAGAAAAGGAATGGCAGGGGAGGAAGGACTCGAACCCTCGCATGCCGGAATCAAAATCCGGTGCCTTGACCAACTTGGCGACTCCCCTACACAACTTTGAGTCTCGCCGGGAAGTGTAGGACATACCCGGCAAAACGAAACCTATGACGCGAAAGCAAAGAGAGGATGACGTTCCAGACTGCTTGTCACCACGCTCTTCCAGCTTGCCGGGAGTTTGGCTTGCGCCATCTCTGCTTCGGCTCGGCTCGGGAAAGCGGCGAACACGCTTGCTCCAGATCCGGTCATTCGCGTGGGTGCGAGATTGGAAAACCACTCGAGCACCTGTGCAACTTCCGCGTACTTTCTTGCGACTACAGCCTGCATGTCATTTCGACCGAAGCTGTCTGGCCAGTTAGTGTCTGACTTTTGCGCTGCAAGAAAGTCCGTCATTGTGACGACCTTCGTATCCCTTGTCAAGGCCTTTTCCGAAAAAATCGCCGCGGTCGGGACGTGAACTGAAGGAGTAACTACCAGAAAAAAACGCTTGGGCAGAACGACTGCCTGCAGCGCTTCGCCAACACCTTCTGCAAACGCATTTTGCCCGAAGACAAAAAACGGCACGTCCGCGCCGAGTTGCAGGGCGAGATTCTGCAGAATCTCACGCGAAAGATCAACACCCCAGAGACGATTCAACGCTAAAAGAGTCGTTGCCGCGTCGGAACTTCCTCCACCAAGCCCCGCGCCCATCGGCAGATGCTTGTCGATCTCAATCTCGACGCCAAAGCGACTGCCGGTGTGCTTCTGCAGCAGGCGCGCCGCGCGCACGGCCAGATCGTCCGCTTCGGGTACGCCCGGCACGAGCGTCTTGCGCGTAACGATGCCGTCATCGCGTCGCTTGAAGTGCAGCATGTCGCCCCAGTCGAGCAACTGGAATACAGTCTGCAGCGAGTGATAGCCATCCGGACGACGGCCCGTGATGTGCAGAAAGAGGTTCAGCTTCGCGGGCGCGAGGCAGTTGCGAAGCGAGTCGTGAGTCGATGACATTTCTGATGCGAAGGCGTTATTGATCGAGCACCAGCTTGATATCGAGCGGCGGTTCCGAGCGGACCAGGTTCACGCGCTTGACGCCTGTCGCGGGCGCGTCGGCATAGGCGAGATAGTCGATGGTCCAGCCGTCCTGTCTGATTTCTTTGGGGCGGCCGTTGTTGGCTTCGGGATCGAGCGTGGTCTGCGCGCGCGAGGTTGGCGCCGCGGACGGCTGCAGCCAATAGCGCAAGCCCTCGACCGGCAGCGCGAAGCCGAGCGTGTTCTGCATCAGCTCCGACACGTTCTCGGCGTTCACTGGCGGCCGGTTCGGCAGTTCGAGCGTCGCGAGCGACGGCGACGAAGTGACGATCGCCATGGTCTGGCCGAGCGGGTTGCGCAACTGGAGCGTCACGGTGTCGCCGGTTTCCTGCCAGTCGAAGTTGCCGTAGGCGTTGCGCGTCGTGCCGTTCTGGTCGTTGTACTGCACGGCGAAGCGTCCGTGATACGCGCGGCTCGTCTGCGTGGTGAGCGAAGTCGTCTTATCCGATGTGGTCGGCAAACGCGGCTGCAATGCGCAACCGGCAAGCATCAACACGGTCGCGGCCGTAAAACCGAGCGCGCCTTTGCGCATGAAACCGCGCGACGCGCCGGCAATGAAATCGAAAGCCATCAAAGATCGTTTACCTGAAGTCGTTTGAGCGTTTTGACGAGCGTGTCGTTGTCGGGTTCGAGCTTCTGCGCCTGACGCCACGTGGCGCGCGCCTGATCCTGCTCCCCGGACTTCCACTGCACCTCGCCGAGATGCGCGCCGATCTCCGCGTTCGGCTGAATCTTGTAGGCGTCCGAGAGAATTTTTTCGGCTTCGGCCGCGTTGCCCTGGCGAAAGCGCGCCCAGCCGAGGCTGTCCATGATGAAGGCGTCGTTCGGCGCGAGCGATACCGCCTTCTCGATCAGCTTCACCGCTTCGTCGACGCGCTGGTTGCGATCCACGAGCGAGTAGCCGAGCGCGTTATATGCCTGCGGATTGCTCGGGTCCACGCGCATGAGCTTGCGCAACTGCGTTTCCATTACGTCGTAGTGACCGTTCTTTTCGGCGGCCATGGCGTAGTCGTAGGCGAGATCCGGATCGTCCGGGAACGCGGCCACGGCCTTCGCGAGATTCGCTTCCGCTTCGTCGTAGCGATGCGCCTCGAAAAGAATCGCCGAGTCGGTGCGCGCGAGCAGTGCGAGGTCGCGCGGATCGGAACTTTGCAGGCCATTGAGAAGCGGTCGCGCTTCATCCACCTTGCCTTGCTTCGCGAGCAGTTGCGCGCGCGTGATCTGCGCGGGCAAATATTGCTGGCTCGTGCGCGGAATCTTGTCGAGCCACTGGCTTGCTTGCACCTCGTCCTTCTGTTCGAGCGACAGTTGTGCGAGGTAGATGTAAGCCTGTCCCGGATCGCCGTTGGGCGACGCCTCCGCAGCCTGCGCGTACTGCTTGAGCAGGTCCTGCGCCTTGTCGAACTGCTTCTTCTGAATGTCGATGAGCGCGAGCGCCATGAGCGGCGTCAGATCTTTCGAGTCGTTCTTGCGCATGATCTCGAACTGCTTCTGCGCGTCGTCGAGCCGGTCCGACGACAGATACAACTGCGCCAGCGCGAGCCGCGCGTCATGCGACTTCGGATTCTTGTCGAGATACTTCTCGAACGAAGCGATGCCTTCCTTGCGCTCTTCCGGGCCCATGCGCGCGAGCGTGAGCGCCGCGGGCAAGTAATCCGGGCGCAGCTTCAACGCCTTTTCCAGCGATGCCTTCGCGCCCGGCTGGTCGTCCGCGAGCAACTGCTGACGGGCAAGCGCGAGTTGCGTTTCGGGCAGATCCAAGTCGTTCGCGGAGAGATCCTTCAGGACATTCAGGCCGCCTACGCGATTCGGTCCGCGAGCAAGCAGCGTCTGCAACGAAAGAATGGCTTCGCCGCGTTGCTCGGCCGGAACCTTGGCGAGTTCGTTTTGCAGCGTGGGCTTCGCGTCGTCGGGCTTGCCGGACACGATCAACAACGAAGCGCTCAACTGCGCGGCGCGCTCGGAATGCGGCGCAAACTGCTGCCAAAGCTGCGCGGAGGTCATTGCGTCGGTGGGGCTCTGCGCGGCAATGGCGATTTCCGTGGCGCGCTGAGCGAAGCGCGGATCATGCGTGTCGCGCGCGAGCGAGAGGTAAGTCTGGTAGGCGGGCGCGGCCTGGCCGCGCTGCAAGGCGACTTCCGCCGCCAGAACCTGAAAGACGATCTGGCTGGATGCCGCCACGTTCGGCAAGTCCTGCGACTCCGCGTTATTGACAGGCGCGGTCAGAAGATCAGACGCGTTTTGCGCCGCGGCCTGATCGTCGGTGCTCGGCACGGGTGTCGCGTTCGGTACCTGAGCGTGCGCGGGCGTGAAGGCGATCGCGGACAATGCAACTGCAATCGCGCCGGCCATGCGCGTGAACCGCGCCCTTGACCGTGCACGCGATCGGATGAGGCCGGCCTGACGCAACGTATTCAGTTTGATTTCGAACGGGTTCATGGAAATCCAGACGATGTTTCGGTCGATTGTAACGCGGTGGCTAAAATACCGGCACACTCGTCCCAGCAAGACGCTCTCCAGGAAATATGCCAGAACTGCCGGAAGTAGAAGTCACCCGTCGCGGAATCGAACCTTATGTCGCCGGAAGACGCGTCGAGCATGTCGATGTGCGTACGCCCGCGCTGCGCTGGCCCATTCCGGCGCATCTCGCAAAGACGCTCGCGCGCCTGAAAATAGAGAAGGTCGAAAGGCGCGGCAAATATCTGCTGTTCGAGACGGCCGAAGGCTGGCTCATCGTGCATCTCGGCATGACAGGCACGCTGCGCGTCTTGCGTAACGTGCCGCGCCCACCGGATGCCGCCAAGCACGATCACGTCGATATCGTGTTCGATGACTTCATCCTGCGCTTTCGCGATCCGCGTCGCTTCGGCGCGATTCTGTGGCACGCACGCGCCGATGGCGACGTCCTCGCTCATCCCTTGCTCGCGAGTCTCGGCGTCGAACCGTTCTCGCCCGAATTCTCGGGCGCGCTGCTGTTTCGCGCGACGCGCGGGCGCAAAGTATCGGTGAAGCAGGCGCTGCTTGCAGGTGGAATCGTCGTGGGCGTGGGCAATATCTACGCGTCGGAGAGCTTGTTTCGCGCGGGCATTCGTCCGACGACTGCCGCCGGGCGCATCTCGCTCGTGCGCTACGATCTGCTCGCCGATGCCGTGCGCGTGACGCTCGCGGCGGCGATCGAAAAGGGCGGCAGCACGCTGCGCGACTTTGTCGGCAGCAATGGCGAATCGGGCTACTTCCAGCTCGACTATTTCGTCTATGATCGCGCCGGATTGCCCTGCCATGTTTGCGGCACCGCCATCAAGCAAATCGTCCAGGGGCAACGCTCGACGTATTTTTGCCCGCGCTGCCAACGTTGAATTCAATGCTCGCTCTTACAGACTTTTCCGCGCGCCTGATCGCGTGGCAACGCATTCACGGCCGTCACGACCTGCCGTGGCAGAACACGCGCGATGCTTACCGCATCTGGCTCTCGGAGATCATGCTGCAGCAGACGCAGGTCAGCACGGTCATTCCGTATTACGCGCGTTTTCTCGAACGTTTCCCGACCGTGACTGCGCTCGCGGACGCCCCGATCGACGACGTGATGGCGCTCTGGGCCGGGCTCGGCTATTACTCTCGCGCGCGCAATCTGCATCGCTGCGCGCAGGTCGTGGCGTTCGAACACGGCGGCGCGTTTCCGCGCACAGTCGAAGCGCTCGCGGAATTGCCGGGCATCGGCCGATCGACGGCGGCGGCGATTGCATCGTTCGCGTTCGCCGCACGCGCGACGATCCTCGATGGCAACGTGAAGCGTGTGCTTGCGCGCGTGTTCGGCGTCGAAGGTTTTCCGGGCGAAAAGCGTGTGGAGAACGCAATGTGGACGCTCGCCGAATCGCTCTTGCCCGATGCCGCCAACAAGGATGAAGTCACCGCCTACACGCAAGGCCTGATGGACCTCGGCGCGACGCTGTGCGTGCGCGGCAAGCCCGATTGCGCGCGCTGTCCGTTCGCGCCGGATTGCGTGGCGAACGTGGAAGGACGTCAGCGCGAGTTGCCGGCGGCGCGTCCGAAGAAAGCGGTGCCGACGCGCAAGACGTGGATGCTGGTGCTGAAAGACGGCGATTCGATCCTGCTAGAAAAGCGTCCGCCGACGGGAATCTGGGGCGGTCTCTGGAGCTTGCCCGAAGCCGCCGACGAAGCCGCGCTCGCGGCCGTGGCGCACAGTTTTGGCGGCGACGCGCACTTGCAGCGGCTTGCGCCGCTTTCGCATACGTTCACGCATTTCAAACTGGAAATCGAGCCGCGTCTCGGCGAAACCCGTGGCACGCCGCGCGAACTGAACGACGCGCAAACCGTCTGGGCGCCGCTTTCCCGGCTCGATGCGTTCGGCGTTCCCGCGCCCGTTCGCAAGCTGCTCGACGGGCTCACCGGCTCGCTCATCTGAAGCGCTAAAGCAGTTGATGATGCTGCATGTAGTGATGCACGACGTCGATACGCGCGCCGGCATCCATCAGTTCCATGAGCTTCTGGCGCGCGCGCATGGGAATCGGCAGGATTTCGGCAAGACGGTTCGACACCCAGGTGGGGTCGTCGAAGAGATAGGGCTCGACGAACGGAAGGTTCTGCGGCTCGCGCGTTTTGATGGTCTCGATGATGCGCTCCAGCACCTCCGCGCACGCGCCGAACTTGGCGAGCGTTTCGGCGCCATGCAGCGGCTGATCCTCGCCCAGCACTTCCGCCGTTCCAACCAGCAGATTGCTCGGGTCGACGCGATGCGTCACGAGCCGAAAGCGTTCCGTTCCGCGCGCCTGCACGAGCAGGAGGCCGAAGGTATCGACATCGCATTCCGTGATTTCGGCAAGACAGCCGATGCTTTCCGGCACCGACGGATCTCCCGGCGACGCGATCTCATGACCGCTCTTCAACAGGCACACGCCGAACGGCGACTTCTCGCGCAGACACGAACGCGCCATGTCGAGATAGCGCGCCTCGAAAATCTTGAGCGGCAGCAGGCCGCCGGGAAAGAGGACGGTGTGAAGCGGAAACAGCGGCAAGTCGGCTAGAACGGGGTTCGAGGACATTGCGCGCCTCCAGTTTGCGACCGCCGACGCGGCGATCAGGTTCGCGTGTGGATTGCGCTGTCATCCACGGGGATGGGCGCGTCACGATGCCGCACGATCACATTGGCGTCGCCGCGAAAGCGCGCGGCCAGCGCCTGTGCGATGTACACCGAGCGATGTTGCCCGCCTGTGCAGCCGATCGCAACCGTGAGATAGCTGCGGTTATCGTCGCGAAAGCGCGGCAGCCATTTGCCGACGAATTCGCCAATGTCGTCGATCATCTCGCCGACCATGGGCTGCGCCGAAAGATAGTCGATGATCGGCTGATCGAGGCCCGTGAACGGGCGCAACTCGCGGTCGTAATACGGATTCGGCAGTGTGCGCACGTCGAAAACAAGATCGGCGTCGAGCGGCACGCCGCGCTTGAAGCCGAACGATTCGAACATGAGGGTGAGGTCGGCGGCATCGGTTTCGACGAAGCGCTTGACCCACGCGCGCAGGACGTTCGCGCGCAGATTGCTGGTGTCGATCTGATGGCCGTACTCGGCCAGGTCGGCCACGAGTTCGCGTTCCCGCTCGATGGCTTCCGCGAGCGAGTTGAGCACGCCGACATCGGCCTCGTGCATGGGTGAACCGGAAAGCGGGTGACGGCGACGCGTCTCGGAGAAGCGCTGAATCAGAGACTGCGTGCTTGCGTTGAGGAACAACACGCGCAGGTCGTACTTGCTAGACAGTGTGTGGATGATGCCGGGGACATCGTCCAGGGAATGGCTCGAACGCGCGTCGATGGCGACGGCGAGACGCTGCTGTCCTTCGCTCGACAGGTAATCGGCCAGTTCGGGCAAGAAGCGCGGCGGCAGATTGTCGACGCAGTAGTAGCCGCCGTCCGCGAGAGCGTTCAGCGCAACCGATTTGCCAGAGCCGGAGATGCCGGTGATCAGGATGATACGCATGGGCTTCGCTTCAATTGCCTTATCTTAGCACTGGCTTCGGGTCCGTTTTTTCGCGCTTCGAGCGTGAACTCGGGCGGGAAATCAGATCAGTTTGCCGGGGAACTGGCTATCCGGGTCCTGCATGGCGAGCCGCTGACGGTCCATGAAGTCCCGCAACGTGTCGATGCCGCGCAATTGCAGGATCGTATTGCGTACCGCCGCTTCTACCAGCACAGCAAGGTTTCGGCCCGCGGCGACTTGAATCGTCACTTTGCTGATCGGCAGACCGAGGACATCCACGGTCTGACTTTCCAGCGGAAGCCGTTGAAACTCGCCATCCGGCCGACGGACCAGTTGCACGATCAGCTTGAGTTTCATTTTGCGGCGCACGGCGGTCTCGCCGAAAATCGTCTTGATGTCCAGCAGACCGAGACCGCGCACTTCGAGCAGATTTTGCAGCAGGGGCGGGCAGCGCCCTTCGACGAAATCAGGACCGAGGCGCACGAAATCCACGGCGTCATCGGCCACCAGACCGTGACCACGGCTGATCAACTCTAGCCCGAGTTCGCTTTTGCCGAGGCCGGAGTCGCCGGTCAGAAGCACTCCCATGCCCAGAATGTCGATGAACACGCCATGCAGCGTGGCGCGTGGCGCGAGAATGCGTGACATGTAAGCGCGCAGACTGTCGATGACCGCGGCCGCGGACATGCGCGTCGTGAAAAGCGGTGTGGACGATCGCGTGCAGCGCAGCACGAGTTCCGGCGGCGCGCCGACTTCGCCGGCCACCACGAGAAACGGCGGTTCCAGCGCGATAAGTTCGGCCATGTGACGCGAACGGTCTTCGTCGGACTGGCGCTGGTAGTAGTTGATCTCGGCGTCGCCGAGCACCTGGATACGGTTGGGGTGAATCAGATTCAGGTGGCCGACCAAGTCCGCGCTGGAGGTCGCGTTGGCAACGGTTTCACTCGAAAACCCGCGTTCCCAGCCTTCGTGCCCAGTCAGCCAACTGAGCTTCAAAGTGGCGGCGTTGTCGTCGAAAATGCTTTGGGCGTTGATGCTGGACGTATCCATGAGGCCGGAACTCCGTTGGAAGCCGGGAGCAGCCAACGCGCGCCGAAGCGAATTGCTTCAATCAGCCGCATGGTGCTGCATTTCACTGCGTTTGACCCGCGTTCAGACCGCGTTTGAAACGATTGTGCCGCAGAAGCACCGCATAAGCGAGACGCCCCAAAAAGCCTGGAAAAGGCGGCCGGCCTGCTGCAAATGCGGCTCTCGGCAGTGCGAGCGCGCCGCTTACGGCTGCCACTGCGTGAGGACCTGATACAGGGCCTCGCGATTTTCTTCCTTGTGCAAACGCTCGCGCGCTTCGCTGTCGGAGAGTAATTGCGCGATCTCCGAGAGAATTTCAAGATGCTGCTGGGTCGCCTGCTCGGGCACGAGCAGGAAGATCAGGAGCGAAACCGGCTGCCCGTCGGGCGATTCGAACGCGACAGGCTCCGCCAGGCGCACGAAGGCGGCGAGCGGTTGCTTCAGCCCCTTGATGCGGCCATGCGGAATGGCGACGCCTTCGCCGAGGCCAGTCGAGCCGAGACGCTCACGAGCGAAGAGATTGTCGGTGACGATGCTGCGGGCGATGCCGTTCTGGTTCTCGAAAATCAGACCCGCCTGCTCGAATACACGCTTCTTGCTGGTAACGGCCAGTCCGAGAACCACGTTCTCGATGGGAAGAAATTTAGCTAAACGATTCATGTTGGCAGGCTGATGCGTGGCCTGATAGCTCCTCATCGTGGCTGCTGTAAGCGCGCACGGCGACGATCGGACGGAAAATGCGCTTGGGCTTCCTGCAGCGTATCTGTTTGGTTAACCCCTGTAACAACCGGGCCATTATAGAACAGGGTAATGCGTGATGGTGCGGCGCGCCATTGCCCTATTTGCAACTCAATGTGCAGTACAAAACCCGGGAAATCAATGGCTTGTACTGACTCGTCACCGATTCCCAACAAAAAAGCCGCCAAGGCGGGCGGCTTTGCTCTTGTCTGTGCTCTCGATGACTGTTCGGCCAAGGTTGGAGGATTTCCTCCAAACCCGCCCACCGGCTGGCGGCGGGCTCGTGCAAAACGACTTCGGATCACGCGACGCGCCGCATTCAGGGCGACGGCGCTTCCAGTTCTTGCGCTTCTGCGCGGTACTTGATGGCCTCGTGAGCGTGGCCCTGGATCTTGTCCTTGTGCTTGATGACCTGACGATCCAGCTTGTCCACCATCAGATCGATGGCCGCGTACATATCAACGTCGCAACTCTCGATGAAAATGTCCTTACCCTTAACGTGCAAGTTGATTTCACACTTTTGCCGCTTGTCCTTTTCCCTATGATTGTCGACCGAGAGGACAACGCTGCCGTCGATCACTTGATCGAAGTGACGCAGCACCCTGTCCAGTTTCGTGATCACGTACTCGCGCAACGCAGGCGTCAATTCGAGGTGGTGTCCACTGATCTTCAAGTTCATAGTTGCTCTCCAAGCTGATGGCCGCCAGGCCAAGGCTCGTCCGATACCGGTCGGCGATGCGACTCCAGAGCGCATGAGCTACGAGCGCGTGAGGAAGGGCGCACCGGCCGGCTCGTCCGCGCATTTGCGCTGCGGCCGGTAAACGTCCGTCGCGACATGCGACAGACTATAGAGACGGGTCAAAGAGACTTGCGCAGATTCACTGCGGGAATTCTCAGTGCTTCGCGATACTTGGCGACAGTGCGCCGCGCAACCACGAAGCCTTGTTCCGCCAGCAGTTCGGCGATGCGGCTGTCTGAAAGAGGAGTTTTAGGGTCTTCCGCTCCTATCAGTTGCTTGATGAGGGCCCGGATCGCCGTGGACGATGCCGCGCCTCCAGTGTCAGTCGAAACATGCGATCCGAAGAAGTACTTAAATTCAAGCGTCCCGAATGGGGTGAGCATGTACTTTCCGGTCGTCACGCGTGAAACCGTCGACTCGTGTAAACCCAGCGTATCAGCAATTTCCCTCAAAACCAAGGGCCGCATGGCGATTTCGCCATGAGCGAAGAAGTTCTTCTGACGCTCGACAATGGCCTGCGCGACGCGAAGAATCGTCTCGAATCTCTGCTGAATATTCTTGATGAGCCAGCGCGCTTCCTGAAGTTGTTGCCGCAACGAACCGCTGCCCGGATCACCACGGTTGTTGCGCAAAATGTTCGCGTACAAGTGGTTGATACGCAGCTTCGGCACAATCTCCGGATTCAACTCGGCGGTCCACCCGCCAGACATCTTGCGCACGAGAATGTCCGGTACGACGTAATCGGCTTCGCTCTTGCCATAGGCGGCTCCTGGAAACGGCTCCAATGACTTGATTAGCAAATGCGCGTCCCGGAGCGAATCGTCGCTCGCCTTCAGATGCTTGCGCAGACGCGTGAAATCTCGCGCGGCAAGCAATTCCAGATGATTGTTGACGATGTCCAGCGCGAGCGTGCGCGTGGGCGAACCATCCAGTCGCAGCAATTGCAGCTTCAAACACTCGGATGCCGAGCGGCCGCCCACACCGGGCGGATCGAAACTCTGCAGCAAGGCGAGTGCCGCGCTGAGTTCGTCGACATCGACTTCCAGTTCGTCGGGCAGATCGGCCTGGACTTCTTCGAGCGTGGCCGTTAGATAACCGTCTTCGTCCAATGACTCGATCAGGAACGTGATCAGCGCGCGATCGCGCTGGTTCGCCGACGTCATGCGCAACTGCGCGGTCAGATGGTCACGCAGCGTCGTGGTCGATTCGTGGATTTGCAGCGGCGGGAGATCGTCGTCGTCGGAGGCGTTATTCGAACGGCCATAGTCTTCGAGGTTCCACGAACTGGAATCCGCGCCGTTGTCGGAGCCCATGCCGTTGTATTCGTCGACACCTTGCGGCTCGCCGTTCTCCGAGCGATCGGAACTCGATGTGCTCGATGACGAGCCGTTGCTCATCATGGGTTCGGGCGCCGAATTGTTCGAAGCGGGAGACGAGATCAGCGAGCCGTCTGCCGCGACGCGCAGCGGGCTTGCGATCCAGTCGTCCTCATTCTCGAGCAGCGGATTTTGCGCGATGGCCATTGCCACTTCCTGCTGCAATTCGAGCGTCGACAACTGCAGCAGCCGGATGGACTGCTGCAGTTGTGGGGTCAGCGCAAGATGCTGCGATAGTCGGAGTTGGAGGCTGGCTTTCATGGCAAATTTTTATTCATTGTAGAGAGTTTGCCACGCGCGCGAAACCTCGCGGCGAATCCAAAAAAGCGTGTGCCGCCTCGGTGGGCGGCACGTAAAAATTGCACTTGCGACTTGATGCGGCGCGGTACGCGCGCCTTTCGTCCTACGCGTTACATGCGGAAGTGCTCACCCAGATAAACGCGTCGCACGTTTTCATTCTCGATGATCTCGCTCGGCGCACCCGCTGCCAGCACGCTGCCATCGCTGATGATGTACGCGTGGTCGCAAATGCCGAGCGTCTCGCGCACGTTGTGGTCCGTGATCAGCACGCCGATATTGCGCTGCTTCAAAAACTTCACGATCTTCTGGATTTCCAGCACCGCGATAGGATCGACGCCCGCGAACGGCTCGTCGAGCAGGATGAAGCTCGGGTTGGTTGCAAGCGCGCGCGCTATTTCAACGCGTCGGCGTTCGCCGCCCGACAGCGACAACGCCGGATTCTCACGCAGATGCGCAATCTGCAGTTCATCGAGCAGGGCTTCGGCGCGCTGTGTAATGGCGTCTTTGGACAGGCGTTTGCCCGTTTCGTCCGTCTGCAGTTCGAGCACCGCGCGAATGTTCTGCTCGACGGTGAGCTTGCGAAACACCGAGGCTTCCTGCGGAAGATACGACAAACCGAGATGCGCGCGCTGGTGAATGGGCAGAAGGCTGATCGAGGTATCGTCGAGCACGATTTCGCCCGCGTCGAGCGGCACGAGGCCGACGATCATATAAAACGACGTAGTCTTGCCCGCGCCGTTCGGCCCGAGCAGACCGACGACTTCGCCGCTCTTCACATCGAGCGACACGTCTTTCACCACGGTGCGCGAGCCGTAACGCTTCTTCAGATTGCGCACGACCAGCGAGCTCGATTGGCCTTCCGGCTTACGGTGGGGCATGGCTGGCGAGTTCACTGCTGCGGCGTTCCCTTTAGAGTGTTCGACGGTGCAAGCGTGGCGGGCGGGCCATCCAGCGACGCCGCGTTGCCGCTGCGCGGCGCGAGCATGGCGCGCACGCGGCCGGTCGGATTGCCTGGTGAGGCCACGTCCTTGCCAGCGGTTGCCGTGTAGAAGTCTTTCTGACCGTCGTAGGTGATGACGCTGCCGTGCACTTCGTCCTGCACCTTGGTCAGGCCTTGCAGGCGGCGCACGGTGGCGCGCGTCGTGAGTTTGGTGAAGTCGTTCTTGCCGTCGTAGTCGATACGAACCGCGTTGCCGTCGATGTACTCATCGAGACCATCGCGCTTTTGACGGAAGTACGAGAGATTGTTGCCGGTCGAGGTGCCGGTCGCGTACTGATAGCCCTGTGGATCTTGCGTGACATCGACGCGATCCGCCTTGATGACGATCGTGCCTTTGGTCGCAACGACGTGACCGGTGAACACGTTCTTCTGGTTCAGGTCGTCGTAGGACATGTTATCCGCTTCGATGTTGAGCGGCTTGTCGCGGTCGGCCTTTTCGGCGTGCGCCGCAGTTGGCAGCGCCAGCATCGCGGTGAGCGAAGTCAGCGAGACCAGGGCGGCCGCGAGCCCGGCCCGCACGGCGTGCGCGGTGCGGCGCGCGAACATTGCGCGCGTGTGGCCGCCATCGGGACGAGGGAAGCTTTGGTTCATGCAGTCACAAAATTCGGAAGGATTTGCCGGGATAACTAGGTTACTTTGACGAGCCGCCATTGATGTCCGACGCGGCTATCGCGCCGCGCACGTTACCAAAGAGCTTCATTTCCCGGGTCACGTTGTTGTAGTTCATGCCGTTGGCCGTCATCACGGACGGGCCGCGCTGAAGTCTAACCGGTTTTTCCGTCTCGATGACATCGTCGTTCACCAGCACGCGAAAATGCTGCGAATCCGCTTGCATCTGCGGATCGCCGAAACCGGCTGCGCGCAGAATGCGGGCGTTGTCGTAGAGATCGACGATGGACACGTCGCCGTTCACCGTGCCGCGCTGCGCCGTCGCCGTGACGGTGGGCTTTTGCGGCTGGAACATGCGCATGGCAGGCAGCGTCAGGTCGCTGTTTTCGTCGTCTTCGTAATGCACCATGGACTTGGCCGTGAGGCGATACTGCGTCGTGCCCGAGGTATCGAGTTCGGAGACGGAAAAATTCTCGGCGAAGTAATCGGCGGTATGACGCTTTGGCTGCGCGGGCGCGGGCGCGCCGGACGGCAGCGTGCTCTGCAGAAGCCAATAGGTGATGCCCGCGAGCGCCGCCATGGCGACGAGCGGCAGCAAGAAGGAGAAACGGCCGGGACGAGGCATTGGCTTATTCTCCGAGCGCCGCGGCGAGCAGCGCGTCGTAGCGGTTCTGCGCGCGCAAGATGACGTCGCAGACTTCGCGCACCGCGCCTTGACCGCCACGCGCTTCGGCCACGAAATGCACGCGTTGGATCACTTCCGGATGCGCGTTCGCCGGCGCGGCCGCGAAACCGCAGCGGCGCATCACGGCGAGGTCGGGCCAGTCGTCGCCCATGTAGCCGGCTTCGTCGGCGGCTATTTTGGTCGCGGCGAGCAACTCGGCGAGGGCAACGGTCTTGTCCGCGATGCCCTGATAAAGATGCGTGACGCCCAGTTCCTTCGCGCGCGCCGCGACGATGCCCGACTTGCGGCCCGTGATGATCGCCGTCTGCACGCCGACCGACTGAAGCATCTTCACGCCGTGGCCGTCGAGCGAGTTGAACGATTTCATCGCGTCGCCTTCGGCGGTGAAGAAGAGGCTGCCGTCGGTGAAGACTCCGTCGACATCGAAAATCATGAGCTTCACGCGGCTCGCGCGTTCGATAGCGGACGCGGCGGATGCGTCAGAAGCGGCGGAAGAAGGCGTTTGCGCCATCAGATCACCTTCTTGGAAAAGAGGTCGTGCATGTTCAGCGCGCCGATCAGTGTCGCGTCGGCGTCCACGACCAGCATCTGATTGATACGAAAGCGCTCCATCAGTTCCACGGCTTCGACGGCAAGATGGTCGGGACCGATCGTGCGCGGATTACGCGTCATGACATCGGCGAGTTTCAGCGCGCGGAAATCGCCGTCGCGCTGCAGGATGCGACGCAGGTCGCCGTCCGTGAAGATGCCTTCCACGTGACGATCGCCGTTGATGACCGCCGTCATGCCCATGCGCTTGGCTGTGATCTGAAAGAGCGCGTCCGATACCGTGGCGTCGAGCGAGACGACCGGCACTTCGTCGCCCACGCGCATCACGTCGCGCACATAAGTCAGGAGGCGCCGGCCGAGCGCGCCGCCCGGATGCGAACGCGCGAAATCCTCGGGACCGAAGCCGCGCGCATCGAGCACGGCGACGGCGAGGGCATCGCCCATGGCAAGCGCGGCCGTGGTGCTGGCCGTGGGCGCGAGATTCATGGGACACGCTTCCTTTTCGACGCGCACGTTCAGATGCATGTCCGCAAGTTGCGCGAGGCTGGATTCGGGCCGTCCCGTAATGGCGATGAGTTTTGCGCCAAGACGCTTGATGAGCGGCAAAATAGCGACGAGTTCCTCGGTTTCGCCCGAGTTGGACAACGCGATGAAAATGTCGTCGGCCGTGACCATGCCCAGGTCGCCATGGCTCGCCTCAGCCGGATGCACGAAGAACGCCGGCGTGCCCGTGCTTGCGAGCGTGGCGGCGAACTTGCGCGCCACGTGTCCCGACTTGCCGATGCCGGACACGACCACGCGCCCGCGGCAGGCAAGCAGCGTTTCGACTGCGTTCGTGAAGTTTTCGTCGAGAAGTTCTGAAAGCCCGCGAACGGCGTCGGCTTCGATCTGGATCACGTCGCGAGCGAGTCCCAGTGCCCGGTCGCCATTGATTTTCGCTATCATGCGCGGAGTATAGCAAAGGCGTTTCTTCGCCGCGCCGCTCAAGGGCGTGACGCGCCGCCGCCTATCCGCCCCCGCAGGCCCCGGCGTCAGGGGCCTTTCCACGACACCGTCGCGCGGCCTTCGCGCGTGCCGGAACGCCGACGAACGAGGACGCTGGACGGATGATTTCTCCGCTCGAAATGACGCTGTTGTTGCTGCTCTGCTCAGTGGCAGGCGTCGTCGTATTTCGCTTTTTCAATTTGCCGCCGATGCTCGGTTATCTGACCGTCGGCATTATCGTGGGTCCGCATGCGGCCGGCATCGCGCCGGATAGCGACCGCGCCCAGCATCTCGCCGAATTCGGCGTGGTGTTCCTGATGTTTTCCATCGGACTCGAATTCTCGCTGTCGAAGCTGCGCTCGATGCGGCGCATCGTGTTCGGACTCGGCGCGAGCCAGGTCGGGGCGACCATCGTGCTTGCGCTGCTGTTCGGCTGGATCGCCAACTTTTGGATTCCGATGTCCTGGCAGGCGAGCTTCGCGCTCGGCGGCGCGTTGTCGATGTCCTCGACCGCGATCGTCAGCAAGCTGCTCGCGGAACGGCTCGAACTCGAATCGGAGCACGGCCGCAACATCTTCGGTGTGCTGCTGTTTCAGGATCTGGCGGTGGTGCCGCTGCTCATCATCATCGCGGCGTTCGGCAACGGCAATTCGTCGCAACTCGCGATGTGGCTCGGCATCGCGGCGATCAAGATCGTGGTCGCGTTGACAGTGCTGCTGTTCATCGGCCAGAAGTTCATGACGCGCTGGTTCGATCTGGTCGCGCGCCGGCGCTCGCAAGAGCTCTTCATGCTGAACCTCTTGCTGGTGACGCTCGGCGCCGCGTTCATCACCGACAAGTTCGGGCTGTCGCTTGCGCTCGGCGCATTCATCGCGGGCATGTTGATCGCCGAGACACCTTACCGGCATCAGGTGGAAGAGGACATCAAGCCGTTTCGCGACGTGCTGCTCGGGCTTTTCTTCGTGACGACCGGCATGCTCCTGAACCCGCGCGTGATCTGGGAGCATCCGTTCCTCGTGCTCGGCTTTCTGATCCTGCCGATTCTGCTCAAGGCCGTGATGATCACCGGGCTCTCGCGCCTGTTCGGCGCGACGCCGGGCGTCGCCATGCGCACGGGTCTCGGGCTCGCGCAGGCGGGCGAATTCGGCTTCGTGCTGCTGAATCTGATTCTGGATTCGCATCTCGTCGATCCGACCATCCTGCAGGCCATTCTTTCCGCGATGCTGCTGTCCATGCTTGCCGCGCCGTTCATCATCCAGAACGCCGACCGGATCGTGCTGCGGCTGTCGTCGACGGAATGGATGCTGCAATCGCTGCAAATGACGAAGATCGCGACGCAAAGTCTCAAGCAAAGCGGTCACGTGATCATTTGCGGATACGGCCGCGCCGGGCAGAATCTCGCGCGCATGCTGGAGCAGGAAGGCATTTCCTACGTGGCGCTCGACCTCGACCCGGATCGCGTGGCGGCAGCGGCGGCGGCCGGCGAATCGGTCGTGTTCGGCGATGCCGGGCGCCGCGAATCGTTGCTCGCGGCGGGTCTGCATCGCGCGGCGACGGTCGCGATCACTTACGCGAATACGCCATCCGCGATGCGCGTGCTCCACAACATCCACGAACTCGCGCCCACCTTGCCGGTGATCGTGCGTACCGTCGACGACGCCGATCTCGAAAAGCTCACCGCAGCGGGCGCGACGGAAGTGATTCCGGAGATCGTCGAAGGCAGCCTGATGCTGGCGTCGCACACGCTCGTGCTGATGGGCGTGCCGATGCGCCGCGTCGTGCGGCGCGTCGAGGAAATGCGCGACGCGCGCTACAGCATGCTGCGCGGCTACTTCCACGGCGCCGATGACGATGACGACGACGATGGCCACGAGCAGGTGCGGCTACAATCCGTACCGATCGACGAGAAATCGGACGCCGTCGGGCATTCGCTCGACGATCTGGGGCTCGTCGGCAACGGTGTCGAGGTCACCGCGATCCGGCGCCACGGCATCCGGGGCGTCGAACCCGCCCCCGACACCAAGCTGCGCGCGAACGACATCGTCGTCTTGCGCGGCATGCCCGAAGGGCTCGCGCAAGCCGAAGAGCGGCTTTCGCGCAACCGCCGGGCAGCGTAACTTTTTCTCTTCATCGTCAAGGCGGGCGCGGCCTCACAGCGCGGACTTGGAGAAGTCATGTCCTTTACCCCTACGAACGTCACGCCGGACGCCGCGCGTTTCATCAAGGAGCGCGTGCGCACCGTCGAAAACTGGCCGCAGGCCGGCGTGCAGTTTCGCGACATCACGCCCGTCTTGCAGGACCGGCGCGCGCTGCGCACGTTGATCGACCTGTTCGTGCAGCGTTATATCGATGCAAAACTCGATTCGATCGCCGGTCTCGATGCGCGCGGTTTCATCATCGGGCCGATTCTCGCGTACGAACTGAGCCTGGGTTTCGTGCCGATCCGCAAGAAAGGCAAGCTCCCGTACAAGACGCTCTCACAGTCCTACGAGCTCGAATATGGCAGCGCGACCGTCGAGATTCACGAAGACGCGTGCAAACCGGGCGATCGCATCGTGCTCGTCGACGATCTGGTCGCGACCGGCGGCACCATGATGGCAGGCAAGATTTTGCTGGACCGGCTCGGTGCGGAAGTGGTGGAAGCGGCGGCGATCATCGACTTGCCGGATTTGGGCGGCTCGAAACTGCTGCGTGAAAGCGGCGTGCCGCTTTACACCGTTTGTGAATTCGCGGGGCATTGAGATGCCGAATTTCCTCCTCTTTCTTGCCGCATCGGTGGCGATTACCGTCGCGCCGGGGCCGGACAATCTGCAAGTGCTTGCGCGCGGCATCTCGCAAGGACGGCTTGCGGGCGTCGTGGCGGCGCTCGGCTTTGCGTGCGGCGTGATCTTTCACACGACGCTCGCGGCGCTCGGCATTGCGGCGCTCTTGCGCTCGTCGCCGATGGCGTTCGAGGCCGTGAAGCTCGCGGGCGCGGCTTATCTCGTGTGGATCGGCATCAAGGCTTTGCGCAGCCGTGGCATCGCGACCGCGCATGAACGCGCGAGCCAACCGCTTTCGACCGTGTTCCGGCAGAGCGTGATCGGCAACATGCTCAATCCGAAGGTCACGTTGTTCTTTATCGTGTTTCTGCCGCAATTCGTCGATCCGCACGGCGCGCAAAGCGTGATGCTGCAGATGTTCGAACTTGGCGGCGCGTTCATGCTGCAAACGGTCGTGGTGTTCTCGCTCTTCGGCATCGGCGCGGGCATGATCGGTTCGTGGCTCAAGCGCCGTCCGCGCGTGGGCTTGTGGCTGGATCGTGTGGCTGGCGTGACGTTCATCGCGCTCGGGATTCGCGTCGCGTTGAAGGATTGAGGCTGGCGCTTTCGAACGCTCACGAACGCTAACCAGCGCCACGAACGCTCGTCGAACGCTCACCAGCGCTTTCGAGCGCTCACCAACGCTCAAGCTGCGAGCGCGAAAGCCCAGCCTTCGATTCAATTGGCCGCGCTACAATTTCCGGCCTTTCACGGGCCGCCGAGCCTGCCGGAGCCTTCATGTCCCTGCCTTCGATCGCCGCTGCCCGCCATTTCGACGCCACCCTGCATGTGCCTTTTCTGATCGGCGAGGAGCGCGTCGGCTGGATCCGCGCTTTCGATGTCGCATCGCTCACGCGCTGGCCGAACATCTTCGTAGTCGATGAAACCGCGGTGCGGCTGCATCCATCGCTGAACGACGTCGATGCGCGCACGGCCGCGCTTCACGATGTCATCGACACGCTCGCTCAGCAGGGCAAGATTCCCGGCTGGCGCAACGAAACCTACGCGATTCGCAACGACTTCCAAGCAGCGCCGCTCGCGTTCATCGAACGCGCGGCCTCGCGCTTCTTCGGCACGATGACTTACGCAGTGCATCTGAACGGCATCGTAAAATATCGCGATGGCGCGCCGCGGTTGTGGATCGCGCGCCGCAGCGATACCAAGTCCGTCGATCCCGGCAGGCTCGACAACGTGGTCGCGGGCGGCATCGGCTGGGGTATGGATATCGAGCCGACGCTCGTGAAGGAATGCTGGGAAGAAGCGGGCATGCCGGCCGAACTTGCGTCGACGGCCACGCCCGGCGGCACGCTCCACGTGCTGCAGATGATTCCCGAAGGCACGCAGGCCGAGCAGCTTTTCGTCTACGACATCGAGCTTCCGAACGACTTCACGCCGCAAAATCAGGACGGCGAAGTCGGCGAACATCGCCTGGCGCGCATCGAGGATGTCGCGCGCTGGATCGAGGAAGGCGAATTCACCGTCGATGCGACGCTCGCCACCCTCGATTGCCTGCTGCGCCACCGCTGGATCGACGAGGAAGCGTGCGAAGGCATCGCCGCGCTCTACACGCCGCCATCGCTCTA
The DNA here is from genome assembly GCF_023631465.1 of Caballeronia sp. GAWG1-1. Classification (NCBI taxonomy): domain Bacteria; kingdom Pseudomonadati; phylum Pseudomonadota; class Betaproteobacteria; order Burkholderiales; family Burkholderiaceae; genus Caballeronia; species Caballeronia sp. GAWG1-1. The sequence goes on from NZ_JALQDB010000002.1 coordinate 227,618, forward strand.
ACAATGATTAAGGAGTAACCGGGTCATGTCGACCGAACATAGTTTCATCCTGAAGTTGTCGTGCCCGGACCGTCCGGGAATCGTGCATGCCGTGTCCGGGTTTCTGTTCAATCTCGGCGCGAACATTCTGGACTCGGCGCAGTTCGGCGACAGCCACACCGGCGAATTCTTCATGCGCGTGCATTTTCAGGAAGTCGGCGGCGATCCCGGCCTCGATGCGCTGCGCACGTCGTTCGGCGAACTGGCCGAAACGTTCGGCATGCGCTGGGAGTTGCACGATGCATCGGTGAAGCCGCGCGTGGTCATCATGGTGTCGAAGATCGGCCACTGTCTGAACGATCTGCTGTTCCGGTATCGCACGGGCCAGTTGCAGATCGACATCGCGGCTATCGTGTCGAATCACAAGGATTTTTATCAGCTTGCCGCGAGCTACGACATTCCGTTCCATCATCTGCCGCTGCTCAACGGCACGCCGCAGGCGAAGGCCGCGCAGGAAGCGCGCGTGATGGAGATCATCGACCAGAACGATACCGACCTCGTCGTGCTCGCGCGCTACATGCAGATTCTCTCCACCGAAATGTGCGACAAACTCGCGGGCCGCGCGATCAACATTCATCACTCGTTCCTGCCGAGCTTCAAGGGCGCGAAGCCGTACTATCAGGCGTTCGATCGCGGCGTGAAGCTGATCGGCGCGACCGCCCATTACGTGACGTCCGACCTCGACGAAGGGCCGATCATCGAGCAGGAAGTGGAGCGCGTCGATCACAACATGACGCCGGATCAACTGACCGCCATTGGCCGCGATGTCGAATGCGTGACGCTCGCGCGCGCGGTGAAGTGGCATGTGGAGCATCGCGTCGTGCTGAATGGGAGCAAGACGGTGGTGTTCCGGTAAGCATCGCCGTCAAAACGAGAAACCCCGCTGAATTCAAAGATTCAGCGGGGTTTTTTATGTCGATGCACGCTTCAGACGAGCCGCAAATAAATCAGTTCGCGCTTGATATACGCGTAGAAAATCGGCGCGGCGATTACGCCCGGAAGACCGAACGCGGCTTCCATCGCGAGCATGGCGAGCAGCAGTTCCCACGCGCGCGCCTCGATCTGACCGCCGATGATGCGCGCGTTCAGGAAATACTCGAGCTTGTGAATGACGATGAGAAAGCCGAGCGACGCCACCGCCGTGCCGAACGAAACCGACAGTGAAATCCCGACAATGATGGTGTTGGAAATGAGATTGCCGATTACCGGCAGCAGACCGACGATGAACGTGATCAGCACGAGCGTCTTCGACAGCGGCAAACGCTCGTGAAAGAGCGGCAACGCGACCAGCAAATACAGCGCGGTGAAAACCGCGTTGATCGCCGAAATCTTGATCTGCGCGAAGACGATGCGGCGGAAGGCATCCGAGAAGCGCGACACGCGCGTGACGAGCGCGGTGGATAACGGCAACCGATGCGCCTGCTTCGGCGCTCCGACCGCGATGATCGCGCCAATGATCATGCCGATCAGGATATGCCCGAAGCCGCGCGCCATTTCCTTGCCGCCTTGCTGCAATTGCTCGGCGTGCTTGTGCATGAGGTCGGCGGCGCGGTCTTTCATCTGATCGGCATCGACCGGGAGGTAATTGGCGATCCAATCCGGCACGCGCAGCCTTGCGTGCGACGTGATGCTCATCAACTGATCCAGCAATTTTTGCAGACTCGGCACGTCTTGCTGGAAGTGCTCGATGATGGCTATCGTCGCGAACGTGAGCCCGCCGATGATGATCGTGGAGATGATGACGACGGACACCAGCCGCGCGCCGCGGCTCATGACGTGCCGCTCGATCACGGGCGCGATCATGTGAACCAGTTGGAACACCAGCATGCCGGCGAGCAGTCCGCCCAACAACTTGAGCTGCAAAACCAGGTACATACCCGCGAACGCCGCCAGATAGCTGCCGATCTCCACGGCGGACAACTTCGGCATGCTCATGTCGCTCGTCAGCCTGACGGGGCGCGCGGGAAGATCCCGTATGCGTCGCTCCTCGTTGGCCGCTTCGTTGCGCTTCGCCATGACTGCGTTCCTTTTCCCTGCTTGCGACGGTTATTCGTGCCGCGTATCGCGGCGCATTTCGAACGGCTATGGCGCGCGGCGCAAGTGGCGCGCCGCAACCATGCTACGCCGCCGACTTGGGCCGTTGCAGCAAGGGTGCCAGATATCTGCCCGTAAAGCTCGCTTTCGATTTCGCGACCTGCTCGGGTGTTCCCTGAGCGATGATCTGGCCGCCGCCCGCGCCGCCTTCCGGACCGAGGTCGATGACCCAATCCGCCGTTTTGATCACGTCGAGATTATGCTCGATGATCACGACCGTGTTGCCCTGATCTCGCAGACGGTGAATCACTTCGAGCAGAAGCGCGATGTCGTGGAAGTGCAGACCGGTCGTCGGTTCATCGAGGATATAAAGAGTCCGACCGGTGTCGCGCTTGCTCAGTTCCAGCGAAAGCTTGACGCGCTGTGCCTCGCCACCCGAAAGCGTGGTCGCCGACTGGCCGAGCCGGATATAACCGAGGCCCACTTCCAGCAGCGTCTTCAGCTTGCGCGCGACGACCGGCACCGGCTTGAAGAACTCGTGCGCGGCTTCCACCGTGAGGTTGAGCACTTCGCTGATGTTCTTGCCCTTGTACTGAATGTCGAGCGTTTCGCGGTTGTAGCGCTTGCCGTGGCACACGTCGCAGGGCACATAGACATCCGGCAGAAAATGCATTTCGACCTTGATGACGCCATCGCCCTGACACGCCTCGCAGCGTCCGCCCTTCACGTTGAACGAAAAACGGCCGGGATCGTAACCGCGCTCTTTCGCGGCCGGCACGCCGGCGAAGAGTTCGCGGATGGGCGTGAACAGTCCGGTATAAGTGGCCGGGTTCGAGCGCGGCGTGCGGCCGATGGGTGATTGATCGACGGCGATCACTTTGTCGAAGTGTTCGAGACCTTCGATGGATTCATACGGCGCGGGCTCGGTCGATGATCCGTACAAATGTTGGGCGACCGCGTGTTGCAGCGTGTCGTTGATGAGCGTGGACTTGCCCGAACCCGAGACGCCGGTCACGCAAGTCAGAAGCCCGACGGGCAAATCGAGCGTCACGCGCTTCAGATTATTGCCGTACGCCTCGACAATACGAAGCTGCCGCTCGTCCGGCGCGGTCCGCTCGGACGGATAACCGATAGTCCGCTTGCCCGACAAATACTGTCCCGTGATCGAATTCGGGTCTTTCTGCACCTGATTCGGCGTGCCTTGCGCGACGATCACGCCGCCATGCACTCCCGCGCCCGGCCCCATGTCGACGACGTAATCGGCCATGCGGATCATGTCTTCGTCATGCTCGACCACGATCACCGAGTTGCCGATATCCCGCAGATGCTTGAGCGTGGCGATGAGCCGGTCGTTGTCGCGCTGATGCAGACCGATGGACGGCTCATCGAGCACGTACATCACGCCGGTCAAGCCCGAGCCAATTTGCGACGCGAGGCGGATGCGCTGCGCCTCGCCGCCCGAGAGCGTTTCGGCGCTGCGTTCGAGCGACAGGTAATCGAGCCCGACGTTATTCAGGAACGACAGCCGCGCGACGATTTCCTTGACCACCTTGTCCGCGATCTCACCTTTCGCGCCGTCGAGCCGTAGCGTCTGGAAGTAGCCGAGCGTATCGCGCAACGGCCAGCCGCTGACTTCGTAGATGCCGCGAGCGTCATCGCCGGAACCGACTTTGACGAAACGCGCCTCGCGGCGCAGACGCGTGCCCTCGCAGGCCGGGCACGCCTGATTGTTTTGATACTTCGCCAGTTCCTCGCGCACGGCGGCCGAGTCCGTTTCGCGATAACGACGCTCAAGATTCGGCAGAATGCCTTCGAACGCGTGCTCTCTCACCGAAGCGCGCCCGCGCTCGTTGATGTACGAGAACGGAATGACCTGCTTGCCCGAACCGTACAAAAGCGTCTTGCGCACCTTTTCCGGCAGTTCCTCGAACGGCGCGTCGATGTCGTATTCGTAGAACGCCGCGAGACTTTGCAGCATCTGGAAATAGAACTGATTGCGCCGGTCCCAGCCCTTCACCGCGCCCGCCGCGAGCGAGAGCGAAGGATGCGCGACCACGCGCTTCGGATCGAAAAACGTGATCTGGCCCAAGCCGTCGCATTCCGGGCACGCGCCCATCGGATTGTTGAACGAGAAAAGGCGCGGCTCCAGTTCCGGCAGCGAGTACGAACAGATCGGGCACGCGAACTTCGAGCTGAAGAGCTTTTCGTTCTCGGTATCCATTTCGAGCGCGATCGCGCGGCCATCGGCGAGACGCAGCGCGGTCTCGAACGATTCCGCCAGGCGCTGCTTCATGTCCGGACGCACTTTAAGCCGGTCGATCACCACGTCGATGGTGTGCTTGTCGTTCTTCTTGAGCTTCGGCAGCGAGTCCACTTCATAGATTTTCGCGACGCCTTCGTTCGCCGTGCCGCCGCCCGAACGAATGCGAAAGCGGATAAAGCCCTGCGCCTGCATCTCTTCGAATAATTCGACGTGCTCGCCCTTGCGATCCACGACGACGGGCGCGAGGATCATCAGCTTGGTTTCCTCGGGCAGCGCGAGCGCGGCATCGACCATCTGCGAGACGCTTTGCGCTTCGAGCGGAATCAGATGATCGGGGCAATAAGGTGTGCCGACGCGCGCAAACAGCAGACGCAGATAATCGTGAATCTCGGTGACGGTGCCGACCGTCGAACGCGGATTATGCGAGGTGGCTTTTTGTTCGATCGAAATGGCCGGTGAAAGGCCTTCGATCAGATCGACATCGGGCTTTTCCATCAGCTGCAGAAATTGCCGCGCGTACGCCGAGAGGCTCTCGACATAGCGGCGCTGACCTTCGGCGTAAAGCGTATCGAATGCGAGCGACGACTTGCCCGACCCGGACAACCCCGTAATCACAATCAGCTTGTGACGCGGCAAGTCGAGATTGACGTTCTTCAAATTGTGGGTGCGAGCCCCACGAATACGAATTTCTTCCACGAGTCTCTTCCGGGTTCTTTCGGGGGTCTTTCGGGCGTCTTTTAGGTCGTGGCGCGGGGTTTCCTGCGACTACCGGACGACAAAGTAAGGGGGCTAAACCTGCTACTATAACGACTTTTGCAGGGTGCGGCGCCCGTGCCAAAAGGCTCCCAGGGGCTCTCAGGGGCTCTCAAGGCTTCTCGGCGGCTTTCCAACGGCTTTTCCGTTTCCCAGGCGCCTTTGCGTTAATGGCCGCAGGTCGTGCGGCGCGCGAGCAGCCGTGTGTCGCATATAGTGCCGTTTCGAGCCAGAACAAGGCGGCCGCGCCGCGCTCCCCACGCGTCAGGCCAGTCGCGACCCTCACCCATTTCCGTTCCTGATGTCCAATCCGTCTGCCACGTCCACACGTTTGTCCGCGCCGGAATTGCGCGCAACCGTGTCGCTCGCCGCGATCTTCGCGCTGCGCATGCTCGGCCTCTTCATGATCATGCCGGTGTTTTCCATTTACGCGAAAACCATCCCTGGCGGCGATGACGTGTTTCTCGTCGGCATAGCGCTCGGCGCTTACGGCGTCACGCAGTCCATGCTCTACATCTTCTATGGCTGGATTTCGGACAAGCTGGGCCGCAAACCCGTGATCGCATTCGGCCTGCTCGTGTTCGCGCTCGGCAGCTTCGTGGCGGCGGCAGGGCACTCCATGGCGTGGATCATCGCCGGACGTGTGATTCAGGGCATGGGCGCGGTGTCGTCGGCGGTGATCGCGTTCATCGCCGATCTAACTGAAGAAGAAAATCGCACCAAGGCCATGGCGATGGTCGGCGCGAGCATCGGCGTCTCGTTCGCGGTCGCTATCGTTGGCGCACCGATCCTGTTCCAATGGATCGGCATGAGCGGCTTGTTCACGGTGATCGGCGTGCTGTCGATCGTCGCGGTCGGCGTGGTCCTGTGGGTCGTGCCGGACCCGCCCGTGCCGCCGGTTCACGTCAAGGCACCATTCGCCGAGGTGCTGCACAACGTCGAGTTGCTGCGTCTGAACTTCGGCGTGCTGGTGCTGCACGCAACCCAAACCGCGCTCTTTCTCGTCGTGCCGCGCATTCTCGAAGCGGGCGGATTACCGGTCGCCTCGCACTGGAAGATTTATCTTCCGGTGATGGGCCTCGCTTTCGTGATGATGGTTCCGGCAATCATCGCTGCCGAGAAGCGCGGCAAGATGAAAGCGGTCATGTTGAGTGCGATTTTTCTTATCCTGATCGGCCAGTTGTTATTAGGCGCGGCTCCCCATACGCTATGGTCTGTGGCCGCGATCCTGTTTGTGTACTTTTTGGGCTTCAACGTGCTGGAGGCGTCGCAACCTTCGCTTGTGTCCAAACTGGCGCCAGGCACCCGCAAGGGCGCGGCCGCCGGGGTGTACAACACGACGCAGTCTATCGGGCTCGCGCTTGGTGGCGTGATCGGCGGCTGGCTGCTCAAGCTGGATGGCCCGAGTGCGGTGTTCTTCTCGTGTTCGGCGCTGGTGCTGGCATGGTTGATCGTCGCGTGGAAAATGAAGGCGCCGCCGCGCAGGGTCGAGCGCGCGGCGTAGCGAATCTGTATTAATCATATTGAGGCAGTGCGATGTTTCCGTCCTCTTCCGTGGAAGAGGGTTGAACTGATAACGTCGCATAACTGCTAGTGGGCAAGGAATTTACCGGAGAAATCATGGCATCTGTCAACAAGGTCATTCTCGTAGGCAATCTGGGCGCCGACCCGGAAACGCGCTACCTTCCGAGCGGCGACGCCGTGGCCAACATTCGTCTCGCGACGACCGACCGTTACAAGGAAAAGTCGTCCGGCGAGATGAAGGAACTCACGGAGTGGCATCGCGTGGCGTTCTTCGGGCGTCTTGCCGAGATCGTGAACGAGTATTTGAAGAAGGGCTCGTCGGTGTATATCGAAGGGCGCATTCGCACGCGCAAGTGGACCGATCAGGCGGGGCAAGAGCGCTATTCGACCGAGATCGTTGCCGATCAGATGCAAATGCTCGGTGGCCGCGGCGGAGCAGGCGGCGGCGATGACGGCGGCTACAGCCGCAGCGCGCCGATGGAGCGCTCAGGCGGCGGTGGTGGTGGCGGCCGCGCGCCGGCAGGCGGGCGCGCTGCGGGCGGTGGAGCGGGTGGCGGATCGAGCCGTCCGAGCCAACCTGCGGGCGGCGGTTTCGAAGACATGGACGACGATATCCCGTTCTGACGACTCGCAACAAATTTGTTTAAACGCTAAGCCTCCGGCATTAATTGTCGGAGGTTTTTTTTTACCAGAATCGGCAAGGCGCTTTCCGAAATATCGCTTCGAGGCTCTCCGCAATTCCCGCAGCCGTATTACGCTTCCGATTAACCGCGATATGAGGCTTTATAAGGATCAACGAAGAGTCATGGCGGTGTAATCGGAGTAGTCCTATGGTGCGCGGCTTGTTTGCGTCCTACTTTGATTCATCGAGTTTAGAACGTTTAGTTACTCGCTGCTTTAAGGCATTCATTTATTGATTTCAGATGTTTACTCGATTTTATTGAGTTCGAGCAAACGTAACGGAAGAGAGACTTCGTTGATTGCATAAAGCAATAAATGCGTTCTGACCAAAATCTAAAAATCAACAACATCATTTAGAGGGGCGACTTTGAAACTTCGCGTAGTGCTGGCCGACGATCATCCTTTCGTGGTCCTTGGCGTAAAGGCGCTTTTCAAGGCCGACGAAGGGATCGATGTCGTCGGTGAGGCGAATAATGCGAGCAGCCTCGTGGTCGAACTCGCGAAGACGCCATGTGACGTGCTTGTCACGGATTTCGCCATGCCTGAGCCTGGGCCGGACGCTTTAGACGGATTACGGCTGATCCGTAGAATCAGGCAAGAGTGGCCAAGCATCAAAATCGTCGTGCTGACGAGCGTCAGTAATGTCGCGATTCTTCGTTCTATTCTGAATGCCGGTGCCATCGGACTCGTGAATAAGGCGGAGGCTATTGAACTCGTCGCGACTGCCGTGCGCCATGCGGGAATCGATCGCCGTTATGTCAGTGGGTCTTTTGTTACCGCGTTGGCGGAAGCGGGCGCGGAAACCGAGTCATCACCAGAGGAACCGCGGCTTTCGCCCCGGGAAGAAGAAGTCGTTCGTTTGTTCGCCAAGGGTCGCACGATTACCGAAATCGCCAAAGCGTTGAACCGCGATGTGCGCACTATCAGTCGACAGAAGCGAGATGCGATGAACAAGCTCGGAATTAGAAACGACCCGGGTTTGTTCGCGTTTGTACGCGCTCAAGGACTCGGCTGAGTTATCGGTGTGGTGAGTTCGAATTCGGATGCATCTTATGTTTTTTAATGTTTCGGTATCCGATTCTTATCGGTGTCAAGAATGAATTTGAGTTCGCTCAACGCGTGAAGGTTTTAAGTGATGGAATCATTGAATGAAGGTCAAGTGTTCTCGCATGCCAGGAGAATTCGGTTAGCAATAGCGGACGATCATCCGCTCGTCATTCTCGCTATCGAACGGCTGGCTGGGAATTTTCCCAATGTAGAAGTGGTGAGTCGAAGCATCGATTCCACGCAGCTCGACGAGTGTCTGGCACGCGGTGAATGCGACGTGGCCATCGTCGACTTCTTCATGCCGGGGGGGCGCCATGGTGACGGCGTTCAACTCGTGCAGCACATTTCTTCGACTTATCCGAATGTGCACATCGTCGTGCTATCGCGCACCGATAACGCGACGCTCATCAAGCAGGCGCTGGACGCGGGCGCGCACGCGTTCCTCAGCAAAGAGGACCGGCTTGACCTCATCTACGTCGCGATCGTCTCGGTCATTGCCAACGAGACCTATCTCGGACCTGCAATTCGCCGTGCTTTGGCCATTGCGAATACGGAAAGTCACGCTCTGTTCATTCGGCAGAGACTGACTAGCCGGGAAATGGAAGTCATTGAAAACTACGCGCGCGGTGCCAACGTGACTGAGATCGCAAGGAAGCTGGGCCGTAGCGTAAAGACTATCAGCGCTCAGAAATGCGCCGCCATGCGCAAGCTGGATCTGTCCACGGACGCAGATCTGTATCGCTTCGTTGCGGACACGGACCTGATCTGACGCGCGCTTACAAGCAGCTTTGACCGGCCGGCGTAGAGACGCACTGCCCCCGTTAGAAGGGCATGCCGGCTTTTAAAATAAAAGAGACCAATGAAAACAAGAATGCCGCTGAGGGCAATCATCGCCGATGATCACCCGATAGTCGTGAAGGGTATCAAGAGCTATCTCGAACGGGACGGCGCCATCGAAGTAGTGGCGACGGCGCACGACACCCAAGAGCTGGCCGAAGCGCTGGATTCGACTGCTTGTGACTTCGTCTTTTCTGACATTGGAATGCAGGGGATGGAAGGTGAGAGCAGTTCCATCACATTTCTGAGGCGTTTTTCGAGTCGGATCGAGCGGCCGAGGCTGGTCGTCATCACCATGCTTTCACAAGCTCGAATGCTAGCGGGACTCTTACGAATGGGCGTCGACGGTGTGGTCGACAAGCGCGACGGACTGGAGTCTCTCGAAACCGCAATTGCGGCCATCAGCGCAGGCAGACGGTTCGCCTCGCCGCTTGCCATAGATGCGTTGAGCAGCCTTCCAGAAAACATGCCCGCATGTGTCGGCGTATTGAGCCGGCGCGAGTGGGAAGTGTTTCGGCTGTATGCCAGTGGAATGGTGGTGCACGAGATTGCAAGCCGATTTGGACGAAGCAGTAAAACCATCGCTACCCAGAAACGCAGTGGCATGCGGAAGCTGGGCCTAAGTTCGGAGGCCGATCTCGTCGAGTATTTCAGGCAGGTGGGCCTCGTCTGACTGAGCGGACGGTTGGCGTCATCAGAATTATTTAAGACGGTTCCGATGTCTGCGCCAACGGATGCGTATCAGACTCTACTGTTCGACGGCGCCTGCGACAGCCTGTGTTGCAGCGTACGCAAGTTTTCCGATGCGGTGTCCTCTCAACGACGCCGACTTTTACCTTTGTGAGATTCGATTTGAGTTCCGTCGTCGTGCGTTGCTGGTTTTTGCTCGTCGTGCTCCTGTCACCGTATTGCACGGTGGTTCGCGCGGACACTGTCGCGTCCGACGCGCGTGCAACGGCGGCAGATATCGCGCCCGCCAGAGAAAGCATTCCGCCTATCGATGCGGATGCCTTCATGTTTCGCGCTAACGACGCGCTCTCGAACGTTTATGTCTCGGCAGCGCCGTCCCGTGTTCTGAGCGTTACCGCACTGCGCCTGCTTCCTGCACTCATTGGCGTGCTGGCCGTTTTGATCGTCACGCTCCGGGCATTCGTTCTATTGCAGCGGGAAATGCGAAAGCGTCTCACCATCGAACAGCAACTCGCGACGCAGTTGAGCTTCCAGCAGACCATGATGGAAGTCGTGCCGTATCCGCTTGTCGCGAAGGACATGGACAATCGCTACGTCGCGGTCAACCGTGCGTTCGAGGAGGCCCTGGGCGTTCGCAGGACGGATATCGTCGGACAGACGGCGCTCGAAGTGGGCGCGTGGGGAGCAAAGCACAGCCGTTTGCTGCACGATCTCTCTGGTTGCACGCTCGCCACGGGCAAGCGTCAGGAAGTCGAGGCCGAGTTCTTCGACGAGTTCGGCAGATCGCGCTACGGCCTCTTTTGGACCGGTGCATTTCTGGCACCGGACGGCGAGCGAGCAGGCGTAGTCGGCACGATGATCGACATTACCGATATTCGCGACGCCGAGATGCACGCCCGTCGCACGGAGCGGCGCCTGCACGACGTCACGCGCTCGCTTCCCGCTGTCGTCTTCCAACTGCGGCGTGCGCGCGATGGCGCTTACAGCCTTCCGTATATCGACGGCGACACGCGGCAACTGCTTGGCCTCGATCTTGGAGCCTTGGCTAACGATCCGCTCAAGGTATTGCGTCAAGTCAACTCCGAGGACGGCGTGCGCTTGCTGGCGGAAATCGAGCGGTCATCGCTCACGCTCGAGCCCTTGCATACGGAATTTCGAGCCGTCGTCGGCGGCGTGACGCGCTGGTTTCGCGCAGACCTCGTCGCTCATTGCGAAGACGACGGCGCCGTGGTCTGGAGCGGATATTGGGTGGATGCGAGCGTCGAGCACGCGCGCGCTGAAGAGCTTGCGCGGGCGAGAGATATCGCGGAGGCCGCATCGAGAGCGAAGGACGATTTTCTCGCCATGATGAGCCACGAAATCCGCACGCCTATGAACGGCGTTCTGGGTCTCGTCGAAGTGTTCGAAAATACGCCGCTCAATCCGGATCAGTCGCAAATGCTCGGCATGATTCAGGATTCAGCCAGCGCTTTACTTCAGATTCTCGACGATCTCCTGGACTATTCGAAGATCGAAGCAGGCCGTCTGACGATCGAGCCGACCGCGATCGATTTGCGCGAACTCGTCGATAGCGCCGTCGGCTTGCTGGCGGGCAGGGCACACGAAAAGGGCTTGCGAGTGCGAGTCAATGTCGCGCCGGAAGTGGCGGCTACCGTGCAGGGCGACAGCGTGCGTCTGAGGCAGATCATCTTCAACCTGATGAGCAACGCGATCAAGTTCACCAGCGCTGGTGAAGTCGCCGTGCACGTACGGGAAGTGGGATCGACGGATTCCACTCAGCTGCTCGAACTCTGCGTGAAGGACACGGGCATTGGTATCGCGTCCGAAGCGCAGGCGAGTCTCTTCGAGCCGTTCGTGCAAGCGGAAAAGTCCACTACTCGACGCTTCGGCGGTACGGGCCTCGGACTGACTATCGTCAATCGGCTCGTGGATTTGATGGGTGGCACACTAACGTTGCAGAGCGAAGTAGGCGTCGGCACATCCATGACGCTTCGCCTCGAACTGCCGGTCGAGACTTTGCAGTATCAGATCGACGGCTTGCGCGGCCGGAGAGGCATCGTGGCGATCGACGAAGATCGCGTCGCCGACGCGTTGGTGAACTACGGACAGGCGCTCGGTCTGGTGCTTCAGCGCATTCCGTCGGATAGCCCGAGCCTAATGCTTCTGGAGACGTTCGAAGGCGTCGATATCGTATTTCTAAGCGATACGCACAAGGACAAGCTGCCGTTCGGCTCCCGCGTCATTCACGCGACGGAAAAGCCGAAGCCAACGGGTTATCGAATTCTCGAAGACGATATTCGCGTCAGCATCAATCCCATCTCTTGGCGAGGGCTTGGCGCTGCCTGCGTCGCGGCCTTGACCGGCATGCCGCAGATTGCGGCGCGCGCGACAATGGGCCTCGAACCGAAGAAGGAAGCGCCCGACCGCGAGGATGCTTTGCGCAACGGCAGGCTCGTGCTCGTGGCGGAGGATCATCCCGTTAATCAGGAGTTGATTCGCCACCAGCTTTCGTTGCTCGGGTTCGCCTGCGATGTCGTGCAGGATGGCGTCGAGGCGCTCGCGGCGCTCGAACAAACGCATTACGGCTTTCTGATCACGGACTGCCATATGCCGAACATGACCGGCTACGAACTGACGAGACGCGTGCGCGCCAACGAAGCGGGAACAGCGGTCCGACTGCCGATTCTCGGTATCACCGCTAGCACGGCGGCCGAGGAGCGCACCATGTGCCGCGACGCGGGTATGGACGATTGCCTCATCAAACCCACTCGGCTCGCGACGCTGCGCGAGCATCTTAACCGGTGGTGGTTGAAGGACACGATCGCGCCTGAGCCGGAAGGACGGGCAGTCGGCGGCGCCGAAGCAAGGCACGCGGAAGAAGACGAACTCGACCTTGAAGCGATGGCGCAACTCTGGGGCAGCGAGGCCACCGTCAAGGCGCTTCTCGATGCCTTCGTATCCTCGTTCCGCGACGATCTCGCCGCGCTCGAACCACTGGTCGCACGTGGCACGGTAGAACACTTGCGCGAATGGCATCATCGCGTGTCTGGGGCGGCGAGCGTGTTGCAGTATCGGCCGCTGCTTGATGCGCTGGAAACATTCAGGCGTGACTTGTCGAGTAAACCACTCGCAATGCGTCGACAGGATGGAAATCTGTTAATCGTTCGCTGCAGGCAGTTGCTCGAGCGCATAGAGGCGCAAGGCGCCGAGCTCGTTTAAGCGGTCGAATCAATCAAAGCGCGACGCGGATCAAACCGCGTCGCGCTTTTTTCTTTTAATCGGAAAGATTGGCCGCGCCGAAATCGGACGTCGCACGGTCCCGGAAATGCGTCAGCGCAAAGTCGACGAATGAACGCGTCTTGGCCGATACGTGTCTGCGTCCCGGATAAACGATCGACACTTCCTTGTCCGCGTCGTTGAGCGTGTAGGCCGGCAGCAGGCGCACGAGCGCGCCCGCTTCGACGTCCTGCCGGACATAGCTCTCGGGCAATACGGCAATGCCCATTCCCAATATCGCCGCCTGCCGCAACATGGGTGAACTGTTCACCGTGTACGACGGGTCGATCGACACTTCCTCGCGCGACCCCGTCGGACTGGTGAATGACCACTTCGATCCGTGAATGTCCGTGGACGGCGCGAGAAACTCGTGTTTGACGAGAGCGGCGGGCCGCGCCGGCATGCCGCGGCGGGCGAGATAGTCGGGCGATGCGACGAGTGCCGCGGCGACCTTGAAAAGTGGCCGATTGATGAGCGTGCCGCTATTGACGAGATGCGGCACGACGATGCCGACATCGAAGCCTTCATCGACGAGATCGACCGGCCGATGGAGCAGCGTAAGACTGAGCTTCACGCTCGGATAGCGATCGCGATAAGCGCGCAGCATGGGCGTGAGTTCGAGCAAGGAAAACGATGCCGATGCAACGAGCTTGAGTGTTCCGGATGGATCGACTGAACTGTTCGCTACTGATGCCTCGATATTCTCGACGTGTTCGATCACTGTTCGGCAGCCATCGGCGTATTCCTTGCCCGCTTCGGTCAGCGACACGCTTCGTGTCGTGCGATTCAGCAAGCGGGTATTGAGATGCGCTTCGAGTAGCGAGACATAGCGCGTGACCACGGCGTTCGAAAGATCGAGCGCTGCGGCCGCGCGGCCAAAAGAAGATGTCTCCGCGACTTTGAGGAAGACGCGCATCGCCTGTAATTGGTTCATGAGCGGATGGCCTGGCGAAAGCGTGAACTGCGGGTGATCGGTGCGAAGTCAGCAAGGGCAGGAGTGCCGCCTCGCGTGCGCGATGTTACGTAGCCCGATACATCTTGTGAATAGGATGACTCCGATGTCTTCTCGCTGTCGCTCGTCAGCCACTGTCGCATGTGTGCAACGATGCTGCGCCTGGTCCATCTCGTTAAAGAAAAAGCATTCGGGTAAGTACCAGATGTGTAAGCGTTAAGTCATATTGAAATTCTATTTTTTGATTTATTCGAAAGACCTTTTGCGTGTTCCTTGGTGGTCTCTGCAAAAAGCTGCGCCATACACTTTGGGCTGCCGAATATCGGTGTGAGGCTTTCTCCGGGGCTTCAATCCCAGATGTGCCGCGCCGCGGCCTTAAGCAACTCATCGAGTCTCGTGACTCAATCAAAGGAATTCGCATGAAAAAGAATCTTATCGGAGCCGCAGTGGCCGCTCTGGCTGCATCGTTCGCCACGGGTGCAAGCGCACAAAGCAGCGTCACGCTGTACGGCACGTTGGACGCAGGTTTCACGTTCGTGAACAACGTGCGCTCGGCACCGGGTTCGGACTACAACAAGGCAAGCGCATGGGGCGTCACTGGCAACAACGTGCAAGACAGCCGTTGGGGCCTGACGGGCGCTGAAGATCTGGGCAACGGCATGAAGGCAGTCTTCAGGCTGGAAAGCGGCTTCAACCCGGCAAACGGTAGCGGCGCCGGTGCTGCTCGCCAATCGTATGTCGGCATTTCGACGAACCAAGGCACGGTAACGTTGGGTCGTCAGAACGACGCCGTGGCTGACTACCTCGGTCCTTTGAGCGCAACGGGCACGTTCGGCGGCACGTACTTCGCGCACCCGGACAACCTGGATAACCTGGACGGCAACAACTTCCGTCTCAGCAACTCGATCAAGTTCCAGAGCGCCAACTATGCTGGTCTGACGTTCGGCGGCGAGTACGGCTTCTCGAACTCGGCAGGCAGCTTCGCGGCGAATCGCGCGTACAGCCTGGGTGCTGGCTACGCTAACGGCCCGATCAAGGCTGGCATTGCTTACACCCAAGCAAACGGCATCAACAGTAACAACGTCGGCGCGATCAACGGTGCTACGGTCGTTCCGCATGTCGTCGGTGACGCGTTTGTAGCGGCCGGTCAGCCGGCAGAGGCAGCAGAAGCCGCATTCGGCACGATCCGTCAACGTACGTTCGGCGCAGGCGCCAGCTACTCGACGAATGCTATGCAATTCGGCCTGCTGTGGACGCAAGTTCGTCAAGACGGCAGCAACTTCGACGCTACGGCCGTCACGAACAACTACGAAGCAAACGCTCGTTACGCTCTGACGCCGGCGCTGTCGCTGGGTGCGGCCTACACGTTCACCAACCAGAAGCTGGGTGCCGCAGGCGAATCGACGCGCGTTCGCTATCACCAGTTCGGCTTGCAGACCGACTACGCGTTGTCCAAGCGTACGGACGTCTACGCTGAAGGCGTGATGCAAATTGCAAGCGGTCTGCCGGAAAACGAATACCCGTCGGCTCAAATCAGCGGTGCAGCAGCATCGTCGAGCAGCCGTCAGGTTCTCGTGACGGCTGGTATCCGTCACCGCTTCTAAAGCAGGCTGAGTTTTAAGCAGTAGCTAGCTAGCAGTAGAAAGAAAAGGGCGCCGCGCGGCGCCCTTTTTGCATTCGTGCGCGTGAACGGCGCACACTGGAAAACATCGATCATCCGAATGCTCTACCATGGCGATGCCTAAGCGCATTAACAATATGAAAGCGAAGCGCTTGGCCGTCACCAAGGAGAGCCAGAATGATCCCGACATGCAGACCACATGTCCGCTGCATCGCAGCCATGATGTTCACGTTGCTCGCATCCTCGGCGGCATTCGCCGACACCATCGCGCTGAAGGCGAATCTGCAGCCATCGAGCGAAGTCCCGCCACGCGTCAGCAAAGGCCACGGCATGCTCGACGCCACGTTCGACACCGACACCAAGGTCATCACCTGGACCGCGACTTACGCCGAGCTTTCCGGCCCGGTCACGATGGCCCACTTCCACGGTCCCGCGCCCGTCGGTCAGAACGCGAAGCCGCAAGTACCCGCCGACAAACATGCGCTCGCCAGTCCGATGAAAGGTCGGGCCACGCTCACCGAGCAGCAGGTCACGGACCTCATGGCCGGGCAATGGTATTTCAACATTCACACACAGGAAAACCCGACCGGCGAGATTCGCGGTCAGGTGATGCCATCGAACTGATCGGCTCGACTCAAAGCCTGAGCCCGCTACGATGAGCTGGCAAAGCGCGTTCGCATGCTGGCTGCTCAAGCGGCAAATGCGGCCGGAAACGGCGAAGCCCACACTCGATGTCGAGCGCGCGCGGACCTACGCATCGCGCCGAATCTGGTTGCCGCGTGTACCGAAGGGATGGCGACTCGATATCGAGCCGGATGGCGAGTGGTTGCGCCGCGAGAGCGCCGCGCATGATCGACGAACGGTGCTTTATCTCCACGGCGGCGGCTATTACTTTTGCTCGCCGCGCAGTCATCGAGCGATCACGTTCGGTCTTGCGACGCGTGCGGATGCCGACGTGTTTTCGCTCGATTACCGGCTGGCTCCCGAGCATCGCTTTCCGGCCGCGCTCGACGACGCCGTTGCCGCTTACCGCCGCCTGCTCGCGTCGGGCATCGATGCAAAATCGATCGTCATTGCGGGCGATTCGGCCGGCGGTGGCCTCGCGCTCGCCACATTGCTGGCGCTTCGCGATGCACGGGTTCAATTGCCCGCCGGCGCGGTGCTGTTTTCGCCGTGGACCGACCTGACCTGCGGCGGCGCGTCGATGCAAGCAAACGAAGGCCGTGACCCGATGTTCCACGCATCGGTCTTCCCGCGCGTGGCCGCGCTCTATCTCGGCGATGCCGATTCGCGTGATCCCTACGCGTCACCGCTTTTCGGCGATTATCGAGGCCTGCCGCCGCTCCTGATTCAAGCAGGCGACACGGAATTGCTTCTAGACGATGCCACACGCGTCGCGAAGATAGCGCGCGAAACCGACGTGGACGTGCAATTGCAAATCTGGCGCAACGTCCCGCATATTTTCCAGATCTGGGCGCCATTCATGCCCGAAGCGCGCGATGCGCTCACGCAAGCCGCGCGTTTCATATCGACCACGACGAGCGCCGGCAACGCTCAGCGCCCGCCGATCACCTCGATGGTCTGATACGCGCGCTCGACCGCCGCCGTTCCGTATTGCCGTTCGAGTCTGCGCACAGTGAAGTGTCCGAGCGCCATCTGCTGAAAATGGTCGATGAACACGGTGTTGACCATGGCGCCGAGAACCGCGCCGATGGCCGGAATCGACTTGGCCGCGACCTGCTCGCTGACCTGCACCGAGAAGCGCGACGCAATGGTCTGCAAGAATTTGAGCAACGCGGTCGAGCCATGACTGCTCAATCCCTTGGCCGCGATTTCGTTGGTCGCGCGCGAGATGGACTGCGCGAGCGCGCCGCGAACGATGAAATAGCCGATGTCGGCGTTATCGTCGTCTTTGTGGGTGCCGCCCATGCCGAGCACCATCATGCATTGCAACTGCGTCTCCACGCGATGCACGTCCTCGCCTTCGCTGCGCGCGATGTCGCAAATCGAGCGAAACATCAACGTGGTCGTGACGGGCAACTCGACGGGCAACGCAAACAAGCCGAATGCGCCGCCCGCCGCACCCGTCGTCGCGACGGCGAGTTTGTGCATCAGATTGCGCGGTTTGTCCGGCGGCGGCGCGAGCAGCGAGTCGGACGGCGCGCTGTTGCCGAGCGTGCGCAGCGCAAGCTGCAGGCATTTCTTGAGCGCGACTTGCGTGGCTTCGTCGACTTTCCCCTGAGCCGAGGCTGGAAGCCGTCCCATGAGTTTTTCGATCGGCGCGCCGACCACGCTCGCCAGTTTCATCGTGAGCGAAGGGCTTTCGAGCGCCTCCTTCGCGCGGGACAGAGCGGTGAAATCTTCGGCAGTAAGCGGCGAAGTGATGATGGGCGTCGGTTGCATAAGAAAAATGTCCGGGAACGTGCATGAAGAGAGCGGTGGGCCACACGGCTTAGAGCACGCGAGCGTGCTATGATTCCCCATTCTTTGACTCGTCAATAATTGCGTCCACAAAAATGGCCGTTCACACAGCCGCGCATCACTCCAGCGGACAGGTCTTGCCCTTCCGCGAATCGCTCATGGCGATGTTGGGCATCTCTTTCGTCACCATGCTCGTCGCGCTGGACCAGACCGTCGTGGGCACCGCGCTGCCTACTATCGTGGCCGAACTCAAAGGCTTCGATCTCTACGCCTGGGTCGCGACCTCCTATCTGCTGACCTCCGTCATTACCGTGCCTATTTTCGGGCGGCTCGGTGACTACTACGGTCGCAAACCCTTCGTGATCGCTTCGATTATCGTGTTCACGGTGGCGTCCGTGTTGTGCGGACTCGCGAACAGCATGATGTTTTTGGTGCTCGCGCGCGGTTTGCAGGGCATCGGCGGCGGGATGCTGGTTGGCACCGCGTTCGCGTGCATCGCGGATCTGTTCCCGGATTCGGTCGTGCGCCTGCGCTGGCAGGTGCTGATGAGTTCCGCTTTCGGCATCGCCAATGCGGTCGGCCCTTCGCTCGGCGGGATTCTCACGCAGTATTACGGCTGGCGCTCGGTGTTCTACGTGAATCTGCCCGTCGGCGTGCTGTCGCTGTTCTTCGTCTGGCGCTTTTTGCCGCATCTGCGGCATGTCGCGCACGAAGGCAAGATGCGGCTCGACTGGCCCGGCGCCGCGCTGATCGCGGTTGCGCTCGGCGCGCTGCAATTGTTCGTCGAGATGTTGCCGAAGCACGGCATCAGTGTCGAGACGGCGATGCTGTTGGCGGTGGCCATCGTGGCGTCCTACAGCCTGTGGAAGTGGGAACTGCGTTGCAGCTACGCGATTCTTCCCGTCGATATGTTCCGCAACAAGAGCCTCGCCGCGCTGTTCACGCTGGCGATTCTCGGCGGCTTCACCATGTTCTCGCTGCTGTTCTATGCGCCGCTGCTGTTCCAGGGCGGCTTCGGCATGTCGCCGAAAGACGCGGGCATGATGATCACGCCGCTCGTCGTGTTCATTACCATTGGCAGTATCGTGAACGGACGAATCGTGACGCGTTTGAAGAACGCGAATCTCATGCTGTACGTGGGTTTCGCGTTTCTCGCCGCGTCGTGTTTCGGCGTGGTGATCGCCACGCATACGATGCCGCGTTCCATGCTGCTCGTCGTCATGCTGATGGGCGGGCTCGGCCTGGGCTTCGTCATGCCGAACCTCACCGTGTTCGCGCAACAGACCGCGGGACGTCAGCATCTGGGAATTGCGACGGCATTGTTGCAATCGCTACGCATGATCGGCGGGATGATCGGCACGGCATTGACCGGCACGCTCGTGAGCCATCTGTACGCGAGCGGCGTGAGCCTCGCGCTTGAACGAGATCACGCAATGCACTGGCTCGGCGATCTTTCCGATCCGCAAATCCTCATCAATCGCGAAGGACAGGACACGCTGCTCGCGCAGCTTGCGGCTGCGGGTCATAACGGCGCGATGCTGCTCGAATCCGCGCGCGAATCGCTGGTGGCGGCAATCCACATCGGCCTGGCGGTCGCGGCCGTCGTCGCGGTCGTTTCGCTCTGGCAGTCGCGCCGCGTGCCGCCCGTGCGCTTGAAACGAACGCACGAACCGGTCATCCTCGCCGAATGAATTACAACGGAATCGAGAGCATGAACGAACAGGAACGTATCGCGGTGGTGCAGCAGTTCGGGCGGACGTATCGCGCTTTCATGTCGGCGTTCGAAGCAGCCGTCGGCCAGCCAATGCCGCGCTGGCGCATTCTGTTCGCCTTGCATGAGCACGAAGGCGAGGTGTCGCAGAAGAAACTCGTCGAACGCCTGCGCGTGGACCCGGGCGCGCTGACTCGTCAGTTAAAGACGCTGGAAGGTCTCGGCTGGGTCGTGCGCAGCGTGGATGTCCGCGACAATCGCGTGTCGAATGTCGCGCTGACAGCGCAAGGCCGCGCGGCGGCGGAAGAGGGCATGCCGCGCCGCACGGCGTTTCTGCACGACACCATGGCATCGTTGCCGGACGACGCCATCGAGGCGCTGTCGGGCGCGCTTCATATGCTCGAAGCGCGCATTCAGGAAGTCGCGGTGCAAAACGCGGCGAACGCCGCACTCGTCGATACCGCCGCCGAAAAAGCCTGACGCGTCAAAAGAACGTTTCGATCACTTCGGTGACGCGGTATTTAGGATCGACCACGAGCACCTGACGCCACTTGTCGAAAGTGAGACACGGGTGCGAGATGTCGAAGGCGATCATGTCGCCGACCTTGAGATCATCGCCGGGCTTGATGCGCAAGTAAGCGTGCTGGTCCATCAGGCCGAAAATTTCCCAGCCTTCATCCGTCGAGATATCGCGTGGCGCTTCCGTGCCCGGACGAAAATGCTTCGCCGGTTCTGGCAAGCCCGCGTCGAATGCGGAATCGCGCTTGCCGAGCCCGATGATCGCGCGGTCCGGCTCGGGAATGGACTGCACGTACGCCCACAATTGCAGCGCGGGTTTAAGCCCTTGCCCCATCTTCTTCGCGATGGGATTGCGCGCGAAGATTTCGTTCTGCGCTTTCTTGTAGATGCCGACGTCGTGCGTCAGATAGCAGCCGGGACGCAGTACGACTTCAATGGCGTCGCTGTTCGCCTTGGCGAATTCGTCGGCGACGACGTCGTACCATGCCGATCCCGCGCCCGAGAGAATCGCCGGCTTGCGCGCGATCTTGCCAGCATCGATCAGAGCGCGGGTGGTGTCGACGGCGCTCTTCAAAAAGTCGCGTACCTTTGATTCGTCCTGCAAGACGCCCTCGTATAGTTCGATTCCCGCCAGTTCGATCGTGCCCGGCCAGCGCGCGATGGCCGCGAGCACGGCTTCGCGCTGCGCGTCGTCGCGCACGCCCGTGCGTCCGCCCGGCACGCCGAGTTCGATCAGCACGTTCAGCTTCTTGTGCACGTCGCTGAAGAATGCGCCTAGTTGATCGACGCCATCCGCTGAATCGACGAGACAGAAGAACTCGAAGTTCGGGTCCGTCAGCAGCTCGGCGATCATGCCCATGTTGCGTTTGCCGACGAGCTGATTCGCCAGCAGGATGCGATACACGCCGCCGCGATACGCCGCGCGCACCTGATGCGCCGTGGCAAGCGTGATGCCCCACGCGCCGGTGTCGAGTTGGCGGCGAAAGAGTTGCGGCGCCATGGTGGTCTTGCCGTGCGGGGCGAGTTTCACGCCGTACTCTTCGACGAACGCTTGCATCCACTTCAAATTGTGTTCGATGCGCTCTGCATACAGCACGGCGGCAGGCAAGCTCACGTCCTCTTCGAGCAGGTTCCATTGCAGACGCGCCGCGTCCGTCAGGTTGATGCCCGTGCCCGGCACCATGCCGAGACCCTTGCCAAACGGGTCGATTGTCGCGTTCTGATAGTTTGTAACTTTCATGTGCTGCTACTCCATCGTCCGGATGAATAAATTCTGTCGGTACTTAAAATGGCGTCGCGGTTGACGGCATCATGTTACCCAAAGTAGCATTCTCGTTGAAATGTTATTTAGTAACATACACTGTGGGTTAACCCTGTCAGCACTATGAACGGCCACGCCGATTCGCTCACCTTCGATATCGTCGCGCGCATCGCGCAACGCGCGCCCGAATTGCGCAGTGCCGAGCGCAAGGTCGCCGCGCTGATCCTCGACGATCTCACGGGCGCGTCGCGGGCGAGCATCGGCGCGCTTGCGGACAAGGCGGAAGTAAGTATCGCCACGGTCACGCGCTTTGCGAAAGCGGTCGGCTGTCAGGACGTGCGCGAACTCAAGCTGCGGCTCGCGCAGGCGGCGGGCGTCGGGCAACGCTTTCTAAAGCCCGAACCGGACGCCGTGCCTGAAACACTCGCCGCGCGCATCTTCGAGGAAGTGCAGGCCACGCTCGCACAGAATCAGGGTGCGCTGCGTGCCGCGCCCATCGCGCAAGCCGCCGATGCACTCGCGGCTGCGTCGATGATCTACGTGTTCGGCATGGGCGGCGGCTCGACCGCGCTCGCCGACGAGATGCGCTTTCGTCTCGTGCGGCTCGGGCGGCCGGTGGCGTCGTATCAGGACGGACTGCTGCAGCGCATGGTGGCATCGACGTTATCGAGCGAACACGTCGTTGTCGCGCTGTCCGTGACGGGGCAGACGCCGGAGATGCTCGAAAGCTGCCGGATCGCGCGCGAGTACGGCGCGTGCGTGATCGCGTTGACCGCGCCGGCGTCGCCGCTGGCGAAGCTCGCGGACTGGCTCATTCCGGTCATCGCGATAGAAACGGATTTCATCTACAAGCCGTCGTCGTCGCGTTACGCAATGATGATGGCGCTCGATCTGCTGGTCACCGAACTCGCGGTGAAGCAGGCCGATCACAGCCGTGAACTGCTGCGCCGCATGAAGCACGCGCTCGATGCGCATCGTGGCGGCGGCGAGCGGCAACCTTTGGGAGACTGACATGGAATCGCCCTCGAAGCAGAAGGCCGATACGTTGATCATCGGTGCGCGTGTGATCGACGGCACGGGTGCGCCCGCCGTCGAGCGCGATGTCGCGGTGCGCGATGGCCGCATCGTCGCCATCGTGGCGCCCGGCGCACTCGCCAACTGGAACGCCGATGAAGTGTTCGACGCGCAGGGCAAGGTGCTGGCGCCCGGTTTCATCGACGTCCATACGCACGACGACACGCACGTGATCCGCTCGCCGCAGATGATGCCGAAGATCACGCAAGGCGTGACCACGGTGATCGTCGGCAATTGCGGGATCAGCGCGTCGCCGGTGACGTTGAAGGGCAACCCGCCCGATCCGATGAATCTGCTCGGCGACGCCAACGCGTTCAAATATCCGACCTTCGCCGCTTATGTCGATGCCGTCAACGAAGCGCGTCCCGCCGTGAATGTCGGCGCGCTGATCGGCCATACGGCGCTGCGCAACAATCACATGGACCGGCTGGATCGCGCGGCGAACGGCGCTGAGGTGGAAGGCATGCGAGCGCAACTCGAAGAAGCGCTGGATAACGGCGCGCTGGGGTTATCGAGCGGGCTGGCTTATGGTTCGGCGTTCAACGCGCCGCCAGAGGAAGTGCAGGCGCTTGCCGAGCCGCTTGCCAAGGCAGGCGCGCTTTACACGACGCACATGCGCACCGAGTTCGATGCAATTCTCGATGCAATGGAAGAGGCGTATCGCGTCGGTCGCCATGCGCGTGTGCCGGTGGTGATTTCGCATTTGAAGTGCGCGGGACCGTCGAACTGGGGACGCAGCGTGGAAGTGCTGAAGTCGCTCGAAACGGTGCGCGAGGGTCAGCCGCTTGGTTGCGATTGTTATCCGTATAACCGCAGTTCGTCGACGCTGGATCTGAAGCAGGTGACGGGCGATATCGACATCACCATCACGTGGTCGGAGCCGCATCCGGAGATGGCGGGCAAGCTGATTCGCGAGGTGGCGGCCGAGTGGAACGTGAGCCAGCAGGATGCGGCGAAACGCTTGCAGCCGGCGGGCGCGGTGTATCACAACATGTCGGAAGACGATGTGCGGCGCATTCTCGCGCATCCCGCGACGATGGTTGGCTCTGATGGCTTGCCGAACGATCCGCTGCCGCATCCGCGCTTGTGGGGCGCGTTTCCGCGCGTGCTTGGCCACTACGCGCGCGATACGGCGCTGATGCCGCTCGAAGAAGCGGTGCGCAAGATGACGAGCCTGACGGCGCGGCGTTTCAGCCTGCCCGAGCGTGGCGAAGTGAAAGTGGGTTATCACGCCGATCTGGTCGTGTTCGATCCCGAGCGTGTGCGCGATGCCGCGACCTTCGCGAAGCCGCAGCAGGCGGCGGACGGCATCGACGCGGTGTGGGTGAATGGGGTTTTGACGTATCGCGATGCCGCCGTGACCGGCGCGCGCGCGGGACGTTTCGTAGCGCGCGGCGCGGCATCCAAGCTGGATGCGCAGGGTGCGTTTTGAATTCTTTACGATTGAATCAAGGAGTTGAACGATGAAGCGATATGGCGTTGAAGGCGGCAAGGGACAAGGCGGCGCGCATATGCCGTTTGCACGCGCGGTGGAGGCCGATGGCTGGCTCTTCGTGTCGGGCCAGACGCCGATGGAGAACGGCGAAGTGATCAACGGCGGAATCGTCGAGCAGACGCACAAGGCAATTCAAAACGTGATCGCCATTCTGACGGAAGCGGGATACGGCACGGAGCATGTCGTGCGCTGCGGCGTCTGGCTGGACGATCCGCGCGATTTCGCTTCTTTCAACAAGATCTTCAAGGAGTACTTCGGCGCGAATCCGCCGGCGAGAGCTTGCGTGGTGTCGTCAATGGTGATCGATTGCAAGGTCGAGGTGGATTGCGTGGCTTATAAGAAGGCGTCGGCTTGAACATCAATGCGGCTCCGGGAAGTCGGAGCCGCATTGACGAGCTTCACTGCCGCGCCAACCGCGCATTATCCGGCATCGGCAAATTGAAATTCGTCCGGAACGGATTGATATCCAGCCCGCCGCGCCGCGTGTAACGCGCGTACACCGCGAGCCTTTCCGGCTGACATTCCCGCATCACGTCCATGAAAATGCGCTCGACGCATTGCTCGTGAAAACCGGTATGTCCGCGAAACGAAATCAGATAGCGCAGCAAACCCGCGTGATCGATCTGCCCGCCGTAGTAGCGAATCTGCACGCTGCCCCAATCCGGCTGTCCCGTCACCGGGCAATTCGACTTCAGCAGATTCGAATACAGCGTCTCGTCGACGGGTGCTTCGCCATGCGTCGCGCTTAACAGTGAAGGATCGGGCATATAGATGTCCGTATCCAGATCGAGCCTGTCGAGCGACAAGCCATCGAACTCTTCCATCGCGAGCTTGCCGAAATCTGCCGGCGCGGCAAGTTGCACCGATACGGTCGCTCCGCAGATCGCCGATACGTCGCGCTTGATGGCCGCGCGCACGTCGTCGATGGAGTCGAACTTCGTCTGCGCGAACGAGCCAAGGTAAAGCTTGAACGACTTCGATTCGACGATATTCGGCGAATCCGCCGGCACGAAGAACGTCGCCACCGCGATCTGCGGCTTGCCGCGCGCGTTCAGCCACGAAAGCTCGTAAGCGTTCCAGATGTCGGTGCCGAAGAACGGCAGCCGCGCGCCGACGCCGATGGCATCGCGCGCGCTCTTGCGCTCTATCGGAAACAGCAGCGACGCATCGTACTGTTCGGTGTAGTGGACAGGCTTGCCGAGCGGAGATTGTTCGGGTGTCATGTTGCGTTCGCTATGCCGCTGAGAACATGCCCTGTCGGACTCACGCCGCGGGCCGATTCGCAATGGCGAATTTGATCGTCGAAGAAAAAGTCGGGCTCGAATTCACGCAGGAATTCGCCCTTGTCCAGACCGCCCAGGAACATCGCTTCGTCGATTTCGATGTCCCACGCCATCAACGTCCGGATCGCGCGCTCGTGCGCGGGAGCGGAACGCGCGGTGACGAGCGCAGTGCGGATATGCATGGCCGCCTGCTCGCCTTCATTCGCGGCGGCAATGCGTTGCAGCTTGTTCAGCGCTTCGAGCAGCGGCTTCAACGGTCCGCCCGGCAGCGGCAGATCTTTCTTGTTCGTTTCATGGCCGACGAAGGCGAGCAAACCGTCGGCCTGAAACACGCGCTCGGCTTCATCGGAGAAGAGAACGGCGTCGCCATCGAACGCAATGCGAATTTCATCCGCGTAACGGCTCGCTGCGCGCGGCGTTTCCGGCAGCACGCGCGCGGCGGGAAAACCGGCGGCGAGCGCGTCGCGTACATCGTCGGGATTCGCCGATAAAAATAGCGACGCACGCAGCGGTTTCAAGTAGCTGAAGGGCGAACGGCCGCGCGTGAACACGCCGCGTTCGATCGCCAGCCCATGCTCACGGCACGAATGGAACGCGCGCAGGCCGCTGATAGGATCGCTGCGCGAAAGAATCACTACTTCCACGCGCTGCTCGCCCGCATTGAGCGCGAGCAGTTTGCGAATGAGCCCGAACGCCACGCCCGGTTTCGCGGGATTGTCCAGCCGCGAGCGTTGCAGCGCTTCGTAACTCGCGAGATCGCCCGCCTCGAACACGCTGTTTTCTTCCTCGAAGTCGAAGAGCGCGCGCGACGAAATCGCGACGACGAGCTTGTCTTCGAGCGTGAACTTGGACATGAAGTCTCGACTTACGCCAGGAACAGCTTGTAGACGGGGTTCTGCTGCTCGTCCCACCACGGATAACCGAGCGTCGCGAGAAAGCGCTCGAACTCGGCGTTATCCGCCCGCGGCACCTGAATGCCAACGAGAATCGAGCTGTAGTCCGCGCCTTGATTCCGATAGTGAAACAGGCTGATGTTCCAGTCCGGCGCCATCGACGAAAGGAAGCGCATGAGCGCGCCCGGCCGCTCGGGGAATTCGAAACGCAGCAGGCGTTCGTCATGCGCGAGCGGCGAATGGCCGCCGACCATGTAGCGAATGTGCTGCTTCGAGAGTTCGTCGTGCGACAGATCGACCGTCGCGAACCCGTGCTCGATAAACGCCGAGCGCATCTGCACCGTCTCGTTGCGCGACTTGATCTGCACGCCGACGAAGATATGCGCGGCGGCCGCATCCGCGATACGGTAGTTGAACTCGGTCACGCTGCGATCGCCGACGAGTTCGCAAAAGCGTTTGAAGCTGCCGCGTTCCTCGGGAATCGTCACCGCGAACACGGCCTCGCGCGCCTCGCCCACTTCCGCGCGTTCCGCCACGAAGCGCATGCGGTCGAAATTCATGTTCGCGCCGGAAGTCACCGCGATCAACGTCTTTCCTTCGATACCTTCGCGTTCCGCATAGACCTTCGCGCCCGCCACCGCGAGCGAGCCCGCCGGTTCGAGCACGCTGCGCGTGTCCTGGAAGACGTCCTTGATGGCGGCGCAAAGCGCGTCGGTATCGACGGTGATGACTTCATCGAGCAACTCGCTGCACAGGCGGAAGGTTTCCTCGCCGACGAGCTTCACCGCCGTGCCGTCCGAAAACAGGCCGACTTCGCTCAAGGTAACGCGCTCGCCCGCCTCGATGGATTGCGCCATCGCGCAGGAATCCTCGGTCTGCACGCCGATGACCTTGATCTCCGGCCTGATCGCCTTGACGTACGCCGACACGCCCGCCGCCAAGCCGCCGCCGCCTATCGGCACGAAGATCGCGTGAATCGGACCTTGATGCTGGCGCAGGATTTCCATGGCGACGGTGCCTTGTCCGGCGATCACGTCGGGATCGTCGAACGGATGGACGAAGGTGAGGCCGCGCTCTTCCTGAAGCTGCACGGCGCGCGCGTAGGCGTCGCTATACGATTCGCCCGCCAGCACCACTTCGACGGTCGAGCCGCCATGCGCGCGGATCGCGTCGATTTTCACTTGCGGCGTGGTCGTGGGCACGGCGATCACCGCGCGACAGCCGAGCCGCGCCGCCGACAAAGCCACGCCCTGCGCATGATTGCCCGCCGACGCTGTAATGACTCCGCGCGCCAGAACGTCGGCGGGCAGGTTGGCCATCTTGTTGTAGGCGCCCCGAATCTTGAAGGAGAACACCGGCTGGTTGTCCTCGCGCTTGAGGTAGACGGCGTTATGCAGGCGCGCGGACAGACTGCGCGCGGGTTCGAGCTCGCTCTCGCGCGCGACGTCATAGACTCGCGCGGTCAGCACTTTCTTCAGGTAGTCGGGATGTGTCATGCGTCGAAATCGTCGCGCAGGCCGGCTGC
Organism: Caballeronia sp. GAWG1-1; assembly: GCF_023631465.1. NCBI lineage: Bacteria > Pseudomonadati > Pseudomonadota > Betaproteobacteria > Burkholderiales > Burkholderiaceae > Caballeronia > Caballeronia sp. GAWG1-1. The sequence continues at coordinate 255,517 of NZ_JALQDB010000002.1, forward strand.
GCGCTGCTTTTTTGAGGGCGAAAGCATGAATGATAGCGCGGAAGAAGCAGCATTCCGGCTACGACGCCTTATCGCCGACCGACCGGCCGGGAGTAAAAGCGCGGAAAATGCCCGAAACATGTCGTGAACGGGCACGCAAATGCCCCTTCTGCCTGCTAGCCGTCACGAACGGCCTTTTTCGCGATGGGTTAGAATTTCGTTTTACAAATCAGGATCGGCAGATGCACTGGCAGCTTCGGATCGATTTACTGGCGTATGTCCCCCGCGAGCTTCACGCTGCGGCGGAGCGGCATGCGCGCCATGCGCGATCGTGGCGTTGATCCGGGCACATTGAAGGCGCCGTGTCGCATCTGGCTCGTCATTACATCCGTGTCATTGCCGGATTTGCGCGATGCGGCGGCCTTCCTACAGAACAGTCTCATCCAAAAATCTGCGCCCCCACGCGCATCGCCGGTGACTTTGCGCTTCCTGACGCGCTCGCCGGCTCACCGAACCGTCGAACATGAACGCACCTCAAGCCTTCGATCCGAACGGCGCCCATGCCGCCTTGCCGCTCGGCGTCGAGCCCCGTCTGCGCGAAATTCCCTATAACTACACGTCGTTTTCCGATCGCGAGATCGTAATGCGGCTGCTCGGCGACGAAGCCTGGGCCGCACTCGACGAACTGCGCGGCGAAAGACGCACCGGCCGCTCGGCGCGCATGCTGTACGAAGTGCTCGGCGACATCTGGGTCGTACGCCGCAATCCGTATCTGCAGGACGATTTGCTCGACAACCCGAAGCGTCGAGTCTTGCTCGTCGAAGCGCTGAACCATCGGCTGGCTGAGATCGAAAAGCGCCGTAACGCCGATCTATCGCAACACGGCGACGACGCAGGCCAGGAACGCGCCGCACGCGTGCAACTGCTGGTCGCGGCCGCGCGCCGCTCCGTGGACGACTTCTCCGCCGAATTCGGCCGCATGGCCGAATTGCGCCGCCGCGCGTCGCGCGTGCTGGGCAAACAGACGCAGAAGGACAACATCAAGTTCGACGGTCTGTCGCGCGTTTCGCACGTCACCGACGCCACCGACTGGCGTGTCGAATATCCGTTCGTCGTGCTCACGCCGGACACCGAGGCGGAGATCGCAGGTCTCATCAAGGCGTGTTTCGAGCTCGGCCTCACCGTGATTCCGCGCGGAGGCGGCACGGGCTATACCGGTGGCGCGATTCCGCTCACGCCGTTTTCCGCGGTCATCAACACCGAAAAGCTCGAACAACTCGGGCCGGTGGAGATGACCGATCTTCCGGGCGTCGATCACAAGGTCGCGACCATTTTCTCCGGCGCGGGCGTGGTCACGCGACGCGTCACGGAAGCGGCGGAGCAGGCGGGCTTCGTGTTCGCCGTCGATCCGACATCGCTCGATGCATCGTGCGTCGGCGGCAATGTCGCGATGAACGCGGGCGGCAAGAAGGCAGTGCTGTGGGGCACGGCGCTCGACAATCTCGCTTGGTGGCGCATGGTGGACCCGGAAGGCAACTGGCTCGAAGTCACGCGCCTCGAACATAACTGCGGCAAGATCCACGACATTCCGGTGGCGCGCTTCCGGCTCGACTGGTTCGACGGCACGCGCGCGCCCGGCGAAAAGCTCCTGAAAACCGAGGCGCTCGATATCGCCGGCCGCACGTTCCGCAAGGAAGGGCTCGGCAAGGACGTCACCGACAAGTTCCTCGCGGGCTTGCCGGGCGTGCAGAAGGAAGGTTGCGACGGGCTCATCACGTCGGCGCGCTGGATTCTGCACAAGATGCCCGCGCACACGCGCACCGTCTGCCTCGAATTTTTCGGCCAGGCGCGCGATGCCATTCCGAGCATCGTCGAGATAAAGGATTATCTGTTCGAGACGTCGAAGCAGGGCGGCGCGATTCTCGCGGGACTCGAACATCTGGACGAGCGCTATCTGCGCGCGGTCGGCTATGCGACCAAGAGCAAGCGCAACGCGTTTCCGAAGATGGTGCTGATCGGCGATATCGTCGGCAACGACGCCGATGCCGTCGCGCAAGCCGCCTCCGAAGTCGTCCGCATGGCGAATGGCAAGAGCGGCGAAGGCTTCGTCGCGGTGAACGCCGAGGCGCGCAAGCGCTTCTGGCTCGACCGTTCGCGCACGGCCGCCATCGCGAAGCACACCAACGCGTTCAAGATCAACGAAGACGTGGTGATCCCGCTCAATCGCATGGGCGAGTACACGGACGGCATCGAGCGCATCAATATCGAGCTGTCGATCAAGAACAAGCTGCAACTGGTCGACGCGCTCGAGGCGTTCTTCAAGACCGGCAAGCTGCCGCTCGGAAAGAGCGACGACGCGAACGAGATTCCGTCCGCCGAATTGCTCGAAGATCGCGTGCAACAGGCGCTCGATTTGATGAAGCGCGTGCGTGAGCGCTGGACTTTCGTCGGCGACAAGCTCGACATGTCCTTGCGCGAGGCGCAGCACTATCTCGTGAATCTCGGCTACGAAGGGCTCGCCGAGAAGTTCGCGGATCGCGTCGATACCCAGCCGGATGCGAGCGTGTTCCATGTCGCGCAAGACCGCACCGTGCGCATCTCATGGAAGACGGAGATTCGCGGCGAATTGCGCCAAATCTTCAACGGCGGCGAATTCAAGCCGATCCTCGACGAAGCGCAGGCCATCCACAAGCAAGTGCTGCGCGGCCGCGTGTTCGTCGCGTTGCACATGCACGCGGGCGACGGCAACGTGCACACCAACATTCCGGTCAACTCCGACAACTACGCGATGCTGCAGGACGCGCATCACGCGGTGGCGCGCATCATGAAGCTCGCGCGTTCGCTGGACGGCGTGATCTCGGGCGAGCACGGCATCGGCATCACGAAGCTGGAGTACCTGACCGATGACGAAATCCGCGATTTCCGCGATTACAAGAAGCGCGTCGATCCGCAGGGGCGCTTCAACGCGGGCAAATTGCTCGAAGGCGCGGACTTGCGCAACGCGTACACGCCGAGCTTCGGCCTGATGGGCTATGAGTCGCTCATCATGCAGCAGTCGGATATCGGCGCGATTTCCGAATCGATCAAGGACTGCCTGCGCTGCGGCAAGTGCAAGCCCGTGTGCGCGACGCACGTGCCGCGCGCGAACCTGCTCTACAGCCCGCGCAACAAGATTCTCGCGACTTCGCTGCTCATCGAGGCGTTCCTGTACGAAGAGCAGACGCGCCGCGGCGTGTCGATCAAGCATTGGGACGAATTCAACGATGTCGCCGATCACTGCACGGTCTGCCATAAGTGCGTGACGCCGTGCCCGGTGAAGATCGATTTCGGCGATGTCACCATGAACATGCGCAATCTGCTGCGCAAGATGGGCAAAAAGAAGTTCAACGCGGGCAACGCGGCGGGCATGTTCTTCCTCAACGCGACGAATCCGCAGACGATCAACGTCGCGCGCACCGCAATGATGGGCGTGGGCTACAAGGCGCAGCGTCTGGGCAACGACATCCTCAAGAAGTTCGCGAAGAAGCAGACGGCCAAACCGCCCGCGACGGTCGGCAAGCCGCCGGTGGTCACGCAAGTGATCCACTTCATGAACAAGAAGATGCCGGGCAATCTGCCCAAGAAGACGGCGCGCGCGCTGCTGGATATCGAGGACAACAAGATCGTTCCGATCATCCGCAATCCGCAGAAAACCACGGTGGATTCGGAAGCCGTGTTCTATTTCCCCGGTTGCGGTTCCGAGCGTCTGTTCTCGCAGGTCGGGCTCGCCACGCAAGCCATGTTGTGGGAAGCGGGCGTGCAGACCGTGCTGCCGCCGGGCTATCTGTGCTGCGGCTATCCGCAGCGCGGCGCGGGACAGTTCGACAAGGCCGAGAAGATCGTCACGGACAACCGCGTGTTGTTCCATCGCGTGGCCAATACGCTGAACTATCTGGATATCAAGACCGTGGTCGTGTCGTGCGGCACCTGTTACGACCAGCTCGCGGGCTATGAATTCGAGAAGATCTTCCCGGGATGCAGGATCATCGACATCCACGAGTTCCTGCTCGAAAAGAACATCAAGCTCGATGGCGTGAAGGGCACGCGCTACATGTATCACGACCCGTGTCATTCGCCGATCAAGACGATGGACCCGGTCAAACTCGTCAACGAGCTGATGGGTTCGCAGCAGGACGGCTACAAGATCGAAAAAAATGATCGCTGCTGCGGCGAGTCGGGCACGCTCGCGGTGACGCGGCCGGACATCTCCACGCAAGTGCGCTTTCGCAAGGAAGAGGAAATGCGCAAGGGCGCGGCGAAGTTGCGCGGCATTCCGCTCGTCGCGGAGGCGGGCGCGAACGCCATCAACATGGCGAACGCCTCGGCCGGTGCGGCGGGCGCGCAGCCGGGTTCGGTGCTGAAAGCGGGCGATGGTCCGCAGCCGGACAATGCCGTCACCGACGTCAAGATCCTCACGAGCTGCCCGTCCTGCCTGCAGGGTTTGTCGCGCTACAACGAGGACGCCAACACCGAGGCGGATTACATCGTCGTGGAAATGGCGCGCAAGGTGCTCGGCGAGAACTGGATGGAACAGTATGTCGAGCGCGCGAACAATGGCGGTATCGAGCGCGTACTGGTGTAATAGCGAAATCGGGTTTCGATTCGCTAGAGGTTTGAGATGGACTGTGTGTTTTGCCGTGAAGACGGCGGCGAGGTACTGTGGGCGGACGACGCATTGCGCGTCGTCCTCGCCGATGAGGCCGACTGGCCCGGCTTGTGCCGCGTGATCTGGAGCGCGCATGTCGCCGAGATGTCGGATCTGCAAGACGCCGACCGCGCGCGCTTGATGACCGCCGTCAACTGCGTCGAGCGCGCCATGCGGCGCATTCTCGTGCCGGAGAAGGTCAATCTGGCGAGTCTCGGCAATCAGGTGCCGCACGTGCATTGGCACGTCATTCCGCGCTTTTCCAACGATTCCCGCTTTCCTCTGCCCATTTGGGCGCCGCGTCAGCGCACCGTTTCCGAAGCGCAGCTTTCGAAGCGCCGCGCGCAGGCCACCTTGCTGCGCGAAGCCGTGCGCCATGAGCTGAATCAGGTCTTCGGCTCTCCATAAGACAACATCATCAAAAGCCAGGGCTCCCCATGAGCGGACTCACTTCCACGACGCCGATTCCCACCGGTGTCGTCGTGCATTCGAAATCCCGCATGCTCGAACTGCGATATGCGGACGACACGTCGTACCGCGTGCCATTCGAACTGCTGCGCGTTTATTCGCCTTCCGCCGAGGTTCAGGGCCACGGTCCCGGCCAGGAAACGCTACAGACCGGCAAGCGCGATGTCACGCTGATCGGCGTCGATGCGGTCGGTCACTACGCGCTGCAGCTGAACTTTTCGGACGGGCACAATACCGGCATCTATTCCTGGGACATTCTTCACAAGCTGGCAACGCGGCAGGACGATTTGTGGCGCGAGTATCTGGCGAAACTGGAAGCTGCCGGCCTCGACCGCGACGCGCCCATGACGGCGAAGGCGTCCGGCGGGCATTGCCACTAAACTCGAACTCAATCCAAATACGCGGCATAACGCCGCGGACCCGGCGCGATGCTTGCGCGGGTATACGACAAACGACAGGCGAGGAATCAGCGCGATGAGCAAGACCCACTTCGGATACGAAACGGTCGACGAGCAGGACAAGGCGAAGAAAGTGGCGGGCGTGTTCCACTCCGTCGCGGGCAACTACGACTTGATGAACGACCTGATGTCCGGCGGACTGCATCGGATCTGGAAGCATTTCACGATCGGGCAGGCGCGAGTGCGGCCGGGCTACAAGGTGCTGGATCTGGCAGGCGGCACGGGCGATCTGGCGATGGCTTTTGCAAGGCAAGCGGGCGAAAGCGGCGAAGTCTGGCACACGGACATCAATGAATCGATGTTGCGCGTCGGGCGCGACCGGTTGGTCGACAAAGGCGTGATTACGCCCGCGCTCTTGTGCGACGCCGAGAAGATCCCCTTCCCGGACAATTATTTCAATGTGGTTACAGTTGCCTTCGGTCTACGCAACATGACCCACAAAGAGCGCGCGCTTGCAGAAATGCAGCGTGTGCTGAAGCCCGGTGGTCGTTTGCTCGTTCTGGAGTTCTCGAAGGTTTGGGAGCCGCTGAAGAAGCCGTACGATATCTACAGTTTCAAGATTTTGCCGTGGCTTGGAGAGAAAGTCGCGAAGGATGCGGACAGCTATCGCTACCTTGCGGAATCTATCCGCATGCATCCCGACCAGGAAACTTTAAGAACAATGATGGAACAAGCTGGCTTGGATCGAGTCGAATATTACAATTTGTCAGGTGGCGTGGTAGCGTTACACGTCGGGACCAAATTTTAGTGTTCCACTCTTAATAGGATTCGAAATGTCCGATTCGCGCATACCCCAATCCCGGGGTTTCCTGAGCAGCATGTTCAGGAAGGCCGGAATCTTGGCGCTCGCTGGCGTTATCACGGTTGGCGCAATCTACACTGAAGATGCAGATGCCCGTCGCATGGGCGGCGGCCGCAGCATGGGCCGTCAGTCGGCAACGGCCACGCAGCAGCATCAGGCGACGCCGCCGTCACAGTCCATGCAGCAAGGCCAGGCCGCGCAAGCTCAGCGCGCACCGGCCGCGCCCGCCGCGGCGGCGGCCGCGCAACCGGCACGCAACCGCTGGCTCGGACCGCTCGCAGGTTTGGCGGCGGGTCTCGGCATCGCGGCGCTGTTGTCGCACTTCGGCTTGGGCGAAGCCTTCGCCGGCGCCATGGCCAATATGATCATCATCGGCTTGATCGTGCTCGCGGCCGTTATGCTGTTCCGCTTCTTCATGCGCCGCCGTCAAGCGAATCAGGGCAACACGCCCGCATACGCCGGCGCTTCGGGCGCGGCGTCGCCTTACGGCGCAATGGCGCGTACCGACTTGAACCAGGAGCCGCCGCAAACGCCGCGTTCCACGAGCCTCGGCGCGACTTATATCGATTCGCCGAACCAGCCGTCGGTGACAAATCCGAACGTGCCGGCCGGCTTTGATACGGAAGCGTTCGTGCGCAACGCAAAGGTCTACTTTGTGCGCCTGCAGGACGCGTGGGATCGCGGCAATGTCAACGACATCCGTGAGTTCACGACGCCCGAAATGTTCGCCGAAGTGAAACTCGACGTCGATGCGCGCGGCAGCACACCGAACCGTACAGACGTCGTGCAACTCAATGCCGATCTGCTCGGCGTCGAAGACCGTGCGAACGAGTATCTGGCAAGCGTGCGTTTCCACGGCCTCATTCGCGAGTCCGAGGGTTCAGCGGCCGAACCGTTCGTCGAAGTGTGGAATCTCTCGAAGCAGAAGACGGGCAACGAAGGCTGGCTGCTGGCAGGTATTCAGCAAGTCAGTTGAGTTGTCGATCCAATTGCGCCCGGTCGAAAGACCGGGGGCGGCGGCCGGTATCACGCCGGTTGCGAAGGTAGAATAGAAACCCGCGCCGGTCACCGCTGGCGCGGGTTTTTTCATCTCAGAGCCGATGACGAACGCAGACGAATCCGCCCGTTTTGCAGTAAATCCTGCCTTCAAGACCGCATCCGGCGCCTTCTCGGCCGTGGTGAACCATCTGCTCGTGCGCGAGCCGTGGGCGCTCGAACGCGTCAAGCCTTACGCCGGCAAGTGCGTCAAGCTGACTTGCGGACCTGTTCCCATCGCGCTCGTGGTGCAACCGGGCGGTCTCTTTGCCGCGACGAGCGAAGGTGAAGCCGGGCGTTTCGATGTCACCATCGCGGTTCCGCTCGACGCGTTGCCCGCGTTCCTGCAAGGCGGCCAGGCGGCCGTGATGAAGCACGTTCGAATCGAAGGCGATGCCGAATTCGCCACGACGCTCGCCAAACTCGCCGAAAACTTGCGCTGGGACCCGGAAGAGGATCTGGCGCGCGTCATCGGCGACGCGCCCGCGCATCGCGTGGGGCGAATCGCGCGGACGGTTCAGGAGCAGGCGCAACGCACCGGCCGCAATCTGCTGGATACGGTCGCCGAATATCTGCTCGACGAACGTCCGCAACTCATACGCAAAAGCGCGCTCGACGGTTTCAACGCCGAGGTTTCCGCGACGCGCGACGCCCTGGCGCGCCTCGAAAAGCGCATCGAAAGACTGGAAAGACGACAACCGGAACGCGGCGCCTCAGCGCGGCCCGGTGGCGAGTCCGTGCGCGACTCGCGCGAATAACGAGCTGAAGCGAAACCGAATATGCGTTTTCTGCGTTTCCTCAAAATATTCTTCACGATTGTCCGCTTCGGGCTCGACGAGCTGGTGATGAGCGGCATCAACGATCGTCGCGTGCGCTATCTCATGCGCATCACGACGTTCGGCCGCAAATTCGAAGTGGCGCGTGGCATCCGGCTGCGCCTCGCACTGGAAAGTCTCGGCCCGATCTTCGTCAAGTTCGGTCAGGTGTTGTCGACGCGGCGCGATCTGCTGCCCGTCGATATCGCGGATGAACTCGCCAAGCTGCAGGATCAGGTTCCGCCCTTCGATTCGGCCGTGGCAATGGAGATCATCGAAAAATCGCTGGGCGCGCCTATCGACGTGTTGTTCGACGATTTCGAGCGCGTGCCGGTGGCGTCGGCTTCCATCGCGCAAGTGCATTTCGCGAAAATCAAGCACGGCGAGCACGCGGGCAAGTCGGTCGCCGTGAAGGTGTTGCGCCCCGGCATGCTGCCGGTGATCGATTCGGATCTCGGCTTGCTGCGCGATGCCGCGACGTGGGCCGAACGCCTGTGGCCGGACGGACGGCGGCTGAAGCCGCGCGAAGTCGTCGCCGAATTCGACAAGTATCTGCACGACGAACTCGACCTCATGCGCGAAGCCGCCAACGGCAGTCAGTTGCGGCGCAATTTCGCGGGGCTCGATCTGCTGCTCGTGCCGGAAATGTACTGGGATTTGTCCGCGCCCACGGTGCTCGTGATGGAGCGCATGGTCGGCGTGCCGATCAGCCAGGTTGAAACGCTGCGCGCGGCGGGCGTCGATATTCCGAAGCTGGCGCGCGAAGGCGTGGAGATTTTCTTCACGCAAGTGTTCCGCGATGGCTTCTTTCACGCCGACATGCACCCCGGCAATATCCAGGTGAGTCTTGATCCGGCAACCTTCGGGCGCTATATCGCGCTGGACTTCGGCATCGTCGGGGCGCTGTCGGACTTCGACAAGAACTATCTCGCGCAGAACTTTCTGGCGTTCTTCAAGCGCGACTATCATCGCGTCGCCACGCTGCATCTGGAATCCGGCTGGGTGCCACCGAGCACGCGCGTCGAGGAACTGGAAAGCGCGATCCGCGCCGTGTGCGAGCCGTACTTCGATCGCGCGCTCAAGGATATTTCCCTCGGTCAGGTGTTGATGCGGCTTTTCTCGACGTCGCGTCGTTTCAACGTCGAGATTCAGCCGCAACTCGTGCTCTTGCAGAAGACGATGCTGAACGTCGAAGGCCTGGGTCGTTCGCTCGATCCTGAACTCGATCTCTGGAAGACCGCGAAGCCGTATCTCGAACGCTGGATGAACGAACAGATCGGCTGGCGCGGCTGGTACGAACGTCTGCAGTTAGAAGCGCCGCAATGGAGCAAGACTATTCCGCAGTTGCCGCGCCTGATTCATCACCTTCTGGCCGAGCATCACGACGCGCCCAAAGGCAGCAGCGACGAAACCATGCGCCTCTTGCTAGCGGAGCAAAAGCGCACGAACCGCTTGCTGATTACGCTGCTCGCGGTCGGACTCGTTGCCATGGCGGGTGCGGGCGTGGTTATCGCCCAGTTGTGGCTGGGGCACGGCGGATGAGCGATCCCAACGTCCCAACTTTCGATCATCGCGATCCCAATTCGCCTGATTTCTGGGACGAACGCTTCGACCGGCGTTTCATGCCGTGGGATCAGGCGGGCGTTCAGGAGGCGTTCAAGGCGTTTGCGGCGTCGCGCGCTCTGCACAATGTGCTGATTCCCGGTTGCGGCAGCGCGTATGAAGCGCTTTATCTGGCCGAGCGAAGCTGGACGGTGCGCGCGATCGACTTCTCGCCGGTCGCCGTCGCAACGGCACGCGCGCAACTGGGCGCGTATGGGAAAAACGTCGAAGAGGCGGATTTCTTCGCGTATCAGCCGCCGTTTTCGCCCGCGTGGATCTACGAGCGCGCGTTTCTTTGCGCGCTGCCGAAAAACCGCTGGGCCGATTACGCGCAGCGCATGGCCGATTTGCTCGAACCCGGCGCGCTGCTCGCGGGCTTCTATTTCCTCGGCGCGACGCCGAAAGGTCCGCCGTTCGGCATCGAACGCGATGAACTTCACGCGCTTCTTACGCCGCACTTCGAACTCGTCGACGAGCGGGAAGTTCGAGACTCCATTCCCGTATTTGCCGGACGCGAACGCTGGATGACCTGGCGGCGCGCTTGAAATTCGGCATCGACGCCTCCATTTAGCGGCAGGAAGTCGTAGCCGGAAGCCCCCGAAAATCGCGGGTCAAAATCCGTTTGCGGCTATAATTCAAGGCTTTGCAAGCGTCGACAGATCATTGTAGGGATAGCACCATGCCGATTTACGCGTACCGCTGCGCCTCCTGCGGCCACGAAAAAGACGTGCTTCAGAAAATGAGCGACGCACCGCTCACGCAATGTCCCGCTTGCGGACAGGCCACGTTTTCGAAACAGGTCACTGCCGCCGGATTCCAGTTGAAGGGTTCGGGCTGGTATGTCACCGATTTTCGCGGCGGCAATAACGGCGGCAAGGCCAAGGACGCGGCGGCGCCCGCCAAATCGGAGAACGGCTCTTCGGATGCGCCCGCGGCTTCGTCGGAAGCTGGCAGTTCAGGCAATGCAAACGCTTCGAATGACGCCGGCGCGAAGGCGTCGTCCTCGGAAGCGTCGAAGCCCGCAAGCAGTACGCCTTCTTCCGGCACATCCACGTCGGGCGCGGCCTGAGCGGCTGAACGCAAGAGCGCGGCCATTGCGCGATATGCATGCCGTCCGGCATCTCCGGGCGAATATCGCTGTCGCGCTCGTCGATTCGGGCATCCGCCAGCCGTTTCGAACTGAAACGGTGCAACCTTCGGCTAAGACCTTAGCGACTACAACGTGACGACAAAAAAGACTACGCTGAAATCCGTGTTTCTGACTGGCCTGCTCGTGCTGGTGCCTTTGGCCATCACGCTGTGGGTGCTCGGCCTCGTCATCGGAACCATGGATCAGACGCTGCTCCTGTTGCCCGAATCATGGCAGCCCGAGCGCATCTTCGGTTTCCATTTGCCTGGACTGGGCGCGGTACTGACCATCGCGTTCATTTTTATCGTCGGCTTGCTGACGCAGAACTTCATCGGGCAGAAACTCGTATTGTGGTGGGACGCCATCGTGCGCCACATTCCGGTGGTCGGCCCGCTGTACACGAGCGTGAAGCAAGTGTCGGACACGCTGCTTTCGTCGAGCGGCAATGCGTTTCGCAAGGCGTTGCTCATCGAATATCCGCGCAAGGGCTCCTACACCATCGGGTTCCTGACGGGCATTCCGGGTGGCGACGTCCTGAATCATCTGGAGGGCGATCACGTGAGCGTCTATGTGCCGACCACGCCGAATCCGACCTCCGGCTTTTTTCTGATGATGCCGAAAAGCGAAGTCGTCGAACTGGATATGACCGTCGACGCCGCACTGAAGTACATCGTCTCGATGGGCGTGGTAGCCCCGGCGCCGAGCGCACCGATCCCGGTCGCGCCTGCCCGCCGCCCCACCGAGCCGCCGATGTAATGCCGGCACGCGCGCCAAACGTGAGTCAGTCAGTCAATCAAGAACATGACCACAGCGCGCGAGCCGTTGATCAACGAACAACGAAAGACACAAACATCATGTCGATGCGATCTGAATACTGCGGTCTGGTGACCGAGGCCCTGCTGGGCCAAACCGTTTCGCTGTGTGGCTGGGTGCATCGCCGCCGCGATCACGGCGGCGTTATCTTCATCGACTTGCGCGATCGCGAAGGGCTCGTTCAGGTCGTCTGCGACCCGGACCGCGCCGATATGTTCAAGGTGGCCGAAGGCGTGCGCAACGAGTTCTGTGTGCGCGTTCAGGGCGTGGTACGCAACCGTCCGGAAGGCACGATCAATACCAATCTGACGAGCGGCAAGATCGAAGTGCTGTGCCACGAGCTGACCGTGCTGAACGCATCGGTCACGCCGCCGTTCCAGCTCGACGACGACAACCTCTCCGAAACCACGCGCCTCACGCATCGCGTGCTCGACCTGCGTCGTCCGCAGATGCAGAAGAACCTGCGTTTGCGTTATCGCGTGGCGATCGAAGTGCGCAAGTATCTCGACGCACAAGGTTTCATCGACATCGAAACGCCGATGTTGACCAAGAGCACGCCCGAAGGCGCGCGCGATTACCTGGTGCCGTCGCGCGTGAACGCGGGCCAGTTCTTCGCGCTGCCGCAATCGCCGCAATTGTTCAAGCAATTGCTGATGGTCGCGAACTTCGACCGTTACTACCAGATCACCAAGTGTTTCCGCGACGAAGACCTGCGCGCCGACCGTCAGCCGGAATTCACGCAGATCGACTGTGAAACCTCGTTCCTGACGGAACAGGAAATTCGCGATCTGTTCGAGAACATGATCCGCCACGTCTTCAAGGAGACGATGGACGTCGCGTTGCCCGAGAAATTCCCGGTCATGCTGTACTCGGAAGCCATGCGTCGTTTCGGCTCCGACAAGCCCGACCTGCGCGTAAAGCTGGAATTCGCGGATCTCACCGACGCGGTGAAGGACGTCGACTTCAAGGTGTTCAGCATGCCCGCCAACTCGAAAGACGGCCGCGTGGCCGCCTTGCGCGTGCCGAAGGGCAGCGAACTTTCGCGTGGCGATATCGACGGCTACACGGAATTCGTGCGTATCTACGGCGCGAAGGGTCTTGCGTGGATCAAGGTCAACGACAAGGCGCGTGGTCGTGACGGCCTGCAGAGCCCGATCGTCAAGAACCTGCATGACGCAGCGCTCGCAGCCATTCTCGAGCGTACCGGCGCGCAAGACGGCGACATCGTTTTCTTCGCGGCGGATCGCGCGAAGGTCGTGAACGACAGCCTCGGCGCGCTGCGCCTGAAGATCGGTCATTCGGAATTCGGCAAGTCCACGGGTCTGCTGGAAACAGGCTGGAAGCCGCTGTGGGTGATCGACTTCCCGATGTTCGAATACGACGAAGGCGAGAACCGTTACGTGGCCGCGCATCATCCGTTCACGAGCCCGAAGGACGAGCATCTCGAATATCTCGAAACCGATCCGGGCCGCTGTCTCGCGAAGGCGTACGACATGGTTCTGAACGGCTGGGAAATCGGCGGCGGTTCCGTGCGGATCTTCCAGGAAGACGTGCAGAGCAAGGTGTTCCGCGCGCTCAAGATCGGCGCTGAAGAAGCGCGCCTGAAGTTCGGCTTCCTGCTCGACGCGTTGCAGTACGGCGCGCCGCCGCATGGTGGCATTGCGTTCGGTCTGGATCGTATCGTCACGCTGATGTCCGGCGCCGATTCCATCCGCGACGTAATTGCGTTCCCGAAGACGCAGCGCGCGCAGGACTTGCTCACGCAAGCGCCGAGCGAAGTGGACGAGCGCCAGTTGCGCGAGTTGCATATTCGCTTGCGTCAGCCGGAGCAGAAGGCGCAGTAACGCACGTTCGCTGCAGCACGATGAAGAAGGCGCCAAGTGCGCCTTTTTCCGTTTTTGCGTTACAGTCATTCGCCATAGAGGCACACAATGAAACGCGCGCATAAACCGTCATGCTCAAGCCGCCGAAAATCCCTGAATCCGTACTCGTCGTCATTCACACGCCAATGCTCGACGTGCTCATCATCGAACGCGCGGATCACGAGGGCTTCTGGCAGTCCGTGACGGGTTCGAAGGACCGTATCGACGAGCCGCTTGCCGAGACCGCCGCGCGCGAAGTGCAAGAGGAAACGGGGATCGTGATCGGCAGTCCGCTCGTGCCGGAGAACGCGTTGCTCGACTGGAATCACAGCATTCAGTACGAGATCTATCCGCGGTGGCGGCATCGCTATGCCGAAGGCGTCACGCACAATATCGAACACCAGTTCAGCCTGCTCGTGCCGCACTGTCTCGAAGTGACACTCGCGCCGCGCGAACACACTTCACACTTGTGGCTGCCTCTGCGCGAAGCCGCGGATCGCTGCTTCTCGTGGTCGAACCGCGAAGCCATTCTGCAATTGCCCGAGCGCCTCGCGGCGCATAGCCGGTGATGGACATTCGCCCGCGACGCAAATTCAAGCGGCTGCGCGAGGCGCTCTTCTCGGGCCGTCGGCCGTCGCGCCTGTGCTTCACGTCGGGCAATCACGTTCGTATCTTCAAGTGCGGCGTGCAGTTCTTCCCGGCGTTGATAGAGCGCATCGACAATGCGCGCACGTCGGTGTCGCTGGAAACGTATATCTTCGCCAACGACGACATCGGCCGCGCCGTCTCCGATGCGCTCGTGCGCGCGGCCCAACGCGGCGTGACGGTGCGCGTGATCACCGATGGCATAGGCACCGACAGCAAACTGCCGATGTTCACGCTCTGGAAGGAAAGCGGCGTCGAGCATCGCATTTACAATCCGCATCTTTTGTTCGGGCCGCAAGGATGGTCGCGCACGCATCGCAAGCTCGCGATCGTCGACGAGACCTACGCGTTTTGCGGCGGCATCAATATCGTCGACGATTACGATCAGAACGGCACGCGCCTCGAACAACCACGCTGGGACTTCGCGATGGAAGCGCAAGGTCCGGTAGTGAAGGACGTAGGCGAAGCGATCGATTTGCAATGGCAACGTATTCGTCTTGGCGTGAAACCGCGTCAGCCGCGCCAGCCGGGATGCGAGCCCGAGCCGCAGCAAAGCCGCTGGAGCGCGCGCCGTTCGATGCGCGCGCGCAAACGCGCCCAGCTCGGCGAAATCCACGCGGTCGATCAGCCGTGCGTCGCTTTCGTCGCGCGCGATAATTTGTTGAACCGGCGAGCTATCGAGAAGGCGTATCTGCGTGCCATCTCGCATGCGGAAAGCGAAGTGCTGCTCGCGAATCCTTACTTCATGCCTGGACGCAAACTGCGGCGTGCGCTCGTGTATGCGGCACGGCGCGGCGTGCGCGTTTCACTGCTGATTGGCCGCAAGGAATTTGTGGCGCTCGACTACGCCACGCCGTTTCTCTATGGCAACCTGCTCAAGCACGGCGTGCGTATCGCCGAATATGAGAAAACCATGCTTCACGGCAAGGTCGCCGTCGTGGATTCCGACTGGGCAACCATCGGCTCCTCCAATTTAGACGCGCTCAGTCTCGTCTTGAACAACGAGGCCAACATGGTGCTCGTGAATCACCCGGAAATCGCCGGTTTGCACGACGCCATCCTCAACGCCTTCGACGAAGGCCGTCCTATCGACCAGAAGCATTACGCCGCGCGCCCCGTCACCGAGCGCATGCTGAGCTGGTTTGCCTACAACACGTATCGTCTGATGATGAAAGTCATCACGATCGGTCAATACGACTGATCACTACGATTTCGGCTCCCGATTCGTGTAGATTGCTGCTGACCAGCAGCAAATTGTTCCTTCATGCACCGCAACATGACCGGTTCAGAAAATGGGAACTCGGGCAGTCACTAGCATGCAGCTATCAATTAAAAAGGGACAATCGAGCGGCTAATGTTGAGACTTATCCTATTGACGTTGGCGGCGGGTTAGAAACGGTTTTCTAATAATTTTCTTGTTTCATTGGCGACTGGCCATAATAATAGAACGGCCGTTCGTTTTAAATCGGGTCACGAGAGGACGGTAGAGACATCATGCGAAAAGGCGAACAGACGCGGGCCGCGATTCTCGACGCAGCGCTTGAATTGGCGAGCCGGGACGGGCTGGAAGGGCTAACCATCGGGTTGCTGGCCGAGCGGATGCAAATGAGCAAGAGCGGAGTGTTTGCGCATTTCGGATCGCGCGAAGATTTGCAGGTGGAAGTGGTACGCGAGTATCACCGCCGCTTCGAGGACGAAGTGTTCTTCCCGAGCCTGCGAGAGCCGCGCGGATTGCCGAGGCTGCGCGCCATGATGGATCGCTGGATGGAAAAGCGTATCCAGGAGGTGACCACGGGCTGCATCTATATCAGCGGCGCGGTGGAGTACGACGACCGCGCGGCGAGCGCCGTGCGAGAGCAACTGGTAAGCAGCGTGACGACCTGGCGAGAGGCGCTCTTGCGCGCGATTCGCCAGTCGAAGGACGAGGGGCATTTGAAGCCGGATACCGATCCGCAACTGATGCTCTTCGAGTTGTACAGTTTCACGCTCGGCCTGCATCACGACGCGCGCTTCCTTCACTTGCCGGAAGCCGTGCAACTGACGCGGGATGCGCTGGAAAAAACGATCGATTCGTATCAGTCGCCGGAATCGACCGCGCGCGTGCACAGCAGTATCGCGGCAAGCGTGGGCGCCACGGCGACTTTAGCTTCACCACAACCCGATAGCCGTTAGCGGCGCCGCACGAATCGCACAACGATTTGGCGGCGCCTGACGAGAAGCCCAAAGAAACTGGAGAGACTCATGGGACAGTACGCCGCCCCGTTGCGCGACATGCAGTTCGTGCTGCACGAATTGCTCGATGTCGAAGCAGAACTGAAGAACATGCCGAAGCACGCCGATCTCGACGCGGACACCATCAATCAGGTGCTCGAAGAAGCCGGCAAGTTCTGCGCCGAAGTCGTCTTTCCGCTCAACCAGAGTGGCGACCGCGAGGGCTGCACGTATGAAGGCGATGGCGTCGTGCGCACGCCCGCCGGTTTCAAGGAGGCGTATCGCCAGTATGTCGAGGCGGGCTGGCCCGCGCTCGGCTGCGATCCCGAGTTTGGCGGACAGGGCTTGCCCGCGTTCGTAAACAACGCGCTCTACGAAATGCTCAACTCCGCGAATCAGGCCTGGACGATGTACCCCGGCCTCTCGCATGGCGCGTATGAATGTCTGCACGCGCATGGCACGCCGGAGCAAAAGAGCACGTATCTGTCGAAGCTCGTTTCGGGCGAATGGACCGGAACGATGTGTCTGACCGAGCCGCATTGCGGCACCGACCTCGGCATTCTGCGCACGAAGGCCGAGCCGAATGGCGACGGTTCCTTTGCGCTCACCGGCACGAAGATCTTCATTTCGAGCGGCGAGCACGACATGGCGGAGAACATCGTCCATCTCGTGTTGGCGCGTCTGCCTGGCGCACCTGCCGGCACCAAGGGCATTTCGCTTTTCATCGTGCCGAAGTTCGTGCCGGACGCGAACGGCGCACTGGGCGAACGCAATGGCGTCAAGTGCGGTTCGATCGAACACAAGATGGGCATCCACGGCAACGCCACCTGCGTGATCAATCTCGATGGCGCGAAGGGCTGGCTCGTCGGCGAAGAGAGCAAGGGCTTGAACGCCATGTTCGTGATGATGAACGCGGCACGCCTGGGTGTCGGCATGCAGGGTCTTGGTCTCACCGAAGTCGCGTATCAGAACTCGCTCGTCTATGCAAAAGAGCGCTTGCAGATGCGCTCGCTCACCGGTCCGAAGGCGCCGGAGAAGCCGGCCGATCCGATCATCGTGCATCCGGACGTGCGGCGCATGCTGCTCACGCAAAAAGCTTATGCCGAAGCGGGGCGCGCGTTTGCTTATTGGGCGGCGCTCAATATCGACAAGGAACTTTCGCACGCGGATGAAGCGGCGCGTTGCGAGGCGGCGGATTTCGTCGCGTTGCTCACGCCCGTCATCAAGGCGTTTCTCACCGATAACGCGTTCGAAGGCACGAACATGGCCATGCAGATTTACGGCGGTCATGGCTTCATCTCCGAATGGGGCATGGAGCAGTACGTGCGCGATGCACGCATCAACATGATCTACGAAGGCACGAATTCCATTCAGGCGCTCGATCTGCTCGGCCGCAAGATTCTCGGCGACATGGGCGCGAAGTTGAAGCGCTTCGGCAAGCTGGTCGCGGATTTCGTCGAGGAAGAGGGCGTTAAGCCGGAGATGCAGGAGTTCATCAATCCGCTCGCGGATATTGGCGACAAGGTGCAGAAGCTCACCATGGAGATCGGCATGAAAGCCATGCAGAATCCCGATGAAGTGGGCGCGGCTGCGGTGCCGTATCTGCGTACGGTCGGGCATTTGGTGTTTTCTTATTTTTGGGCGCGGATGGCTCGAGTCGCGCTCGATAACGCTTCTTCTGACGATGCTTTTTATAAGGCCAAGCTCGCTACTGCGCGGTTTTACTTCGCCAAGCTGCTGCCCGAGACAGCCTCTACTATTCGTGCTGCTCGCGCGGGGGCCAAGCCTATGATGGATTACGACGAGGCTTTGTTTTGATTTGTTTTAAGGGAGCCTGTGCTGCTTTCGTGCGGTTACATGCAGTAGCCGCCTCCCCGGCGGAGGGGTAACTTTCTTTGCAGCAGCAAAGAAAGTCACCAAAGAAAGCAGCTTCTGAACCCGCTTCTGAAGCACAACTGGTTCCCCGCTATTCACCACAAACCCTTTGAGCGCTCCAAATGTCCAACGCCTCAGGTTCATCTCAGGGCGAGCCCGCCTTCTGAAGAACAACCGGTTTCCCGCTATTTATCACAGGCCCATTGAGCACTTCCAATGACTAACGTGTTTTGTTCATTAGTTTTGGCGCTCATTGGGTAGCGCGCAGCCATTCGATACAAGTCGCGCACAACCCCTTTTTTTGGAGGCTTATTCGTGGGCACTCTCAACATTCGCAAAGTCGCCGTGCTCGGCGCCGGCGTAATGGGCGCGCAAATCGCCGCGCATCTGATCAACGCTCGCGTACCCGTGCTGCTATTCGATCTGCCAGCCAAGGAAGATCCCAAGAACGGCATCGCGCTCAAAGCCATCGACAATCTCAAGAAGCTCTCGCCCGCGCCGCTCGGTATCAAGGACGACGCGAACTTCATCGAGCCGGCTAACTACGAAGACGATATCGCCAAACTCGCCGAGTGCGATCTCGTCATCGAAGCCATCGCCGAACGCATGGACTGGAAGCACGATCTCTACAAGAAGGTCTCGCCGCACATCGCGCCGCATGCCATCTTCGCAAGCAATACGTCCGGCCTCTCGATCACGGAACTGTCGAACGGCTTTTCGGATGAACTCAAGGCGCGCTTCTGCGGCGTGCATTTCTTCAATCCGCCGCGCTACATGCATCTGGTCGAACTCATTCCGACCGCAACCACGCAACCGCATATCCTCGATCAACTCGAAACGTTCCTGACGAGCGTGGTCGGCAAGGGCGTGGTGCGCGCGAAAGACACGCCGAACTTCATCGCGAATCGTGTCGGCGTGTTCTCGATTCTCGCCGTGATCGCCGAAGCGGAAAAGTTCGGTCTGCGCTTCGATCAGGTCGATGACCTCACGGGTTCGCGTCTCGGTCGCGCCAAGTCCGCCACCTTCCGCACCGCGGATGTCGTCGGTCTCGACACGATGGCGCATGTCATCAAGACGATGCAGGACAACCTGCCGGACGATCCCTTTCTGCCCATCTACGCCACGCCGCCCGTGCTCGCGAAACTGGTGGAAAGCGGCGCACTCGGCCAGAAGACGGGCGCCGGTTTCTATCGCAAGGAAGGGCGCGCGATCAAGGTGCTCGATCCGAAGACCGCGCAATACGTCGATGGCGGCGCGAAGGCCGATGAACTCGTCGGCCGCATTCTGAAGCGTCCGCCCGCCGAGCGCTTCAAGCTGCTGCGCGAGACGGACAATCCGCAGGCACAGTTCCTCTGGGCCATTTTCCGTGACGTGTTCCACTACATCGCGGTGCATCTCGAATCGATCGCGGATAACGCGCGCGACGTCGATCTCGCCATTCGCTGGGGCTTCGGCTGGAATCAAGGGCCGTTCGAAAGCTGGCAAGCCGCGGGCTGGCAGCAGATCGCGAAGTGGGTGCAGGAAGATATCGATGCAGGCAGGGCGCTCTCGAAAGCGCCGCTGCCCGCGTGGGTGCTCGACGGTCCCGTCGCGGAAAAAGGCGGCGTGCATACGAGCGAGGGTTCGTGGTCGCCGCGGGAACGCCGCTTCGTGCCGCGCTCGAGCTTGTCCGTGTACGAGAAGCAAGTATTTCGCGCGCCGCTCGTCGGCGAGACCGGCGCCGATCCCAAGACCTTCGGCAAGACGCTCTTCGAAACCGAAAGCGTGCGCGCCTGGCTCGATGACGAGCAAAGCGATGTCGTCATCGTGTCGTTCAAGACGAAGCTGAACACCATTGGCCCGGGCGTGATCGACGGTCTCACGCAAGCCATCGAACTCGCCGAGAAAGCGTATCGCGGCGTGGTGATCTGGCAGCCGACTTCGCTTGCGCTCGGCGCGCCGGGCGGTCCGTTCTCGGCGGGGGCAAATCTCGAGGAAGCCATGCCCGCGTTCATGATGGGCGGCGCGAAGGGCATCGACCCGTTCGTGAAGAAGTTCCAGCAAGGCATGTTGCGCGTGAAGTACGCGAATGTGCCGGTCATCGCGGCCGTGTCGGGCATCGCGCTTGGCGGCGGTTGCGAGTTGCTGCTGCATTCGGCCAAGCGCGTGGCGCACGTCGAAAGCTATATCGGTCTCGTCGAAGTAGGCGTGGGTCTCGTGCCTGCGGGCGGTGGCCTGAAGGAAGCCGCGTTGCGCGCCGCCGATGCCGCGAACGCCGTCAACGCAACGACCGATCTGCTCAAGTTCCTGCAGAAGTCGTTCGAGAACGCCGCGATGGCGAAGGTTTCCACCTCCGCTTTCGATGCCCGCGCGATGGGTTATCTCAAGCCCACGGACACCATCGTCTTCAACGTGCACGAGTTGCTCGACATCGCGAAGAAGGAAGCGCGCGCGCTTGCCGATACCGGCTACCGTCCGCCCTTGCGTGTGAGACAGGTGCCGGTGGCGGGCCGCTCGGCGATTTCGACCATCAAGGCGTCGCTCGTCAACATGCGCGATGGCCGCTTCATCAGCGAGCACGACTATCTGATCGCGAGCCGCATAGCGGAAGCCATGTGCGGCGGCGATGTCGAAGCCGGCAGTCTCGTCGATGAAGAATGGCTGCTCGCGCTCGAACGCCGCGCGTTCGTCGAGTTGCTCGGCACGCAGAAAACGCAGGAACGGATCATGGGCATGCTGCAGACCGGCAAGCCGGTTCGCAACTGAACACGCGACCTATTGGAGCTGCAAATAATGAGCAAGCAATTGCAAGACGCATACATTGTCGCCGCGAGCCGCACGCCTATCGGCAAGGCGCCGCGCGGCGTGTTCAAGAACACGCGCCCGGATGAACTGCTGGTCCACGCCATCCGCTCGGCTGTGGCGCAAGTGCCCGGACTCGACACGAGCGTGATCGAAGACGCGATCGTCGGCTGCGCCATTCCCGAAGCCGAGCAAGGGCTGAACGTCGCGCGCATGGGCGCCTTGCTCGCGGGTCTGCCGAACACGGTCGGCGGCGTGACGGTGAACCGCTTCTGCGCATCGGGTCTGACGGCGCTCGCGATGGCCGCGGACCGCATCCGCGTGGGCGAATCCGACGCGATGATCGCAGGCGGCTGCGAGTCCATGAGCATGGTGCCGATGATGGGCAACAAGCCGTCGCTGTCGCCGCATATCTTCGATCGCAATGAGGACGTCGGCATTGCGTACGGCATGGGGCTGACCGCCGAGCGCGTGGCCGAGCGCTGGAAGGTGACCCGCGAGGCGCAGGACGCGTTCGCGGCGGAGTCGCATCGGCGTGCGTTGGCGGCGCAAAAGGCGGGCGAATTCGCCGATGAAATCGCGGCTTACACGCTCAACGAACGCTTCCCCGATCTCGCTTCGGGCGAAGTGCGCGTGAATGCCCGCGAGATCGCGCTCGACGAAGGTCCGCGCGCCGATACGAGCGTCGAAGGTCTCGCGAAGCTGCGCGCGGTGTTCGCGAACAAGGGCTCGGTGACGGCGGGCAACAGTTCGCAAACTTCCGATGGCGCGGGCGCGTTGATCGTCGTGTCGGAGAAAGTGTTGAAGCAATTCAACCTCACGCCGCTCGCGCGCTTCGTGAGCTTTGCAGTGCGCGGCGTGCCGCCGGAGATCATGGGCATCGGGCCGAAGGAAGCGATTCCCGCTGCATTGAAGGCCGCCGGTCTCAAGCAGGATGACATCGACTGGATCGAACTCAACGAGGCATTCGCGGCGCAGTCGCTCGCGGTGATTCAGGACCTCGGGCTCGATCCTTCGAAGGTCAATCCGCTCGGCGGCGCGATTGCGCTCGGGCATCCGCTCGGCGCGACCGGCGCGATTCGCGCGGCGACCGTCGTACATGGCCTGCGCCGCCGCAATCTGAAGTACGGCATGGTGACGATGTGCGTCGGCACCGGAATGGGCGCTGCGGGCATCATCGAGCGGCTGTGATGACGTGGTCCGCCAGCGCGTCGAGCGTTGGCGGACCATACGACAGGAGACGGAAGATGGAGATTCTCATCGAACGCGCGGATGGCGTGCTCTGCATCGTGCTGAATCGCCCCGAGAAGAAGAACGCGATCACGGCTGCGATGTATCAGGAGATGGCCGACGGTCTTTACGAAGCCGAGAAAGATCCTTCCGTGCGCGCCGTGCTGATTCGCGGCAACGGCGGCGCTTTTAGCGCGGGCAACGACCTCGAAGACTTTCTCAACGATCCGCCCAAAGACCAGGACGCGCCCGTGTTTCAATTCCTGCGCCGCCTGAGCGCGATGCCGAAGCCGGTGGTTGCGGCGGTATCGGGTGTGGCGGTAGGTATCGGCACGACGATGCTTCTGCATTGCGATCTCGTCTACGCGGCCGAGGGCGCGAAGTTCTCGCTGCCCTTCGTGCAGCTCGGCTTGTGTCCGGAAGCGGCATCGAGTCTATTGTTGCCGCGTATCGCCGGATACCAGCGTGCGGCGGAAAAGCTGCTGCTCGGCGAAGCATTCGATGTCAAGGAAGCCACCGAAATGGGCTTTGTCAACGGCGTGCTCGCTGCCACCGAACTCGATGCCTACGCGTTTGGCAAGGCGAGGAAGCTGGCCGCGTTGCCGGCGTCGTCGCTGCGCACCACCAAGTCCTTGCTGAAGGGCGCACAGGCGGCGGAAGTCACCGCGCGCATGGGCGAGGAAGCGGGGCACTTTGCGCGCATGCTCGCCGCGCCGGAAGCGCGTGAGGCGTTTCAGGCGTTCTTCGAGAAACGCAAACCGAACTTCAGCGCGTTCGAATAAAGCCTGCGCAAAACGCCTGAAGCGCGTTCAATCCGCGTCGTACTCGACGAAGCTGTTTTCGCGCGCGAAGCTGACGAGCCTCAGGCTCGCTTTCTTCGCGATGGCGATGGCAAGTGAAGTCGGCGCGGAGATAGTCGCGATCATCGGCACGCCGACGCGCGCCGACTTGCGCACGAGTTCGTAGCTTGCGCGGCTCGACAGAAACACGAAGCCTTGCGTCGTGTCCACACGCTGCAGCACGAGATGGCCGATGAGTTTGTCGAGCGCGTTATGGCGGCCGACATCCTCGAACGCGTGCAGCACCGCGCCTGTTTCGTCGCACCATGCAGCGGCGTGCAGGCCGCCGGTGAGCTTCGTCAGCCGCTGATGCGCGGGCAGATCGCGCGCGGCGCGTTCGATGGCATCGGGCGCGAGCTTCGCGAGAAAGCCGGTATCCGGCACGGCTTCGGGCTGCAAATCCAGCAAGTCGATACTCTCGATCCCGCACACGCCGCACCCCGTGCGGCCCGCCAATGCGCGCCGCTTGTCCTTCAGCGAAACGAACGCCTGCTGCACGACTTGCAAGTGCACTTCGGCATGAGGCAGCGCGTCTGCTTCATCGCGGTAATAGACTTCTATGTCGTGAATGTCGCTGCCCCGCTCGACAATACCTTCCGTCAGCGAGAAGCCCACCGCGAAGGCTTCGAGATCGCGCGGCGTGCACATCATGACCGCGTGCGAAATGCCGTTGTAGACGAGCGCAACGGGCCATTCCTGGCCCACGTTATCCGTGACGATCGCGCTCTCGCCCTTGCGATGCCTGCGCACGTTGCGTTCGACATAGCCGGGTTGATCGTCGGTATCGAGTCGACTCACTTGCTGCTCCTTCTTTACCGCATGGCCGCCGCGTTCAAGTAAAGTGTGGGTATGACGCTTGCTGCCATGTCATGCTGTCCGCGTTTTCTAATGCGCGCGTCAGCGGTTCATTTGCAACGGTTCCAGCCAGATTCAGAGCCCTACAATAACTTAAGCGGGCGATGCGCGCCGCGCGCGCCCCTCAATCCAACGAGGCTAACGTCATGGGACTTTACGACGCCGCTCGTCTCTTCGGCTTCGAGGTTGAATCCTCGGACAACTTGCGTTTCATTCCGCTTGCCGTGCGCTTCAATCTGGATCGCTTTGGCATGCGTATCGCGCTCGAGGAATGGCAACAGCTTCCGTATGAAGATCGCGCGTTGCTTGCACGCTTTCCCGTGGAAGACGATGCGGAACTCGAAAAGAACTTCGATCTCGCGCTCGAAGAGATGCTGAAAACACATGCCAATGCCACGCCGGAACAAATCGAGCGCGACACCGATCCCGTCTGGGCACATGCCGATGCCGTGCCTGAATCCGTGATTCGTCAGAGCAGTCTAGCTGGTGTGAGCGCGCCAAGCTTGTCGCGCTGGGGCAAGCTCGATCGCTTCCAGCGTTACGCGCTAGCCAAGCTCTCGCGCAACGCAGACAAACTCAACCACGACTTCTTGCCGGCCATGCGCGAATTCGGCCTGACCGAATAGACGTCTGCGAAAAGGTCAATCGAGCGCGGGCAACACGCGCGGGCGACGGTCGCGATCCGTGGCGACATAGGTCAGTGTCGCCTCCGTCACCTTGACCACTTCTTCCGCGAGACTCATGCGCTGCGCATAGACCTCGACGGATATCGTCACCGACGTGTTGCCCGTCTTGACGATGTCCGCGTAGAAGCTCAGCAGATCGCCGACGAATACCGGATGCTTGAACAGAAACGAGTTCACGGCGACGGTCGCCACGCGTCCGTTCGCACGCCGGCTCGCGGGAATGGAACCCGCGATATCCACCTGCGCCATGATCCAGCCGCCGAAGACATCGCCGTGCACGTTGGCGTCGGCGGGCTGCGGAACGACACGCAGGGCGACCGGCTTTTGGGGAAGACTGGATTCTTGGGGCATGGAAAGGGTCCGGTGTTGCGTCGCAGCGGCCATGAGCGGGGCCTTGAACCTTCTGCGACAATGCATATGTATAGATGACTCGCGAGCAGCAAGCCAGCGAGTCTCGCGAATTGTACCGGGATAGCACGCGTAGATCGCGCTCCCGCAAGAACCCCCAAGCGTCTGAAACGCCGCCCCCGCGCAACGTGC
The DNA here is from genome assembly GCF_023631465.1 of Caballeronia sp. GAWG1-1. NCBI lineage: Bacteria > Pseudomonadati > Pseudomonadota > Betaproteobacteria > Burkholderiales > Burkholderiaceae > Caballeronia > Caballeronia sp. GAWG1-1. Next base: position 280,826 of record NZ_JALQDB010000002.1, read on the forward strand.
CCGAAGGCGCCCGAAAAATACGACTCATGCGCCGCATCCCCACGAGAGAGACGGACGCGCCTGCCAAGGGCTCGCGCCGCGACTGGCAGACGATCCGCTCGCTGTTGCCTTACCTCGCCACGTACAAGGTGCGCGTGGCGTTCGCGCTTGCGTGTCTCATCGGTGCGAAGGTGACGAACCTCGGCGTGCCTATCGTGATGAAGCATATCGTCGATAGCCTCTCGTCCGTGCAGCATCTCACTGCACTCGGCCGCGCGCAGGACGCGCCGGGGCTCGTGCTGATTAGCGGAATCGGGTTGCTGGTAATCGCTTATGCGCTCGTGCGGCTGTCGACCTCGATCTTCACCGAACTGCGCGAACTGCTCTTTGCGAAGGTCACGGAGAGCGCGGTGCGCCAGCTTGCGCTCAAGGTGTTTCGACATCTGCACGCGCTGTCGCTGCGCTTTCATCTGGAGCGGCAAACGGGCGGCATGTCGCGCGATATCGAACGCGGCACGCGCGGCATTCAGCAACTCGTGTCGTATTCGCTCTACAGCATTCTGCCGACGCTCGTCGAAGTGGGGCTCGTGCTCACCTTCTTCGCGACGAAGTACGAAGCGTATTACGCCATCGTCACGTTCATCGCGTTAGTGACGTATATCGTGTTCACTGTGAAGGTGACGGAATGGCGAACGCATTTTCGCCGCACGATGAACGATCTCGACTCGAAGGCGAACGCCCGCGCGATAGATTCCCTGCTCAACTACGAGACGGTGAAGTACTTCGGCAACGAAGAGTGGGAAGCGCGCCGCTACGACGAGAACCTGCAGCGCTATAGAACGGCGGCGATCCAGTCGCAGCGTTCCTTGTCGATGCTCAACTTCGGGCAGCAGACGATCATCGGCACGGGGCTCGTGTTCATTCTCTGGCGCGCGACACAGGGCGTCATGGCCGGACGGCTCACGCTCGGCGACCTCGTGCTCATCAACACCTTCATGCTGCAGTTGTATATTCCGCTGAACTTTCTCGGCGTGGTGTACAGGGAACTGAAGCAGGCTTTGACCGATACCGACCGCATGTTCACGCTGCTCGGCGCGGGCCGCGAAGTGCCGGACGCGCCCGATGCGCGGCCGCTTGCGGTGAAGGGCGCGGCGGTGCGCTTCGAGAACGTGAACTTTGCCTACGAGGCGGCGCGGCCCATCCTGCATGGCATCGACTTCGCCATTCCCGCTGGCACGACGACGGCGGTGGTGGGTCATAGCGGCTCCGGTAAATCGACGCTGGGACGGCTGCTGTTTCGCTTCTACGATCTCGACCGCGCGGCGGGCGGCCGCATTCTGATCGATGGTCAGGACATTCGCGACGTGACACAGGATTCGTTGCGCGCGGCAATTGGAATCGTGCCGCAAGACACCGTGCTTTTCAACGACTCGATCTACTACAACATTGCTTACGGAAAGCCCACTGCATCGCGCGACGAAGTGATCGCGGCGGCGCGCGCGGCGCATATCCATGACTTCATCGAAACGCTGCCCGCGGGTTACGACACGCCGGTCGGAGAACGCGGCCTCAAGTTGTCGGGCGGCGAGAAGCAGCGCGTGGCCATCGCGCGCACGCTGTTGAAAAATCCGCCGATCCTCATCTTCGACGAAGCCACTTCCGCGCTCGATTCGAAGTCGGAGCGCGCAATCCAGCATGAACTCGATAACATCGCTCGCGAGCGGACCACGCTCATCATCGCGCACCGGCTTTCGACGGTGGTGCATGCGCAGCAGATCATCGTGATGGATCACGGGCGCATCGTGGAGCGCGGCACGCACGCGGAACTGCTGCGTGCGGGTGGTCTCTTCGCGCAGATGTGGGCGCTTCAGCAGCAGCGCGGCAGCGATGATGTCGCCGCGATGGGGCAGCGGGATACGGCGGGGGTTTGATCGCCCTCGCCTCGGAATGCGCGCTACTCCATCGCATGCGCGCCGTTCATCGCCATGCCTTCGGCCCCGAGCGCCGCCGTCGATGACCAACGCAGCCACTGCGCGCGCAGCACGAACAGCGCACCGAACGCGCACGTAGCGATCACGCCGAAAGTCGCGAAGCCCATCTGATAGCTGCCGGTGCTTTCCTTCGCAATGCCCATCACCACCGGCAGATAGAATCCGCCGATACCGCCCGCCGCGCCTACGATCCCCGACAGCAAGCCCGTCTTGCCCTTCCAGCGATGCGGCACGAGCTGAAACGTCGAGCCGTTGCCAAGCCCGAACGCGATATACAGGCAAATCAGCAATGCCAGACCGCCGGCGACAGGCGGCATCCAGATGGCGAAGGCAAAGTCGCCCACGGCGATCACGGCAAGCAGCACGAGCAGCGCACGCACACCGGTTACGCGATCCGCGACATAGCCGCCAAAGGGCCGCACGATCGCGCCGAGAAACGCGAGCAGCGACATGAAAAGCCCGGCTTCGAGCTTGGGCATCTGATAGAGCGAAGTAAGCAGCAGCGTCACATACGACGACATGCCGACGAAGCCGCCGAACGTGATGCTGTAGATGAGCATGATGACCCACGTATCGCGCTCGCGCAGCACGGTGCGATACCGGCCCGGCAACACCGCGATGGCGATGATCGCGCCTATCACCGGCAGCAGCAACACGCCTGTGCGTCCTGCACCGAAGATGCCGCCGCTCACCGCCAGCACCAGCACGATGAGGCTCACGAGCGTCACCGCGAAACTCGACAGCGCGCGGTCACCGCGAAACTCGACAGCGCGCGCCCTGTGCTGCCGCTTTTCTCGCCGAGATCCGATGCCCACGCGTATAGCGCGATGGCGGTCAGCGCGAGCAACGGCAGCGCTGCGGCGGTGGCGAGCTGCCAGCCGAACGCATCGGCGAGATGCGGGAACAGGAAGCCGTCGAGCACCGCGCCGATGTTGCCCGCAGCCGCGAGACCCAGCACCAGCCCCTGGACCTTCGGCGGATAATTGCTGCCGGCCATCGGCAACGCGACGGCGAAGCTCGCGCCGCCCATGCCGAGGAATACGCCGAGCACGAGCAAGAGCGCATACGACGGCGCGCCGGGCAACAACGGCAGCACGATCGACGGAATCGACGAGAGCACCACGCCCATCAGCGCGACGCGACGGCCATCGGTCGATTGATAGAGGTTGCCGAGCGTCACGCGCAGAATCGCCGCCGCGAGCACCGGCACCGCGACGAGAAAGCCCTGCTGCGCCGCTGTCATCGCGATGTCCCGGCCGATGAACGGCGCGAGCGGTCCATACAGCACCCAGACGGTGAAGCCCGTATCGAAGTACAGGAAACAGGCGAGCAGCGAGCGCCAGTTGCCGCTCTTGAGCGATGCGATCAGATTGGACATTGCGAATTCCAGATGTAGGCGTGTGGCGAAGTGCTTCTGCCTGGTTGACCGATCACAGGCAGCGCAGAGGCGAGCAATCGGCTTGAGCGAGATCAGGAAAATTTGCAAGCACCATGCCAAAGAAATGTGTGCGCAATCGGCTGGCTGCGCGACGCCGTTATCGGCGAGGCTTGAGGGCATGTGCCGCTTACGCTTGCGAGCCGCTTGCCCGCCTTATGTCCACGCGACGAGGCGCGCGCTGCGGCACCGCGTTCGTGCGCGAGCCGCATGGGTATGGTGCGTCGCGCTTGCGTGAGGTTCATGGGGCGTGCAGGGCGCATCCCTATAAAATGCTTTCTTCGCCGCATAGCGCGCGCAAGGCGCTCATCCACGATGGAACTCAAATGGCTCGAAGACTTCGTCTCGCTCGCGGAGACGCGCAGCTTTAGCCGCTCGGCAGAACTTCGGCATATCACGCAGCCCGCGTTTTCGCGGCGCATCCAGGCGCTCGAAGCGTGGCTCGGCACCGAGCTCATCGACCGTTCGGTGTATCCGACGCGTCTGACGCAAGCCGGTCAGGTCTTCTACGAGCAAGCGCTCGCCATGCTTTCGCAGTTTCACGAAGCCCGCATGCTGCTGCGCGGTCAAGGCGGCGTGCCCGCGGCGACCATCGAGTTCGCGGTGCCGCACACGTTGTCGCTGACTTATTTCCCGCGCTGGCTCGAACACGTCGAAGCGCGGCTTGGGCGCATCCGTACACGCTTGCGCGCGCTCAACGTGCACGACGCGGTGCTGTCGCTCGTCGAAGGCGGCTGCGATCTCGTGATGGGCTATCACCATCCGAGTCATCCCGTCGCACTCGATCCCGCGCGTTACGACATGCTCACGCTCGGTAGCGAACCGATCAGTCCATTCTCCGCGCCCAACAAGGGCGGACGCGCGCGCTACACGCTGCCCGCAAGCGCGGATGCACCCGCGCCGTATCTGTCCTACACGCAGAACGCGTATCTCGGCCGCATGACGGAGGTGATCATCGCGACGGCGCCCACGCGCCTCTATCTCGACAAGGTCTACGAGACCGACATGGCCGAAGGCCTCAAGGCAATGGCGCTTGCCGGTCACGGTGTCGCGTTCCTGCCGCACAGCGCGGTCGAAGACGCAGTGGAAGAAGGCAAGCTGATCCGGCTCGACAGGGGAACACGCGGCACGAACGCCGGTCAGTTCACACTAACGATGGAGATCCGCCTCTACCGCGACAAACTGGCCGCTCAAGGAGAGGAACCGCGTCAGGCGTTGATCCGCGCGCTATGGGATGCAGTAGGCGAAGAAGTGCTCGATGCATCGGCGCAAAAGCCCGGTGGATAAGCGTTTGCTACGTTATGCAAGAAACGCATGATCGAATGAGCATACGGCATTGGCATTGCGCACGCTGTTTTTCGACAATGGGCGCATTCCTTCACCGCTGGAGCATCAATTGTCCTCTTCGAAGCACTCGCTGCAAGCGCCGGACGCCAAACACGCGATCCCGTCGTACCTCCATGCCGACGATCTCGGCCCCTGGGGCAACTACTTGCAGCAGGTCGATCGCGTCGCACCGTATCTCGGTTCTCTCTCCCGTTGGCTTGAAACCCTCAAGCGCCCGAAGCGCATTCTCATAGTCGATTGCCCGATCGAACTCGACAACGGCACCGTCGCGCATTTCGAAGGCTATCGCGTGCAGCACAACACGTCGCGCGGTCCCGGCAAGGGCGGCGTGCGTTATCACCAGGACGTGACGCTTTCCGAAGTGATGGCTTTGTCCGCGTGGATGTCGGTAAAGAACGCGGCAGTGAACGTGCCGTACGGCGGCGCGAAAGGCGGTATTCGCGTCGATCCGCGCATGCTATCGCGTGGCGAGCTCGAACGTCTGACGCGCCGGTACACGAGCGAGATCGGCATCATCATCGGGCCGAACACGGACATTCCCGCGCCGGACGTGAACACGAACGAGCAGATCATGGCTTGGATGATGGACACGTACTCCATGAACCAGGGGCAAACGGCTACGGGCGTCGTGACCGGCAAGCCGATCGCGCTTGGCGGCTCGCTCGGCCGCAAGGAAGCGACAGGGCGCGGCGTGTTCGTCGTCGGCTCGGAAGCGGCGCGTCGCATGGGGCTTGAGATCGAAGGCGCGCGTATCGCGGTGCAGGGTTTCGGCAACGTCGGCGGAATCGCGGCGCGGCTGTTCCAGGAAGCGGGCGCGCGGGTCATCGCGGTGCAGGATCACACGGGCACGCTGTACAACTCGAAGGGTATCGACACGCTCGCGCTCGCCGAGCACGTCGCGCAGAACGGCGGCGTTGGCGGCTTTGCTGGCGCCGATCCGGTATCGGCGGACGAGTTCTGGACCATCGAGACCGACATCCTCATTCCGGCCGCGCTGGAAGGCCAGATCACCGAGAAGAACGCACCGAAGATCAGAACGAAGATCGTCGTGGAAGGCGCGAACGGCCCGACCACGACGGCCGCCGACGACATCCTCCACGACAAGGGCGTGCTCGTGATCCCCGACGTGGTGGCGAATGCGGGCGGTGTGACGGTGTCGTATTTCGAATGGGTGCAGGACTTCTCCAGCTTCTTCTGGACCGAGGACGAGATCAACCAGCGGCTCGAACGTGTCATGCGTGAAGCGTTTGCGGCGGTTTGGCAAGTGGCGAGCGAGCATAAGGTTTCGGTGCGCACGGCGGCGTTCATCGTGGCCTGTACGCGCATTCTCATGGCGCGTGAAATGCGCGGCCTGTATCCCTGATCGCATGGCCACGCGCTCGTGTCGGATGTGGCATGAGGCAAGCGGCTCGCATGACGCGTGCCGCATGAACGATCGATGAAATTTGAGGGCGACGCTCCTTCGGGACGTCGCCCGCATTTGCATGAGGATTGCTATAACATCGCGGTTTTCTGTCGCGACACGGCTCGACTGAAGTAAGTGCTCAAGCGCCAATGCCGGTGACCTTTCCGCCGACATCCCGAAAATAAGACAGAGTGGGTTAACAATCATTCTTTCAGAATAATTACCCTGCTAAACTTGCCCCGATTTTTGCCACAGGAGATCGAACACATGAAGATTAAAAAAGCTGCGCTGCTCATCGCCGCGCTCGGATTCATCGCGGCGAGCGCTCACGCGCAAGACGCCGGCACGCTCAAGAAAATCAAGGACACGGGTGTCATCTCGCTGGGGCATCGCGAGTCGTCCATTCCTTTCTCGTACTACGACGACAAGCAGAACGTCGTCGGCTATTCGCATGAGTTCGCGCTGCAGGTCGTGGAAGCGGTCAAGCAGAAGCTCAACATGCCGAATCTGAAGGTGAAGCTCACGCCGGTCACGTCGCAAAACCGTATTCCGCTCGTGCAGAACGGCACGGTGGACCTCGAGTGCGGCTCGACCACGAACAACGCGGAACGTCAGCAGCAAGTGGCCTTCTCGAACACGATTTTCGTGATCGGCACGCGCCTCATGACCAAGAAGGATTCCGGCGTGAAGGACTGGGCGGACCTGAAGGGCAAGACGGTCGTGACGACCGCCGGCACGACTTCCGAGCGCCTGCTTCGCAAGATGAATCAGGACAAGAGCATGGGCATGAACATCATCAGCGCGAAGGATCACGGCGAGTCGTTCCTCACGCTGTCGACCGGCCGCGCCGTCGCGTTCATGATGGACGATGCGTTGCTCGCGGGCGAACGCGCCAAGTCCAACACGCCGAACGATTTCGTGATCGTCGGCGCGCCGCAATCGCATGAAGCGTACGGCTGCATGATGCGCAAGAACGACCCCGAGTTCAAGAAGGTCGTGGACGACGCCATCGCCAAGGTGGAAACCTCGGGCGACGCCGACAAGATCTACAAGAAGTGGTTCGAAAGCCCGATTCCGCCGAAGGGCCTCAACCTCAACTTCCCGGAAAGCGACGACATTAAGGCTCTCTTCAAGAGCCCGAATGACAAAGTAATCGACTAACCGGTTCGACTATCGAGCGAACGATACGGAAGGAGCTTGCTTCTTCCGTTTCTTTTTGGAGTGAGGTCCATGTCTTACCACTGGAACTGGGGCATTCTGCTGAGTCCGGTTTCGACCGGCGAGCCCACCACGTATCTCGGCTGGCTGATTTCCGGCTTCTGGGTGACGATTACCGTGTCGCTCGCGGCTTGGGTGATCGCGCTTGTGGTCGGCTCGTTGTTCGGCATCTTGCGTACGGTCCCGAATCGCTTCCTGGCGGCCATCGGCACTGTCTATGTCGCGATCTTCCGTAATATTCCATTGATCGTGCAGTTCTTCGTCTGGTATCTGGTGATACCCGAGTTGCTGCCGCCTTCCATCGGCAACTGGTTCAAGCAACTGCCGCCATCGGCGCAGTTCTTTTCCTCGTCGATCATTTGTCTCGGACTCTTCACCGGCGCGCGCGTGTGCGAACAGGTGCGCTCGGGCATCAGCGCGCTGCCGCCTGGTCAACGCAACGCGGGTCTCGCAATGGGCTTCACGCAATGGCAGACGTATCGCTATGTGTTGATGCCGGTCGCTTATCGCATCATCGTGCCGCCGCTCACGTCGGAATTCCTCAACGTGTTCAAGAATTCGGCGGTCGCGTCGACCATCGGTCTGCTCGACCTTTCGGCGCAGGCGCGGCAACTCGTCGACTACACGGCGCAGACGTATGAGTCGTTCATCGCGGTGACGCTCGCTTACATGCTCATCAACCTCGTCGTGATGAACCTGATGCGCTGGGTCGAAGCGAAGACCCGGTTGCCTGGCTACATCGGAGGCAAGTAATGCATCAATTCAACTGGAGCGGCATTGTGGGCGCGTGGCCCACGCTGTGGACGGGCGCCATCATCACGCTGCAGATCACGGTGCTCGCCATCGTGATCGGCATTGTCTGGGGCACGGTGCTCGCGCTGTTTCGTCTGTCGGGCGTGAAGCCCTTGCAGTGGTTCGCGAGCGCTTACGTCACGGTGTTCCGCTCGATTCCGCTCGTGATGGTGTTGCTGTGGTTCTTCCTGATCGTGCCGCAGTTGCTGCAGAATGTGCTCGGCTTATCCGCCGATATCGACATTCGCCTCGCTTCCGCGATGGTCGCGTTCTCGCTCTTCGAAGCTGCGTACTATTCGGAGATCATTCGCGCGGGCATTCAGGCAGTGGCGCGCGGTCAGGTGAACGCGGCGTTCGCACTCGGCATGACCTACGGCCAGGCGATGAAACTCGTCGTGCTGCCGCAGGCTTTCCGCGCAATGGTGCCGCTGTTGCTCACGCAGGCAATCGTCCTGTTCCAGGATACGTCGCTCGTCTACGTGATCAGTCTCGCGGACTTCTTCCGCACGGCGACGAACATCGGCGACCGCGACGGCACGACCGTCGAGATGGTGCTGTTCGCCGGCGCGTGCTATTTCGTGGTTTGCGTGTTGGCATCGGCACTCGTAAAAAGTCTTCAGAAAAAGGTCGCAAGATGATCTCTATCAAGAATGTTTCCAAGTGGTACGGGCAGTTCCAGGTGCTGACGGACTGCACGACCGAAGTGAAGAAAGGCGAGGTCGTCGTGGTGTGCGGCCCGTCGGGTTCGGGGAAGTCGACGCTCATCAAGACCGTGAACGGTCTCGAACCGTTTCAGAAGGGCGAGATCACCATCAACGGTCAATCGCTCACGGACAAGAAGACCAATCTCTCGAAGCTGCGTTCGAAGGTCGGCATGGTGTTCCAGCATTTCGAGCTGTTTCCGCATCTGTCGATCGTGCAGAACCTGACGCTCGCGCAGATCAAGGTGCTGGGCCGTTCGAACGACGAAGCGACGACGAAGGGTCTCAAACTGCTCGATCGCGTGGGCCTGCGCGCGCACGCGGACAAGTTTCCGGGCCAGTTGTCGGGCGGGCAGCAGCAACGCGTGGCGATTGCCCGCGCGCTGTCCATGGACCCGATCGCCATGCTCTTCGACGAACCGACCTCCGCGCTCGATCCCGAGATGATCAACGAAGTGCTCGACGTGATGGTCGAACTCGCGCAGGAAGGCATGACCATGATGTGCGTGACGCACGAAATGGGCTTCGCGAAGAAGGTCGCGCATCGCGTGATCTTCATGGACAAGGGATTGATCGTCGAGGACGACCAGAAGGAAGCGTTCTTTGCGAATCCGAAGTCGGATCGCGCGAAGGACTTTCTGGCGAAAATCCTGCATTGACGCGTTTTAGCGGCGTCATGCAAAACGGCCTTCCGTGAGGAAGGCCGTTTTTATTCAGCGTTCGATTCCGTTTTATTCGATCCCGAGTTCGGTTTCCACCGACGCCGTCGACTGAATTTCCTCGATCTTCAGCGCCGATCCCACGCACGCTTTGGCAAGCGGCTCGGCCGCCTTCTTCGCGACTTCATCCGGCACCGGAATGTTCACCGTGCGCGAGAGCGCGCCTTTCTGGAACATGGCGAGATCGCCGGGCGCAAAACGCGTCCAGACTTCGTTATCGGTGAGCGGCGAGGTGGCGATGACCGCCACGCGATCTTCCGGCGTCGTGTACTTGGCGAAATCGATCGACATGTCCGCGTCGATCAGATGCGCGGTCGAAAACGGCCAACTGCGAACCAGATAGTACAAATGCGTCGAGCAGTGCGAGAAGAGCGCTTGGCCGTTGGACATCAGGAAATTGAACACGCCGTGCTTCGTGATCTCGCCTGTAAGTGAGGCGAGCGCGTCGAACAATTCTTCCAGCGGCGGCTGCGAGCGCGGAAACGCCTTGCGCAAACCTTCCAGCAGCGTGCAAAAGGCAAGCTCGCTGTCCGTGTTGCCGACGGGTTGATACAGGCCGTTCAGTTCGGGCGCGTAGTCTTTGAGATCGCCGTTGTGCGCGAAGATCCAGTGCCGTCCCCACAACTCACGCAGGAACGGATGGCAGTTTTCCAACAGGATATGCCCTTGCGTCGCCTTGCGAATGTGCGCGATGGTGTTCTTCGATTTGATCGGATAGCGCTTCACCATCTCCGCGAGCGGCGACTTGGCGGACGATTCATGGTCGATGAAAAGCCGGCACGCCTTGTCCTCGAAGAACGCGATACCCCAGCCGTCCGCGTGGTGATCCGTGACCCCGCCACGCGCGGCGAACCCGGTGAACGAGAACGTCACATCGGTCGGTTCGGCGCAATTCATTCCGAGAAGTTGGCACATGTTGCTGAAAGCGAGAGCCGGTAAGGGCATTGAGCCCGTTGTTACAATACGTCCGACAAGCATATCACCGGGGCAGTCATCCAAAATTCGAACGGCGTCGGGCAAAACGCGGCGTTGTCAATTTTCCACGGATGTTTTTGCCAGGTCTTTAGATCTCCCGACTCCAACGTTTCCGCCGCCATCACGCCATGTCCAATTCCGCCTCGCCCGATTCGCTCACGACACTCACGATTGCGCGTCCCGACGACTGGCATCTGCACGTGCGCGACGGCGCGATGCTCGCCGCCGTCCTGCCGCATACGGCGCGCCAGTTCGGTCGCGCGATCATCATGCCGAACCTGAAGCCGCCCGTGACGACCACGGAAATGGCCGCGGCTTATCGCGAGCGCATCCTGTCCGCGCTGCCGAAAGACGGCGCCGCCGCGCGTTTCGAGCCGCTGATGACGCTCTATCTCACCGACAACACGCCGCCTGACGAGATCCGCCGGGCGCGCGATAGCGGCTTCGTGCACGGTGTGAAGCTTTATCCGGCGGGCGCGACGACCAATTCGGACGCGGGCGTGACGAGCCTCGGCAAATGCGCGAAGACGCTCGAAGTCATGCAGGAAACGGGCATGCCGCTGCTCATCCACGGCGAAGTGACCGATGGCGATATCGATATCTTCGATCGCGAGAAGGTGTTCATCGACCGCGTGCTGTTGCCGCTGCGCCGCGATTTCCCCGCGCTCAAGGTGGTGTTTGAGCACATTACGACGAAGGACGCCGCCGATTACGTGCGCGACGCCGAAGGTCCGGATGGCACAATCGGCGCGACCATCACCGCGCATCACCTGCTGTTCAACCGTAATGCCATTCTCGTGGGCGGCATCCGGCCGCATTACTACTGCCTGCCGGTGTTGAAGCGCGAGACGCATCGCGTGGCGCTGGTCGAGGCGGCGACGTCCGGCAACGCGCGCTTTTTCCTCGGCACGGACAGCGCGCCGCATCCGAAAGGCTTGAAAGAGCACGCGTGCGGTTGCGCGGGCTGTTACACGGCGCTCCACGCGCTCGACCTCTATACGGAAGCCTTCGATAAAGCCGGCGCGCTCGACAAACTGGAAGGTTTCGCGAGCTTTCATGGCGCGGATTTCTACGGCCTGCCGCGCAGCGCCGAGAAAGTGACGCTCGAGCGCGCATCGTGGACGCTGCCCGCCGAATTTTTCGTCGGCGACGAAGAGGTCGTGCCGCTGCGTGGCGGGGAATCGATCGGATGGCGCTTCGTGGAGGCAAGTTGAGTGAGCGGCGCGTCGGGGGCGGCTGAAGACGGCGTTGGCCGTTTCGCGGCAATCGACTGGACGCGCCCGTGGTTACCATCGATCGAAACGCGCGGCAGGCGCTGGCAAGCCGCCGCGCTCGATAGCCCGGCGCGCTATTTGTCCATCCTGAACGACGACGCCCAAGCCGCCGCGCATGTCACGGGGCGCGCTCGGCCGCTCGCGTTTATCGCGCAGGAAGCCTTGCCGGACGGGGCGTCGTATGAAGGGCATATCGCCGAAACGGGATGCGTGCCCACGCGCCATAACCTCCACGATTTTTTCAACGGCCTGATGTGGTTTGCGTATCCGCGCGTCAAGGCGGCGCTCAATGCGCGACAGGCCGAGCAGATCGAGACGCGCGGTATCGGTCCGACGCGCGGCGGCGTGCGCGACGCGCTTACGCTTTTCGACGAAAACGCGGTGTTTTTCGCTTACTCGGACGCAATGCTCGCCGATGCCTTGCGCCGCTTCGACTGGCGTGCGCTTTTCATCGAGGGCCGTGCGGCGTGGGGTAAGCGCTGTGAGGCGCGCATTTTCGGACACGCGCTGCTGGAAAAACTCGTTGCGCCGTACAAGGCGTGCACAGGGCACGCGTGGCTCGTGCCGGTGCCCGCTGACTACTTCTCTCTTGACGATACCGCCCGCCGCGCCTTGCTCGATGAACGCGTAACGGCAAGCCTGAATGCCGGGACGATCGAAAGCCGCGCTTTCTCGCCGATACCGGTGCTTGGCGTGCCGGGCTGGTGGCAAGCAAACGAATCCCCCGCGTTTTACGACGATACGACAGTGTTTCGTTCGGGCAGACGCAGCGCGTGAGACGTCGCGGCCAACGCAGCGCGCACGATTCGCAGGCAAAAAGCTATTCCTCGAGATGCGGTAGACACCCGATGCTAGAATCGACCCCGCAAAGCAGGCCAGGCAGTCGCGGCTTCGACGTTTCGTGCGTCGAGGGCGAGGAAAGTCCGGACTCCACAGGGCAGGGTGATGGCTAACGGCCATCCGTGGCAACACGCGGAACAGGGCAACAGAAAGCAAACCGCCGATGGCTCCTGGCGCAAGTCGGGAGATCAGGTAAGGGTGAAACGGTGCGGTAAGAGCGCACCGCGGCCATCGTGAGACTGGCCGGCACGGTAACCTCCACCCGGAGCAATTCCAAATAGGCAGGCGCGCATCTTCGAGATGCAGGACGGTGCCCCCGTTCGTCTGCGGGTAGGAAGCTTGAGCGCGTCAGCAATGGCGCGCCTAGAGGAATGACTGCCACGCGCGATCGCTTTCGGGCGTATTGCGTGCACAGAATCCGGCTTATCGGCCCGCTTTGTCGTATTCCAAAAGAAAGAGCCGGGGGGGGGGGGGGGGGGGGGGGGGGGGGGGGGGGGGGGGGGGGGGGGGTGGGGGGGGGGGGGCGTTTGTTGGTGGAGTTTCTGGTTTGGGCGGTGGTCGGTGGTATCGCGTAGTCCGTGTGCTAGCGGGTTGGCGGGGGGTTCGCCGATATTCTGG